>JAOPXC010000098.1 GCA_025965335.1 Nocardioides sp. | reverse complement strand
TCTCAGGGAAAACCCCGATGCCGAATGTCCCCGCACCGTGATGGAGTCCTCTCATGCACCGACAGATCGCCGGCAAGCTGACCGGCCGCGTGACCAAGTGGATCGTGCTCGTCGCCGTCATCATCCTGACGGGAGCGCTCGGATCTCTCGGCGGAAAGCTGGGCGACGTCAAGGACAACGAGCAGTCGTCGTGGGTGCCTGCCTCGGCTGAATCGACCCGGGTGTCCAACCAGCTCGCCGACGCGGTGAGCCCCAATGACATCCCCACCTTCGTGGCCTACCACCGAAGTAGTGGGCTGACCGAGGGCGACTTCGCCGCCATGGACGAGCAGGCAGCGGAGATCGCCAAGCTCGACGGCATCACCGACGCGGGCGTGCTGACGCCCAACGCCGCCACGGACCTGCGGGCGCAGGGCGCCAATGTCCCCGAGCTGGTCTCGGCCGACGGCGAGGTCGCCTACGTCTACTTCACGTTCAACCTCGGCAAGGAGGGGTGGAACAAGATCGCCACCCCGATCGAGAAGATCCACGAGCTCTCCGCGATCGACGGGGTAGACGTCTACGTGGGCGGGTTCGGTGGTCAGGCCTACGACTTCACCAAGTCCTTCGACGGCTCACACGTCACCCTGCTGCTCATCACGTTCGGCGTGGTGGTCCTCATCCTGCTGTTCACCTACCGCAGTCCGGTGCTGTGGATCCTCCCCATCCTGTGCGCCGCCGTCGCCAACTTCATGGCGACCGGCGTCGTCTACCTGCTCGCCAAGTACGCCAACCTCACGGTCAACGACCAGAGCCAGTACATCCTGAGCATCCTGGTGATCGGCGCGGGCACCGACTACGCACTGCTGCTGGTCGCCCGCTACCGCGAGGAGCTGCGCCGCCACGAGGACCGCCACGAGGCGATGGCCTTCGCGCTCCACCGGGCGACCCCGGCCATCCTGGCCAGCGCCGCGACCGTCGTGATCGGCCTGATGTGCCTCTCCTTCGCCGACCTCAACTCGACGGCGAGCCTCGGGCCGGTGCTCGCGGTCGGCGTCGCGGTGACGTTCCTGGTGATGGTCACCCTCCTGCCGGCCCTGCTGGTCATCTGCGGTCGGTGGGTGTTCTGGCCGGTCCGTCCTGCGTTCGGGACCGCTGAGCCGACCCAGTCCGGGCTCTGGGCCCGCGTCGGCAAGCGGATCGCCGTGCGCCCGCGCGTGATCTGGGTCGGGACGACCATCGTGCTTCTGGTGGCCTGCCTCGGCATGTTCAAGCTCGACTCATCCGGCCTGTCCACGGAGGACTCCTTCACGGAGAAGTTCGACTCGATCATCGCCCAGGAGCTGCTCGCCGGCCACGGCCTCGCCGACAACTCCAACACCGTCCAGGTGGTGGCGAACGACGACCAGCTCGACGCGGTCGAGCAGGCGGTGGCCGGGGTCGACGGTCTCGGCGGCACGACCGACCCGACGTCGCTGGGTGGCGGGCGCTCGTACTTCGAGGCTCCCATCAAGGCGGACATCTCCTCCCAGAACGCGTTCACCATCGTCGAGGCGACGCGCACGGCGGCCCACTCGGTCGAGGGAGCCGCGGCGTTGGTGGGTGGTGGTTCAGCCTTCTACCTGGACACCAAGACCGCGTCCATCCACGACAACTTGCTGATCATCCCGCTGGTGCTCCTGGTGGTGCTGACCATCCTCATCCTGCTGCTACGGGCCCTCACGGCACCGTTGATCCTGATGGCGACGGTCGTGCTCTCGTTCGGGGCCGCGCTGGGCCTGTCGTCGCTGTTGTTCACCTACGTGTTCGACTTCGCCGGCACCGACGCCAGTTTCCCCTTGTTCGCCTTCGTGTTCCTGGTCGCGCTCGGCATCGACTACAACATCTTCCTGATGACCCGGGTGCGAGAGGAGACCCTGACCCGCGGCACCCGGGCGGGCTCGTTGGTTGCGCTCGGGTCGACCGGTGGGGTGATCACGTCGGCGGGTCTGGTGTTGGCCGCCACGTTCCTGGTGCTCGCCACCCTGCCGTTCGTGTTCCTGGTGGAGCTGGGGGTCGCGGTCGCCCTGGGTGTTCTCCTCGACACGATGATCGTCAGGTCGGTGCTCGTCACGGCGCTCAACCTGGACCTCGGCAGCAGGATCTGGTGGCCGAGCAAGCTCGACCGGGGCGACCACGCGGTCGCGCCGGAGAGTGCCGGCAAGGAGGAGCGGGTCTCGGTCGGCTCCTGACCACACGCTGGAACACGTTCCACCGAGTGGGCCGGGGAATCTCCCCGGCCCACTCGCGGTTAGCCTGAACGCGATGGCCGAGCAGACGACGGGGCAGCCCACTCCCCAGCAAGTGCGACGCGCGCTGGCGCGCGCGGATCGTGGGGCCGCGCTCGACGTGGCCGAGGCGACCGCGCTCCTGGCGGCCACGGGCGAGGATCTCGACCGGCTCTGCGCCGCGGCCGCCCGGGTCCGCGACGCCGGCCTGGTCGCGGCCGGCCGGCCGGGTGTCGTCACCTACTCCCCCAAGGTCTTCATCCCGGTCACCCGCCTGTGCCGCGACCGGTGCCACTACTGCACGTTCGTCGAGTCACCCGGCCAGCTGACGCGTGCGGGTCACGGGATGTTCCTCTCCCCCGACGAGATCCTCGAGATCGCCCGGCAGGGCGCGGAGCTCGGCTGTCTCGAAGCGCTGTTCACGCTCGGCGACCGCCCCGAGGACCGCTGGCCCGAGGCGCGGGCCTGGCTGGATGAGTCCGGCTACGACTCCACGCTCGCCTACGTGCGCGCGATGGCGATCCGGGTGCTCGAGGAGACCGGGCTGCTGCCGCACCTCAACCCCGGCGTGATGGCGTGGGAGGAGATGAACCGGCTCAAGGCGGTCTCGCCCTCGATGGGGATGATGCTCGAGACCACCTCACGGCGGCTCTTCGAGGAGAAGGGCGAGGCCCACCACGGCTCCCCCGACAAGGACCCCGACGTGCGGCTCCGGGTGCTCGAGGACGCCGGTCGCCTGTCAATCCCGTTCACCACCGGACTGCTGGTCGGCATCGGCGAGACGCTGACGGAGCGGGCCGAGACGATCTTCGCGTTGCGCGCGACCTCGAAGCGGTACGGCGCCGTGCAGGAGGTCATCGTCCAGAACTTCCGGGCCAAGCCCGACACAGCCATGAGGCACGCCGACGACCTCGGGCTCGACGAGTACCGCGCCGCGATCGCAGTCACCCGGCTGCTGCTCGGTCCCAAGGCGCGCGTGCAGGCTCCCCCGAATTTGGTCGACCTTGCGGAGTGCCGGGCGCTGCTCGAGGCCGGTGTCGACGACTGGGGCGGCGTCTCGCCGCTGACACCCGACCACGTCAACCCCGAACGCCCGTGGCCCTCGCTCGAGCGCCTGCGTGACCTCACGGCCACGTGCGGCTTCGAGCTCCGTGCCCGGCTGACCGTCCACCCCGAGTACGTCCGGCACGGCGAACCGTGGCTGGACCCCCGCGTGTCCGCGCACGTCGCGGCGCTGGCCGCCGACGACGGCCTCGCGCGGCCCGACGTACGGCCCACCGGCCTGCCGTGGCAGGAGCCCGACGGGGGGTTCGCCACCGTGGGGGACGGGGTCGGCCGCACCGACCTGCACACCGAGGTCGACACCACGGGCCGCACCGAGGACCGTCGTTCCGACTTCGAGGACGTCTACGGCGACTGGGACGAGGTCAAGGCGGCCGCCACGCACACCGGCGGCAGCACCGGCCCCGGCAGCCTCGTCTCCGCCGCCCTGGCCGCCGCCGAGCGGGATCCCGCCGGCCTGACCGACGAGCAGGCGCTGGCCCTGATCACCGCCGAGGGCGAGCAGCTGGAACAGGTGTGCGGACTGGCCGACCACCTGCGCCGCGAGACCGTGGGCGACGAGGTCACCTACGTGGTCAACCGGAACATCAACTTCACCAACATCTGTTACGTCGGCTGCCGGTTCTGCGCGTTCGCGCAGCGCCGTACCGACGCCGACGCGTTCTCGCTCTCGCTGACGCAGGTGGCCGACCGGGCCGAGGAGGCCTGGGCCCTCGGGGCGACCGAGGTCTGCATGCAGGGCGGCATCGACCCCGAGCTGCCGGGCACGGCGTACTTCGACCTGGTGGCCGCGGTCAAGCAGCGGGTGCCGGGCATGCACGTGCACGCGTTCAGCCCCATGGAGATCGTCAACGGCGCCGCCCGCACCGGCCTGTCGATCGAGGACTTCCTGATCAAGGCCCGCGAGGCCGGTCTCGACACGATCCCGGGCACCGCGGCGGAGATCCTCGACGACGAGGTCCGCTGGGTGCTCACCAAGGGCAAGCTGCCGACGCGCACCTGGATCGACGTCGTCAGGACCGCGCACCGGGTCGGGCTGCGATCGAGCTCGACGATGATGTACGGCCACGTCGACAACCCGAGGCACTGGGTCCAGCACCTGCGCGTCCTGTCGCGGATCCAGGACGAGACCGGCGGCTTCACCGAGTTCGTGCCGCTCCCGTTCGTCCACCACTCCGCACCGATCTACCTCGCCGGCGTCGCCCGACCCGGACCCTCCCACCGCGACAACCGCGCGGTGCACGCCGTGGCCCGGATCCTCCTGCACGGCCGCATCCCCAACATCCAGACCTCCTGGGTGAAGCTCGGGATCGACGGCACCCGCGACATGCTGCGCGCGGGCGCGAACGACCTCGGGGGCACGCTGATGGAGGAGACCATTTCCCGGATGGCCGGGTCCGAGCACGGCTCGGCCAAGACCGTCGAGGAACTCACCGACATCGGCGCCGGCATCGGCCGCCCGGTGCGCGAGCGCACCACGACGTACGGCGTTCCCGAGCGCACTGGGTAAAGTCCCGGCAAGCCGCAAGGCCGGTCCCGGGGGGCCGATTCTCGAGGGGGGCAATGGGATATCCGAAGGTCGACGACGAGTACGACGGTCGCTACCGCATCGTGCGCCCGATCGGTCACGGCGGCACGGGTGTCGTCTACGAGGCCCTGGACAACGTGCTCAACCGGTCGGTGGCCCTCAAGGTCGTGCGGCCGTCGTTGCCGGACCGCGACGACCTCCACGCGCGGTTCGCCCGCGAGGCCTCGGTCCTCGCGCGAATCCGGTCGCGCAGCATCGTCGGCATCCACGGGTACGGCGAGCACGACGACACGGTCTACCTCGTCACCGAGTTCTTCCGCGACGGAGACCTGCGCACCTGGCTGGAGCACCACGGCCCGCTCGACCGCCGGGCCGCGCTGCTGCTGGTCTCCCAGGTCTGCGAGGCGCTCGCCGACGCCCACGCGGCCGGGATCATCCACCGCGACGTGGGGCCCGGCAACGTGCTCCTCCGGATTCGCCCCGATGGCCTGATCCCCTACCTGCGCGACTTCGCCATCGCCCTGGACGGCCACGCCGAGAACCAGCCGGGCCCGACCCGCGCAGGCACCCTGGTCGGGAGCCCGGCGTACCTGGCCCCCGAGCGTCACTTCGGCCACGCGGCCGACGAGCGCGGCGACGTCTACTCGTCCGGGTGCCTCCTCTGGGCCGTGCTGACCGGCGATCCGCCCTACAGCGGCACCGACTTCCAGCTGATCAACTCCCACATCAACTCGCCGATCCCCCGGCTCGGCACCGGGGAGCCCGTCGACGACCGCATCGACGAGGTAGTGGCGGGCGCGCTGCACAAGGATCCCGAGCAGCGGATCCCGTCCGCCCTCGCCCTACGCGAGGCCCTGCTCGAGATCGTCCGGGACATCGACGCGGCCGTCCTCCCCCTCCTGGCCACCGCCTCCATCGAACCGCCGCCGCCTCCGCTGAGAAAATGACCGAGGCCACCCGTGCATGAAGCAGGCGGATGGCCCCGGAGCAGGGCGAGCGGGTCGCCCGCCTCAGTTGCGCGCGGTCCGCTTTCGTGAGAGCGCATCGACCGCCGCCGCGGCGAGGAGCACGGCGCCCGTGATCACCTGCTGGTACTGCACGCCGAGGTTGGGACGCAGACCCAGACCGTTGGGGATGATCACGATGACGAGCGCGCCGATCACAGCGTCCCGCGGCTTGCCGCGTCCGCCGAAGAGCGACGTCCCACCGATGACCGCCGCCGCGACCGAGAACAGCAGGATGTTGCCCGCACCCAGGTCGAGCGAGACGGAGTGCGAGGAGGAGGCCAGCAGGACACCACCGAGTGCGCCCAGGGACGAGCACAGCACGAAGGCGGTGACCTTGATGTGGACCACGTCGATGCCGGCCCGCCGGGCCGCCTCTTGGTTGCCGCCGGTGGCGTAGAGGTGGCGGCCCCAGGTGGTCTTGTTGAGGGCCAAGGTGCACACGATCATCAGCGAGATCGCAATCACCGCCGCCCAGGGGAGCCCGGAGATCACCAGGTACGGGTTGGTGTTGCGGTTGCGGTTGGCCAGGAAGGTCACCACGATGCCGACGGCGGCGACGATGCCGCCTCGCACCAGCACCAGGCTGAGCGCATCGTGCGCGAGCCCCGCTCGCTGGGCCGACAACGACTTCCAGAGCGTGAACCCCAGATAGCCGCCAACAACCACCAGGGTGAAGACCCAGCTCCACGTGGGAGAGAGGTTGGCGCTGGAGAGGTTGTACCAGATCTTGTAGTTGGTGGTGCCGATCGGCTGGGAGTTGAGGGCGAAGAGCAGGACGCCCTGCCAGGCGAGGAACAGCGCCAGGGTGACGATGAAGCTGGGGATGCCCACCTTCGCGACCATGAAGCCGGTGAAGACACCGACCGCGGCGCCGAGCGCGACCGCGGCGACGATGGCCAGGGTGACGTGCTGGACCAGGTTCGTCACGAACAGGACCAGGCCGATGGCGACCACGACGGCCGCGCTGTAGGCCTTGAGCCAGATCGCGAGTCCGATGGCACCGAGCATGGCGATGACGAGCGACCACCAGAGAAATCCTGGAACCGCGTTGTGCAGGTCGCCCGAGAAGACCGATCGGGCCGCGAACCCCGCGCACATACCGCCCGTCGTGCCGGCCGACAGGTCAATCTCCCCGAGGAGCAGCACGAAGACCAGGCCCATCCCGATGACCGCGATGTACGCACCCTGGCCCGGCAGGTTTCCGATGTTGTTCGCCGAGAGGAAGCGGCTGCTGACCTGGCTGAAGATGATGACCAGGACGACGAGGCCGAGCACCGACGGCAGCGCGCCCGGATCCCCGGATCTCAGCCGCCCGAAGTAGGACCGGATCGCGCCGCCGATCGTCTGGCGCTCCACGTCCAGCGAGAAGCTGGAGTCATCTTCGTTCTGCCGCTCCGGCATGGCTGCGGTCTCGCTGCTGACTGACATGGTCTTCCTCAGATGTTCTGGTTCGCGGTGACGGGGGCCAGGCCGACGTCGCCGCTGCGACCGGCGGTGATGAGCTCGACGATCTGAGTCGTGGACGTGTCCTTGGACAAGACCTCCGCCGCGACGCGTCCCAGGTAGAGGGCCGCGACCCGGTCGGCCACCTCCATGACGTCGTTCATGTTGTGCGAGATGAGGACGACGCCCAGTCCCTGGTCGGCCAGGCGCCGGACGAGGTCGAGCACCTGCCGGGTCTGCGCCACCCCGAGGGCCGCGGTCGGCTCGTCGAGGAAGACCACCTTGCTGTTCCACAGCACGGCCTTGGCGATCGCCACGGTCTGCCGCTGACCGCCGGAGAGATTGGCCACCAGCTGGCGGACCGAGGAGACGGTCCTGACCGAGAGGCTCTTCAGCGTAGCCCGGGCCTGACGTTCCATCTCGCCGTCGGCGAGCATCCCGAACCGGCGGATCTCCCGGCCGAGGAACATGTTCTGGGTGATGTCGAGGTTGTCGGCCAGGGCGAGGTCCTGGTAGACGAACTCGATCCCCAGGCGCGTCGCGACGCGTGGGTCGTTCAGAGTGACGTGGTGTCCCTCGAAGCTGACCTCGCCGCTGTCGATGCTGTTGATGCCCGCGATGCACTTGACGAGGGTGGACTTGCCGGCGCCGTTGTCGCCGACGAGCGCGGTCACCTCGCCGGGGTAGATGTTGAGGTCCACGTCACGGAGCACGTGCACCGGTCCGAAGCTCTTGTTCAGCTTGGAGATCTCGAGGATCGGTTCGGCCACCGGTGAGCACCACCTTCGCGTTGGTATGGGAGTTGTCGTGAGCGCGGTCTGATCCGGCGATGGCCGGGCCGGGCGGCCCGGCCATCGTCAGCATCATCCGCGGTTCAGGCGGTGTCAATCAGGAGATACCCAGCGACGTGCAGTCGCTCTCGATGCCCTTGCAGATCTCTGCGGCCGTCAACGCACCCGCGTCGATCACATCCTGGACATTGGCCTGCGTGATGACCTGGGCGGGAAGCAGCAGGGCCTGGAGCTTGTGGTTGGGCGCCTGCGGGTCGTCGAACGGGCTCAGGGTGAGTCCGGCCGTCGCCGGGTCGGTGCCCTGGATCAGCGCGATGGCGAGCTCCGCGGCGGCCGCGGCCTCGAGCTTCACGTTCTTGAACACGGTCATGCTCTGCTGCCCGGTCACGATGTTCTGCAGCCCCTGGACGCCGGAGTCCTGTCCGGTGACGACCACGTGGCCGTTGAGGCCGGAGCCCTTGAGGACACCGATGACAGCGTTGGCGATGTCGTCGTTGGCGGCGACGACGCCGTCGACCTGGCCACCGGCCGCGGTCAGAGCCTGGGTGAACGTCGGGGCGGCCTCCTCGACATTCCAGCCCTTGACGGTCGACTCGGACACGATCGTCAGCTTCCCGGCGGACTGCAGCGGGTCGAGCACCTCGTGGGCACCCTTGGCGAAGAGGACGGCGTTGTTGTCCACGTCGGTGCCGCCATCCATCATGATGATCTTCGGGTTCGTCACGCCCTGCGCGTCGAGGCAGTCCATCATGGTCTGCGCCTGGAGCCGGCCCACGTCCTGGTTGTCGAAGGACACGTAGTAGGGCGCGGTGCCGCCCAGGTTCACTCGGTCGTAGTCGATGACCTTCACGCCGGCTGCCGCCGCCTCCTGCTCCACGCCGGCCCCGGAGGGAGCGTCGATGGAGTCGATGATCAGCACCTTGACGCCCTCACCGATCATGCTCTGCGCGATCGCCGCGAACTTGCTGGTGCTACCGCCGGCGTTCTGGATGTCGGGTGTGATCCCGGCCTCCGAGAGCGACTTCTGAAGGAGTGGCTTGTCGTAGAGGGTGTAGCGCGTCGAGGACGTGGTGTCGGGCAGGATCACGCCGACCTTGCCGGAGGCCTGGCCCGGCGTACCGCCGGTCGGCGGGGCGGAGGCGCTGCTGGTGGGCGGGCTGTCGAGCTTGCAGGCGGCCGTGATCCCGGCCGCGTTACTGCTCCCGCCGCTGCCGCTGGGAGTGGAGCTGGGGCTGTTGTCGCTACACGCGGCGAGCCCGCCGGTGCCGACCATGAGGGCAACGCCAAGGGCTGCCAGACGGTGCAGTGATGTGGACATGTCTCTCCTCGGATGCGAACGGGCGGGTGCCCGGGCTGTACTGGGTCGAGTGTTGACCGTCACTTGCTTGTCGTCAAGAAGTGAACGTAAAAAACCCTATAACGGTCTTATCAACAAGTTTTCCGTCACACCTTGACCACAAGGATTCCGACCTGCACAGTTCGGTCCATGCGTCCCACACGCGCCGACCCCTCTCCCGGGTCCACCTCCTCGCTGCGCACCGCAAACCAGCACCGGGTGCTGGACGTGCTGCGCGCCGGCGGCGGCGCCGGTGTCGCGGGAGCGGAGGAGGGCACGTTCACGCAGGCCGAGCTGGCCCGGGCGACCGGTCTGGCCCCGGCGACGGTGTCCAACATCGTGCGCGAGCTCGCGGCCTCCAGCCTGGTCGAGACCGACCCGGGCAGCGGCCGGCGTGGGTCGTCGGTGCGGCTGGCACGCACCGCGGGAACGGTGGCGGGTGTCGACTTCGGCCACAGCCACGTCGCGGTGGCGATCGGCGACCTGACCGGCCGCCTGATCGCCGAGGAGAGACGGCTGTTGGAGACCGCACACCAGCACGTCGAGGCCCTCGACCTCGCCTGGTCGATGCTCGAGGCCATGTCGATCGAGCACGGCGCCGTCCGGCACATCGGGCTGGGCCTGCCCGCACCGGTCACCAACGAGGTCGTCCGCTCGTCCGCGATCTTCCCGGGCTGGGAGGGCGTGAACACGCGGCTGGCGGCCGAGGAGCGGTTCGGTATCCCGGTCCACGTCGAGAACGACGCCAACCTCGGCGCGCTCGCCGAGCATCGCCACGGCGTCGGGCGCGGTCATGACAGCTCGGTGTTCGTGAAGATCTCGTCCGGTGTCGGGGCCGGCATCATCATCGACAACGAGCTGTTCCACGGCGCCGGCGGGACGGCCGGGGAGATCGGCCATCTCACGCTCGACGAGACGGGACCGCTCTGCCGCTGCGGCAGCCGCGGCTGCCTGGAGGCCTACACCTCCACCGGGACCGTCCAGGCGATGCTGGCCGGTCAGCTCCCCGACGCGACCCTCGACGACATCGTGGCCGCGGCGCACCGCGGCAACGTCTCGGCGCAGCGGGCCCTCGAGGACGCGGGCCTGCATCTCGGCTGGGGACTCGCCAACATCGTCAACCTGCTCAACCCGGCCATCGTCGTCATCGGCGGTGACATGGCACGGGCCGGCGAGCTACTCCTGGAGTCGGCGCGGATCGGGCTGCGCCGGCACGCCCTCGACTCCGCAGCACTCACCCCCGTGCTGGCCAGCGAGCTGGGCGAGCGCGCCAGTCTCGTGGGCGCCGTACTCCTCGCGGCCGAACGCACCGAGCTGGTCATCGAGCACGCATGAAGCCGCCCGGTGACGGGTATCTACGAATCACGCTCGTCCACCTCCCGGAGGACGCCAGAACGGAGAATCCCCGTGCTCTTCCTGCTTTGGGTCCTGGCCGTGATCCTCGTGATCGCCGGCATCGTCCAGCTCTTCAAGGGCGAGCTCCTGTGGGGCATCGTCCTGATCATCGTCGGCTTCGCCGTCGGGCCGGGTGGCTACAGCATCTTCAAGTAGCGGTCGCCGGGCTGTCGACCACGATCTCGAGCTCGAACTCCTCGGAGTTCTCGAGGTAGAGCGCGGTGTGCTCGTCGCCGCCCGCGTGCGGGTAGCGGTCGGCGAAGAGCTCGTGCCACCCGTGCGCGGACGACTCCGCCCGGATCCGGTCGAGGGTCGCTCGGCTCTGGACGCTGAGAGCCAAGTGGTTGACTCCCGGGCGGAGGCGGTCGTGCGCCTCGTCGACCTGGTCCGCCGAGCGCTCCAGGAAGAAGTAGGTGCCGTCCGGGTGCGCCCACGACGAGTCGCCGTCCGCCTCCCAGCCCAGCTCGCCCAGGACCCACGCCCACTCGGTGGCGGCCACGCTCGGGTCGCTCACCCACAGGTCCAAGTGATGGAGTGCTCGCGCCATGGGGCCACCCTAGGGGTCCGTTCGAGCGGTCGGCGTGGACAAAACGAGAACACGTTCTAGAGTGCCCCCGTGCGCTTCTCGATCAGTACCGCCTTCGTCCCCGTCGACCAGCAGCTCCCGATCGCCCGGGCGGCCGACGAGCTCGGCTACCACTCGATCGCCATCCCCGACCACGTCGTGGACCTGGAGACGCTGGCCACGCCGTACCCGTACACGCCGGACGGGGCCCGACGCTGGGAGTTCTCCGCCGAGTGGCCCGATCCCTGGGTGCTCGTCGGTGCGCTCGCGGCCGTGACGACCCGGCTGCGCTTCTTCACCTCCGTCTACGTCCCGACGATGCGGAACCCGTTCCAGGTCGCCAAGACCGTCGGCACGGCGGCGGTGCTCTCGGGCAACCGGGTCAGCCTCGGCATCGGCATCGGGTGGTGCCTCGAGGAGTTCGAGCTCCTCGGGCAGGACTTCCGGACCCGCGGCAAGCGCACCGACGAGGGCCTGGCGCTGATGAAGGAGCTGTGGGAGTCGGAGTGGGTGGAGTTCGAGGGCGCCTTCTACAACGCCCCGAAGCTGACCATGAAGCCGAACCCGACCGAGCGCATCCCGATCTTCGTCGGCGGGCTCTCCGAGATCGCCTTCGCCCGCGCCGCCAAGCACGACGGCTGGATCGGCGACCTGTACACCGTGGACGAGGCGATCGGGCACGCCACGCGCCTGCGCGAGATCCGCGCGGAGGTCGGCAACGACCGGGACTTCTCGTTCATCACCGCACTGACCGACGCCTTCCTGCCCGAGCACTTCGTGCGCGCGGAGGAGGGTGGCGTCACCGATGTCATGACGATGCCCTGGGCGTACTACTTCGGCCTGAGCGCCAACATCGACCAGAAGGACGAGGGCATGGCGCGGTTCCGCGACGAGGTGATGGCGCCGCTCGAGAAGCTCACGGCCTGAGACCTACTCCCACTCGATGGTGCCCGGCGGCTTCGACGTGACGTCCACGGTGACCCGGTTGATCTCGCGGACCTCGTTGGTGATCCGGGTGGAGATCTTCTCCATCACGTCGTAGGGCAGGCGGGCCCAGTCGGCGGTCATGGCGTCCTCGGACGTGACCGGGCGCAGGACGACGGGATGGCCGTAGGTCCGGCCGTCACCCTGGACGCCCACCGAGCGGACGTCGGCGAGCAGGACGACCGGCATCTGCCAGATGTCGCGGTCCAGGCCGGCGCGGGTGAGCTCCTCGCGCGCGATGGCGTCGGCCTCGCGGAGGATGTCGAGGCGCTCACGGGTGACCTCGCCGATGATGCGAATGCCCAGGCCCGGCCCGGGGAACGGCTGCCGGTGGACGATCTCGGCGGGCAGGCCGAGCTGCTCGCCGACCAGCCGCACCTCGTCCTTGAAGAGCGTGCGCAACGGCTCCACCAGCTCGAACTCGAGGTCGTCGGGCAGGCCCCCGACGTTGTGGTGGGACTTGATGTTGGAGGTGCCCGCTCCCCCACCGGACTCGACCACGTCGGGGTAGAGCGTGCCCTGGACGAGGAAGGCGACCTTGTCGCCCTGCTCGGCGGCCGCGCCGAGCACCTCGGCCTCGGCCGCCTCGAAGACCCGGATGAACTCCCGACCGATGATCTTGCGCTTCTCCTCGGGGTCGCTGACCCCGGCGAGCGCCTCGAGGAACTGCTTCTCGGCGTCGACCACCTTGAGGTCGACGCCGGTCGCCGCCACGAAGTCGCGCTCGACCTGCTCCGTCTCGCCCTTGCGCATCAGCCCGTGGTCGACGTACACGCAGGTGAGCCGGTCACCGATGGCGCGCTGCACGAGGGCAGCGGCCACGGCGGAGTCCACGCCACCGCTCAGGCCGCAGATGGCCTGGCCGCGGTCGCCGATCTGGGTCCGGATCGCCTCGATCTGCTCCTCGGCGATGTTGACCATCGTCCAGGTGGCCCGGCACCCGGCGATGTCGTGGAGGAAGTGCTCGAGGACGGCCTGGCCGTGCTCGGTGTGCAAAACCTCGGGGTGCCACTGGACGCCGGCAAGCTG
>JAOPXC010000076.1 GCA_025965335.1 Nocardioides sp. | reverse complement strand
ATCGCCGTCGTACGCTAGGCGTGCCAGCGGGAACAACGCCGATTACCCCTGCGTTCAGGTCAGTGGCACACTTGTGCGCTGGTTCCGGTTCACGTCGTCCGCAGCAAGCGGCGGCGACCCGGCGACTCCTGAGAGAACATGAGGACACCATGAAGAAGGACATCCACCCGGAGTACGTCGACACCCAGGTCACCTGTACCTGTGGCGCGTCGTTCGTCACCCGATCCACGGCCACGTCCGGCAAGCTCCACGCCGACGTCTGCTCGCAGTGCCACCCGTTCTACACCGGCAAGCAGAAGATCCTCGACACCGGCGGCCGCGTGGCCCGCTTCGAGGCCCGCTACGCCAAGAAGGCCGACCAGAAGTAGCTGTCACCCGACGCCGGCGCCCGCAGGAGACTGCGGCGCCGGCGTACGTGATTTGTCCCCACCACGCCAGCTCACCAGTAGCCCAGGAGCCGCAGATGTTCGAGGCCGTCGAGGGGCTCCTGGCCGAGCACGCCGAGCTCGAGCAGCGGCTCGCGGCACCGGAGACGCATGCGGACGCCCGCCTGGCCAAGCGCCTCAACCAGCGCTACGCCGAGCTCTCCTCCATCATCGGCGCCTGGCGCGAGCTGAAGCAGTACGACGAGGACCTCGGCGCCGCCCGAGAGCTGGTCGCCGAGGACCCGGCGTTCGCCGAGGAGGCGGAGGCGATCACGACCCGGCGCGGGGTGGCCGAGGAGCGGCTGCGGCGCCTGCTCGTGCCGCGCGACCCCGCCGACGGCAAGGACGCGATCCTCGAGGTCAAGTCCGGTGAGGGCGGCGAGGAGTCCGCGCTCTTCGCCGGCGACCTGCTGCGTATGTACACCCGGTACGCGGAGGCGCGCGGGTGGAAGGTCGAGATCCTCGACGCGAACGAGTCCGACCTCGGCGGCTACAAGTCCGTCACCGTTGCGGTCAAGGCCAGGGGGAGCTCCGAACCGGGCGAGGCGCCGTACGCGCTGCTGAAGTTCGAGGGTGGAGTGCACCGCGTCCAACGGGTGCCCGTCACCGAGTCGCAGGGACGCGTGCACACCAGCGCCGCGGGCGTTCTCGTGCTGCCGGAGGCCGAGGCGGTGGACGTGCAGCTGGACGAGAACGACCTGCGCATCGACGTCTTTCGCAGCAGCGGCCCCGGCGGCCAGAGCGTCAACACCACCGATTCGGCGGTCCGGATCACCCACCTGCCCACCGGCATCGTGGTCAGCTGCCAGAACGAGAAGAGCCAGCTGCAGAACAAGGAGCAGGCGCTCCGCATCCTCCGCGCCCGGCTCCTGGCCGCGGCGCAGGAAGCCGCCGCCGCTCAGGCCAGTGACGCCCGGCGCCTCCAGGTGCGCACCGTCGACCGCTCGGAGCGGATCCGCACCTACAACTACCCGGAGAACCGGATCTCCGACCACCGCACCGGCTACAAGGCCTACAACCTCGACCAGGTCCTCGACGGCGATCTGCAGCCGGTGCTGGCCGCCAACGTCGACGCCGACCTCGCCCACCGACTCGAGGCCCTGGAGACGTGACGGCGAGGCGAGAGGTCCTGGCCGCGGCCTGCGAGCGGCTCGCCGCCGCCGGCGTCGCCAGCCCCGCGTACGACGCCGCGGAGCTCCTCGCGCACGTGCTCGGCACCTCCCGTTCCCAGCTCGTGCTGGTGGACGAGGTCGCGGCCGACCGCCTCGAGCAGTACGACGGTCTCGTTGCCCGCCGCGCCGGGCGCGAACCACTGCAGCACCTGCTCGGCGTGGCTCACTTCCGGCACGTCGAGCTCCGGGTCGGACCGGGTGTCTTCGTCCCGCGTCCGGAGACCGAGCTGCTGGCCGGCTGGGCGATCGAGCAGGCGTCGGCGCTCGACCGGCCGGTCGTCGTCGACCTGTGCACCGGCTCCGGGGCGATCGCCCGCGCGATCGTCGACGAGGTGCCGGACGCGATCGTGCACGCCGTGGAGCTGGATGAGCCGGCGCACGCCTGGGCGGGCCGCAACCTGGCTGGAACCGGGGTGGACCTGCGGCAGGGCGACATGGCCACGGCGTTCGACGACCTGGCCGGCTCGGTCGATGTGATCGCCTGCAATCCGCCGTACATCCCCCTCGAGGCGTGGGAGTCCGTCGCGCCCGAGGCGCGCGACCACGATCCGCACCTGGCCCTCTTCTCGGGCGCCGACGGACTGGACGCGATCCGGGTGCTCGAGCGTCGCGCGGCGTTGTTGCTGCGACCGGGCGGGGTCGTGGGTGCCGAGCATGCCGATGCCCAGGGGTCGTCGGCCCCGGCGGTCTTCTCCTCGACCGGTCGCTGGACCGAGGTGCGCGACCACCGGGACCTCGTGGGGCGGCCGCGCTTTCTGACCGCCCGACTGCAAAGATGACCCGGTGACAGAGCGCTATCCGACCGGCACCGACGACGAGCGAGAGGCCGCGATCGAGGCCGCCAGCCTGGCGGTGCAGCGTGGCCAGCTCGTGATCCTGCCGACGGACACCGTCTACGGCATCGGCGCAGACGCGTTCGACCCGAAGGCCGTCCGGAGCCTGCTGGAGGCGAAGGGCCGGGGACGCGAGATGCCCCCGCCGGTGCTGGTCAGCAGTGCCACCACCATCGACGCCCTCGCGATCCGGATCCCGGGCTACGCCCGCGCACTCATCGAAGCATTCTGGCCGGGACCACTCACGCTGGTCTGCCATCAGCAGACGTCCCTCCAGTGGGACCTCGGTGACACGCGGGGCACCGTTGCAGTCCGGATGCCGGACCACGAGATCGCCCTCGAGATCCTCGAGCGGACGGGTCCCCTCGCCGTCAGCTCGGCCAACATCACCGGCATGCCCGCGGCCCTCGATCCCGACCAGGCCGCGGAGATGCTGGGCGACGCGGTCGAGGTCATCGTCGACGCGGGGGAGTCGCCCGGCGGGCAGGCGTCCACCATCGTCGACGTGACCGGCAGCCAGGGCCGGGTCCTGCGGCAGGGGGCGCTGTCCCTCGAGCAGCTGAACGCACTCCTCGAACCCCTGGACGCGACCCTCACCGACGAGGGTTGAGAGGCGCCGGAGCGTGCGCGAGTACATCCTCGTCTTCCTCGTGGCCGCGACGGTCACCTACCTGCTGACGGTCATCGCGCGCGAGATCGCGCTGCGCACCGGCGCGGTGGCCGAGGTCCGTGACCGCGACGTCCACGCCGAGCCCATTCCC
>JAOPXC010000060.1 GCA_025965335.1 Nocardioides sp. | reverse complement strand
GGGAGCGCAGCGAGGAATTTCGTGGGGCGATCATCGTGACTTCCTCCAGAAGACGCCGGCCCAGTCGATCTCCTCGATCGGGTCGGTGATGCCGTGGGTGTCGCGGAAGTCGTGGATCGCCTTGGCGCAGGCGGGCACGGCGCCGTAGTCGTCGACGAGGACGTAGCCGCCCGGCGAGACCTTGTCGTACAGCGCGTCGAGCGCGTCCATGGTCGAGGAGTACATGTCGCCGTCGAGGCGGAGCACGGCGAGCCTCTCGATGGGGGCGGTCGGCAGGGTGTCGGAGAACCAGCCCACGAGGAACTTCACCTGGTCGTCGAGCAGGTCGTAGCGCCGGAAGTTGTCCTGCACCTCCTCCACGGAGATGGCGAGCTCGTCGCGGGTGTGGTGCTGGTCGCCGGCGTCGGCCTCGTAGCGACCGTCGAACGCCGGCAGGCCCTCGAACGAGTCGGCCACCCAGACGGTGCGTCCGGTCTCGCCGTACGCCTTGAGGATCGCGCGCATGTAGATGGTGGCGCCCCCGCGCCACGCCCCGGTCTCGATCAGGTCGCCGGGGACCCCGTCGGCGATGACGCTCTCCACGGCAGCACGGACGTTGGCCATCCGCTTCATGCCGATCATGGTCTCGGCGTCGGCCGGCCAGTCCTTGCCCTCCTCGCGGCGGGCGGCGTCGAACTCCGCGGCCTCGACCATCCGGATGTCGCGCCCCCTCATCGCCCCGCGGGTCAGGTCCCACAGGTAGGACTCGTAGGAGCGCGGGGGGAGCTTGACGGTGACGTTGCGCCCCTCGAAGCCGTAGCGGGTCAGCATCTTCACCATCACGTCGAGATACAGGTCGACGGCGGGACTCGCGGTCACTACGGCTCCTCGGTGCGGCGCTGAAGGGGTCGCGCAGACCCTAACGGACAAGTCCGGCGCCGAGGGGTTACGGGCATTCGCGAAGTTCCCGTGGCCCCGTGTCGATTTCGCGGGTCCCCATCCGTCATCCCGGTGACAGACTCACACCGAACGAAGGGATCCACCATGACCGAGTACGTCATCCTCCTACCCGGCGACGAGAGCGTCTGGGAGTCCGCGAGCGCGGAGCACCGGCAGGCGATGTACGCCAAGCACGGTGAGTTCGCGAAGCTCCTCGAGGAGCGCGGCCACAAGATCGCTGGCGGCAACGAGTTGCAGAACTCCCGTGCGGCGCACACGGTGCGCATGTCCGACGGCGGGGTGCAGATCACCGACGGGCCGTACGCCGAGAGTGTCGAGCAGGTGACCGGCTACTACGTCGTCGACACCGACGACCTCGACGACCTGCTGCAGGTCTGCGGGGTGCTCGCCGGCGCCGAGGGCGCGGTCGAGGTCCGCGGCACCGTCAGCCACACCGGCGACGCCTGATGAAGTTCCTGGTCCTGATGGCAGAGGAGGACCACTTCGGCCGCTGGGACCGGTCGGGCGACGCGGATCGGCAGGCGGTCTTCGACTGCTTCCGCCAGTACACCGAAGCGGTTCGCGGACGTGGCGCCGTGCTCGGCGGCGAGGCGCTGGCCTCGACCGCCGAAGCCCGCACCCTGCGCCCGGGCCGGGATCGGCCGGCGACCGAGGGACCGTACGCCGAGACCGTCGAGCAGACCGGCGGCTTCTACCTCGTCGAGCTTCCCGACCGGGACACCGCCGTCGAGCTCGCGCGGCTGCTGCCCCCGGCGTACACCGTCGAGGTCCGTCCGATCATCGACGTGCCCTTCGAATGACGTCGGGCGGCCGGGCGTGAGCGAGGTCGAGTCGCTGCTGCGCGAGGAGTGGGGCCGGTTGCTGGCCCTGCTCGTCGCGCAGTACCGCCGGCTCGACCTCGCCGAGGACGGCCTGGCCGACGCGTTCGAGTCGGCGGCGCGGACCTGGCCCGCCGACGGGGTGCCCACCAACCCGCCGGCGTGGCTGCTCACGGCGGCCCGCCGCCGCATCGTCGACCGGCTCCGCGCCGAGGCGGTCGCGGTCCGGAAGCTCCCGTTGCTGGCCGTCGAGGCCGGCCTGACCGAGGAGGCGCAGGGCACGATGGCCGATGCCGGCGAGGTGGTGGTCGACGAGCGGCTCCGGCTGGTGCTGCTCTGCGCCCATCCGGCGCTGCCGCCCGAGGCCGCCGCCGCGCTGACGCTCCGCCTGGTCCTCGGCGTGCCGACCGAGGACATCGCCCGACTGTTCCTGGTCAGCACCGCGACGATGGCGGCCCGGCTGACCCGGGCCCGCAAGCGGCTCGCCGACGAGACCTTCGCGGTGCCGTCCGGGCCCGAGCTCGAGGGCCGGGTCGGCGTCGTGGCCGACGTCGCCTACCTGGCGTTCACCGCCGGCTACGCGCCCGGCTCCGGCACCGACGTGCTGCGCGCCGACGTCGCGGCCGAGGCGATCCGACTGGTGCGGGTGCTGCGGGGCCTGCTCCCGCCCGCCTTCCCGGGTCACCCCGAGCTCGATGCCCTGCTGGCCCTGATGCTGATCCAGCACTCCCGGCGCGACGCGCGGGTCCGCGACGGACGGCTGGTGCTGCTGCCCGACCAGGACCGCGAGCTGTGGCACCGCGACGAGGAGGCCGAGGCGCTCGCGCTGCTGACGCCGCTGGTCTCGGCACCCTCGACGCCGTACCTGCTGCAGGCACTCATCGCGGCCGAGCACGCGATCGCGCGCACGCCCGAGCAGACGGACTGGTCGCGGATCGCGGACCGCTACCGCGAGCTCGACGAGCTGACCGGCTCGCCGGTCGTGCGGCTGAACCGGGCGGTCGCGGTGGCCGAGGCCGACGGCCCGCACGCGGGGCTGCGACTGCTCGAGGGACTCGCGCTGCCCGGGCACCGGCTGCCCGCCGCCCGGGCCGAGCTGCTGGCTCGGGCCGGCCAGCCCGAGGCCGCGCGGGCGGCGTACGCCGAGGCCATCGGGTTGTGCGTCAACGAGGCCGAGCGGGCCCACCTGCAGGAGCGCCGCGACCGGTTGAACCGCCTGTAACACCGGGCGGCCGCACCCGGGTCCCGGTGTCCGGAGCTCAGCCCCCGGCGACGGCCGGGATCACCGAGATCTGGGTGCCGTCCGGCGTGGCGGTGCCGAGGTTGTCCAGGAAGCGCACGTCCTCGTTGCCGACGTAGACGTTCACGAAGCGGCGCAGCTCGCCCTTGTCGTCGAGGATCCGGCCCCTGATGCCGGAGTACTTCGCCTCGAGGTCGTCGAGCACGGCGGACAGGGTCGCACCGGCGGCGCTGACCTCGGACTCACCGCCCGTGTAGGTGCGCAGGATGGTGGGGATCCGGACGGAAACACTCATGCGGGCGGAGCTCCTCGTGATGGTCAGGCCAGGCCGGTGGCGGCGAAGGCGTCGTACGACGGGTCGATGGTCGCCACGGGACCGACACGGTCCGAGACGGCGTCGAGGGTCTTGAGTCCGTGTCCGGTGTTGATGACGACGGTCTCGAGCGAGGTGTCGAGCTGGCCCGTGTCGACCAGCTTCTTGAGCACGCCGACCGTGGTGCCACCGGCGGTCTCGGTGAAGATGCCCTCCGTGCGCGCCAGCAGCACGATGCCCTCGCGGACCTCGTCGTCGGTGATGTCCTCGACGGCGCCGCCGGTCTCGCGGCAGATGTCGAGGACGTAGACGCCGTCCGCGGGGTTGCCGATGGCCAGGCTCTTGGCGATCGTGTCGGGCTTGACCGGGCGGATCGCGTCGACGCCGGCCTTGTAGGCGACCGACACCGGCGAGCAGCCGGTGGCCTGGGCGCCGTACACCTTGTAGGGCTTGTCCTCGACGAGGCCGAGCTTGATCAGCTCCTGGAACGCCTTGTGCACCTTGGTCAGCTGGGAGCCGGATGCCACCGGGATGACGATCTGCTCGGGCAGCCGCCAGCCGAGCTGCTCGGCGATCTCGTAGCCCAGCGTCTTGGAGCCCTCGGCGTAGTAGGGGCGGACGTTGACGTTCACGAACGCCCAGCCCTCCTCCTCGCCGGCGATCTCGGAGGCGAGCTTGTTGACGTCGTCGTAGTTGCCGTTCACGGCGACCAGCGAGTCGGTGTAGACCGC
>JAOPXC010000019.1 GCA_025965335.1 Nocardioides sp. | reverse complement strand
GGCGTGCACCCGTGGCAGGTCGCCCTGTTCGCCGACGAGGCCCAGCAGGCCGTCTGGGGTCAGGACACCAGCACCCGCCTGAGCTCGTCGTACGCACCGACCGGCAAGGCCGTGCAGACCGAGGGCGGCTACACGCTCTCCGGCAAGTGGAGCTTCTCGTCCGGCTGCGACCACTGCAGCTGGGTGCTGCTCGGCGGCCTGGTCTTCAACGCCGAGGGACAGGTCGTCGACTTCAAGACGTTCATGGTGCCACGCGAGAAGTACACGATCGTCGACGTCTGGCACATGGTCGGGCTCAAGGGCACCGGCTCCAACGACATCGTGGTCGAGGACGCGTTCATCCCCGAGGCGTTCACGCTCAGCATGGGCGAGACGGGTCAGTGCCGGGGCCCGGGCCAGGAGCAGAACACCTCCGACCTCTACAAGCTGCCGTTCCACTCGATCTTCACCGGCACCATCACGGTGCCGATCATCGGGATGGCGATGGGCGCCTACACCGAGCACGTCGAGATGCAGCAGAAGCGCACCCGTGCGGCGTACCTCGGCGAGAAGGCGTCGCTCGACCCGTTCTCCGCGGTCCGTATCGCGCGGGCATCCTCGGAGATCGACGCCGCGTGGGCGCTGCTCACCAACAACATCCGCGAGGAGATCGCGCACGTCGAGCGGGGCGAGAAGATCCCGCTCGGGTTGCGCCTGAAGGTCCGCCGCGACCAGGTCATCGGCAGCCAGCGCGCGATCGACGCGATCGACGCGCTCTTCGAGGCTTCGGGTGGCCGTGCGCTCGCCGAGGGCACCTACCTGCAGCGGGCCTGGCGCGACGCCCACGCCGGCCGCGTCCACGCCGCCAACGACCCCGAGCGCGCCCTGCAGATGTACGGCGCCCACGAGTTCGGCCACAAGATCGACCCGGGGATGTACTGAGAGTGGACACACCCGCCCCGTTCGACCAGGAGTCGGTCCGCCGGTCCGCCAAGGCCCGCGACATCACCCTCAACTACTACGAGGCCGGGCCGGGTCTCGAGACGGTTGCCGGCGCAACCTCCGCAACCACCGAGGTTCCTGCAGGAGGCGGGCTGCCCCTCGTGATGCTGCACGGCGGGGGTCCCGGCGCCTCGGCGTGGTCGAACTTCGCGGCCGCGCTGCCGCGCTTCGCCCCGCACTTCCGAACCCTGCTCGTGGACCAGCCCGGGTTCGGGGCATCGGACAAGCCGCCGGTCGTCGGCAACTACTTCCGGCACTCCGCCGACCACGTGGTCGGCCTACTCGACGAGCTGGGGATCGAGCGGGTGCACCTGCTCGGCAACAGCCTCGGCGGCGGCACGGCCATGCGGCTCGCGCTGAGCTATCCGGACCGGGTCGGTCGGCTGGTCCTGATGGGGCCGGGAGGGTTGTCGCTCAACCTCTTCCACGCCGACCCCACCGAGGGCGTGCAGCGGTTGATGGACTTCAGCGCCAACCCGAGCCGCGAGGCGCTCCGGGCGTTCATCTCGACGATGGTGGTCAACCAGTCGCTGGTCACCGACGAGCTCGTCGAGGAGCGGTTCGCGGACGCGACCGCGCCGGGGGCACAGGACGCGATGCGCGCGATGGGCATGTCGTTCTGGAATCCGGACACGGCCGAGGACGGCCTGCTCTGGCGTGAGGCGCACACGCTCCGCAAGCACACCCTCCTGACGTGGGGACGTGAGGACCGCGTCAACCCGCTCGACGGCGCGATGGTCGGACTCAAGCTGATCCCGAAGGCGTCCCTGCACGTCTTCCCGAACTGCGGGCACTGGGCCCAGATCGAGGCGGCGGACGAGTTCGCAGAGGTCGCGACGGCCTTCCTGGCTCGCCACGTCGAGCGTCTCGACAAGGTCGACGACCGAAAGAGTGCGCGATGAGCATCGACATTCGGTCCATGGGCTACGTGCGCGTGGCCAGCACGGACCTCGAGCAGTGGAAGGTGTTCGCCGGCAAGGTCCTCGGCCTCGCCGAGGGCCGTGGCCCGGACCCCGCGAACCTCTACTACCGCATCGACCAGGTCTCGGCACGACTCGTGGTCTTCCCGTCCGACGTCGACCAGCTCTCCGCCACCGGCTGGGAGCTCGCCGACCACCGGGCCCTGCAGGAGGCTCGCGAGCACCTGCAGAAGTCTGGCGTCCCGTTCGAGGAGGGCACCACGGAGGAGCTCGCCGAGCGCCGCGTCCAGGAGCTGGTCCGGTTCTCGGACCCCTGGGACAACGTGTTCGAGCTCTTCCACGGCATCAGCTACGAGTCGCGACCCGTCGTCACGCCGTACGCCGCCACCTTCGTCACCGGCGACCAGGGCATGGGCCACATTGTCGTACCCGTCCTCGACGACGTGGAGGCGCTGCGCTTCTACACCGACGTGCTGGGATTCCGGTTGCGCGACTCGATGAGCATGCCGGGGGAGTTCGTGGGCAAGGAGCCGGGCTCGAAGGTCTGGTTGCGGTTCCTCGGCGTCAACCCGCGGCACCACTCGCTGGCGTTCCTGCCGATGCCGAACGCGTCCAAGTGCGTCCACATCATGCTCGAGGTGGACAAGCTCGACCACGTCGGTCGCGCGCTGGAGCGGGTGCGCAAGCACCAGGCTCCGCTGTCGGCCACGCTCGGGCGGCACATGAACGACGAGATGGTCTCGTTCTACGTCAGGTCGCCGGGCGGCTTCGACGTCGAGTTCGGCACCGAGGGTCTCCAGGTCGACGACGCGCGCTGGGTCGCTCGCGAGTCCACCGCCGTCTCGTACTGGGGCCACACGTTCGGTGGCGTCGGCTGATGGCTAGCGTGGGCGCCATGTCATCAGGTGCCGCGGGAGGCAGTCCGGAGATCCCGGAGGGAATGAGCCCCGACGCCCGGGAGACCTGGCCGAGCCCCGAGCTGATCAGCTCCTGGCTGGGTGACGCGGAGTTCGACTTCGAGTTCCGGCCCGGTGAGGATGTTCCGCTCCCCGATGATCCCGAGGCCCAGGCGGCGGCCCGGCGATTCCGCGACGTGCTCGGCCGCTTCGCTTCCGGCGTCACCGTCGTGACGTCGACGAGCAACGGTGAGCCCGTCGGCATGACCTGCCAGTCGTTCTCGAGCGTCTCGCTCGACCCGCCGCTCGTGCTGTTCATCCCGGCGAAGACGTCGCGCGCCTGGCCACTGATCCAGCGCTCCGGCAGGTTCTGCGTCAACTTCCTGGCTGCCGACCAGGCCGACCTGTCGAACGCGATGGCCAGCCGCGGCGTCGACAAGTTCGCGGACGTCGCGTGGTCGCCGTCCGAAGCCACCGGGTCGCCGATCCTGGACGGGACCCTGGCGCACCTCGACTGCACCATCCACTCCGTGCACGAGGCCGGCGACCACTACGTCGTGATCGGGCGGGTCCTCGACCTCGCCAACACCGACGGCGACGACCCGCTGCTGTTCTTCCAGGGGAAGTACCGCACCACCGCCCACTGAGGGCGTCCGCTGCCGGCCCTGGGCCGGGGGACTCGGTGTGCACCCCCCTCGGGCGCGGAGAGCGTGTCGCCACGTTCGAGGAGGGCTCGGAACTACTCACAGGCTATCGACAGATTGTTCGATGACCTAATGTCCGTCTCACCCCCGGTGTGATGGCGGGGGTTGCTCGACGTTCACCGTCGGAGTCCCGCCACCGAACCGGGCGATGACGGCAACTGAGGTTTCATCGGTCGGGTTGCTCTCGCGGTGCACGGTGAACGGCGGGACGTAGATGAAGTCTCCGGCATGCGCGTCGAGGTAGCCGTCGTGGCCTTCGAACTCGAATCGCATGATCCCGGACACGACGTAGAGGCTCGACTCGTTGCGGTCGTGGTGGTGCCACCCCGAGACCGCACCCGGGGCGGTCTCCACCTGTCCGGCCCACAGCTTCGGCAACTCGAATGCGCTCTGGCGGGCCATCCCCGGTGACGGGTCGGCGGGGACCAGGTCGGCGGCGTGAACGACGCGGACGGGGAGGTTCATGGGACCCATTCTGCCGGAATGCCACCCGACCGGGGGTTGAGCAGCGAGCGTCAGCGAGCGTGTCGAAACCTCGGGAGTGGAGGCGGCGCGGCGTCTGGTCGTCCTATCCGGGTGGGGTGAGTGCGCCGTTGTCGAGTTTGGCGATGAGTCGGTCGATGGCGGCGTTCATGGCGTCTGGGTGTTCGAGGTGCCAGGCTTGGTTCTCGTCGAGGTCATGGGTGCCGTAGGCGTTGACGAGGCGGCGGAGTCCGTTGGGGGTGGTCCACAGGTATTCGCCGGGGCCGAGTTGTTTGACGCGGTAGCCCTTGTGGGTTTTGGCGCGGTGGTTGCTGCGTCGTAGGCGGGCGGCGTTGTGGTCACCGGTCTGCCCCGGCGGGCCGTTGGGTTCGTAGGGGACTGGGTGGTCGGTGTCGGTTCGGCGGGTCTGGCTGACGGCGTGCGGGAACACTTCCCCGCAGGTGCGTAGGTGGGTGCGTTCCTTGACGGCCTCGGGGTGTTCGTAGGCGTTGACCGACACGCTGGTGTTGAGGTCGATGACCGGGGTCAGGGTGACGTTGGTGTGGCCGAGGAGTTCGCGAAGCTGTGTCAGGAGCATCGGGCCGAGGTCCTCGACCCGGGCGACCCCGGCGGCGATGCCTTGCAGAGCGGCCTGGTGCAGGTGCACGTAGACCACACCGTGCTGACCGGTCCCGCTCGACCGACCCGGGCCACCCGGCCGACCGGACCGGCCGGTCGTGCTGGCGGTGTCCACGGTCTCGGTGTCCCCGGTCTCGGTGTCCCCGGTCTCGGTGTCCTCCGGGTCGAGGGTGTGGGGGGTGGAGTAGGTGCCGGTGAGCAGGGCGTGGGCGTCTTCGGGTCGGGCGAGCCAGCCGAGGGCAACGGAGCGGAGCTCGTCCTTCGAACAGTCCGGGGGTAGGTCGGGGACCAGGTCGCGGCGTTGGTTGAGGAGGTCGGCGAGCCGGTCGATGGTGGCGTCGAGCCAGACCGCGTCGCCGGCCTCGATTCGGGCGATCAGGTAGCGCAACCCGTGCTCGTCGGACTGGGTGAAGGTGACGTGTTTGGCGCGGCGTTTGGCGTCGAGGGCGGCGGTGTGCGCGGCGAGGTCGGCCTCGATGACCTTGGCCTCGGTGATCCGCAGCACCCGTCCGGCCGATTCGGTGGTGAGGGCGTCGGCGACCGCGGCGTCCACGATGGCGACCGCGTGCCGGTCGAGGTTGCGGGACAGGGCCGCGACCTTGCGGACCAGCCATCCCTCGCAGCCGTGTTCGAGGAACTTCGCCCAGGTCAAAGGGAGGCGGTGGCGCAGGTCGAGGACGTCGGCGAGGAGTATGCGGGCGGTGATGGGGTGGACCTGGCGGGCGATGGCGAGCTCGTGGATGCAGAGGTCCTGGACCATCGGGGTGCCGTCGCCACCGAGCTGGACCAGTCTGTCCCCGCCGTAACGGGCCGGGACCGCGCCGGGGATTCGTTGGGGGTCGTCGCCG
>JAOPXC010000018.1 GCA_025965335.1 Nocardioides sp. | reverse complement strand
CTCGCGCAGTGCGCGAGGCCCAACTCAACGCTGCGTGAGGCCCAACTCAACAAACGGGGTGGACTACTTCACCTCGGCCCGCAGGATGCGCCACAGGCCGATGGCCAGGGGCAGCACCAGCCAGATGAAGCCGGACACGATCAGGTGTCCCCACTCGGAACCGTTGACCGTCAGGTCGTAGACCGGCTCCTGGGCGCTCTGGAAGTCGAACCAGGGCGCGATGTTGGAGAACCAGGCCATGAGCGCCGAGCCCAGGGCGAAGAGACCGGGCAGGACCCACCGGTAGACGAAGAACAGCACGATCGCGGCGGGTGTGTTGAGGAGCAGCGCCGCCAGCGCGAAGCCGCCCAGCATCGCGAAGATCTGCGTGATGATGAAACCGACCATGAACTTGAAGCCGAACGTCCAGTCGGCTCCGCCCTGGAATGCGCCGTACAGCAGGTTGCAGACGAGCCCGACGACGATGGCGATCGCGACCGTGGCCAGGGTGAGGATGATCCCCGTGATCAGCTTTGCCATGACGACGTGCGGGCGCCGCGGCTCGAGTGCGAACGTCACCATTGCGGTGCGCTGGCCCCATTCACTGGTCACTACCATGATGCCCAGCACGGGCAGCAGGATGGAGGTCACGAACGCCGCGGCCCCAACGAAGTCGCCCCACGCCATGGCCTCGTCCTGGACCACGGTGACCGCGAGGACGATGCCCTCGGTCAGCAGCGCGATCGAGCCGATGGCGATCAGCAGCCACAGGCCGGCGCGCGTGTCGTAGGACTTGCGCAGCTCGACGGCGACGAGGCGGGCGAACGGGATCGGCTGCGTGCTGGAGATGTCCAACGTGGCCGGCGGGTTCGCGGGCGAGGTCATGGTGCTCATGCGACTGCTCCTTCGGTGGCGGGGTCGCGCTGGGTGTCGGAGGTGAGCGCCAGGAACAGGTCCTCCAGACCGCCGTCGGCGGTCCGGAGGTCGACGAGGACGATGCTGTTCTCGGCGGCGACCCGGCCGACCTCGACGGGGTGCGTCTCGACCCGAAGGCCGTCACCGACGGCGCTCAGCTCGAACCCCTTCTGCTTCAGGGCGGCAGCGAGCGACTCGTTGTCGAGGGCGGTGACCAGGGTCGCGGTGGACTGCGAGCCGGCGAGCAGCGACTTCTTGTCGCCCTGGGCCACGATCTTGCCGTGCCCGATGAGGATCATCTCGTCGGCGACGATCTCGACCTCGGTGAGCAGGTGGCTCGAAAGCAGCACGGTGCCACCGCGATCGGCGTACCCCTTCAGGAGCCCGCGCATCCAGCGGATGCCGGCGGGGTCGAGCCCGTTGGCCGGCTCGTCGAGGATCAGCACGGAGGGGTCACCCAGCAGCGCGTGCGCGATGCCGAGGCGCTGCCGCATGCCGAGGGAGTAGTTGCGGAGCCGGCGTCGCGACTCCTTCTCGGAGAGCGAGACCAGCGCGAGCATCTCGTCGACCCGCGACTTGGGCAGCCCCATCGTCTGCGCACCCAGGCTGAGGATCTCGCGACCGGTGCGGCCGGCGTGCTGGGCGGAGGCGTCCAGCAGCACACCCACATGGCGACCGGGGTTCGGGATGTCCTGGTAGAGGTGCCCGCCGATCGTGGTCCGGCCGTGTGTGGGCGCGGTGAGCCCGACCATCACCCGCATCGTGGTGGTCTTGCCGGCACCGTTGGGACCGAGGAAGCCGGTCACCTGACCCGGGCGGCACTCGAAGCTGACGTTGTCCACGGCAACGAAGTCGCCATATCTCCTGGTGAGTCCTTCTACCTTGATCATGAGACCAGAGTGCCAAACAACCGGTTGCGCTGCATCGGTCCCCGGGCTGGGGTGTGTCAGACCAAAGTAGGGGTGGCGCGAGACCGCGGGCGCCTCCGAGGGGAACCGCAGAGCCCTAGCCTTGCCCCGTGGCCCGTCCCTCCCCCGAGGTGTACCAGACCCCGCTGACACGGTGGGGTCGCATCTGGCGCGTGCTGGGGATGCTGCTCGTCGTCGCCGTCGCCTGGGGCCCGGTGGCGGGCGCCCAGTGGCGCGAGCAGCGGTCCCTCTTCTGGCTCGACGTGACCCTGGGGCTCGTGGCGTTCGTGCTGGTGCGCTACCGGCGGCGCTGGCCGCTCGCCATCGCGGTCGTCATCGGCGGGCTCGGGGCCTTCTCCTCGATCGCTGCCGGCCCGGCCGTCCTTGCTGCCTTCTCGCTGGCAACGCGGCGACGCTACTGGGAGCTCGCCCTGGTCGGCGTGGTCAACATGGTCGCGGGCCAGGCCATCGTCGAGATCCAGGCCGAGAACGGCCAACCCCTCTGGCTCACGGTGCTCGTCAACGCGGTGTTCACCGCCGGAATCCTCGGCTGGGGCATGTACATCGGGTCGCGACGCGAGCTGATCTGGACGCTGCGGCATCGTGCCGAGCGCGCCGAGGACGAGCAGGAGTTCCGGGTGGCGCAGGCTCGCAACACCGAGCGCGCCCGGATCGCGCGGGAGATGCACGACGTCCTGGCCCACCGGATCTCGCAGATCTCCATGCACGCCGGCGCCCTGGGATTCCGCGAAGACCTCTCGGCCGACGAGATGCGAGCGAGCGCCTCGGTGATCCGGGAGAAGGCGCACGAGGCGCTGACCGACCTCCGCGGGGTGCTCGGGGTGCTCCGCGACGACCGCACCGGCGCGCTCGTGACCGCGCCACAGCCGACGTACGCCGACCTGCCGCTCCTGGTGGGCGAGGCCGGCAGCTCCGGGCTCCGAGTCGACTTCCACGACCTGCTCGACCCACTCGGTCAGCAGGTCCCCGACGTGGTCGGCCGCACGATCTACCGGATCGTCCAGGAGGGCATCACCAACGCCCGCAAGCACGCACCGGGGGCGCTGCTGACCATCCAGGTGAGCGGCTCCCCGGACGACGGTGTCGACATCCTGCTGCGCAACCCGGTCGGGTTCGGGGTGAGCGAGACCCCTGGAGCCGGGCTCGGACTGGTGGGGCTGTCCGAGCGGGCCGAGCTGCGCGGCGGCCGGTTGGAGCACGGCCGCGACGGCTCGACGTTCGTGCTCCACGGCTGGATCCCGTGGGCGGCATGAACGGCACGGGCGGGCCGGTCGGCGTCATCCGCGTCCTCGTCGTCGACGACGACCCACTGGTCCGCTCGGCCCTCGGCCTGATGCTGGGCGGACAGGGCGATGTGGCGGTGGTCGGAGAGGCGGCCGACGGGCGCGAGGGAGTCACGCTGGCCGCGAGCCTGCGGCCCGACGTGGTGCTGATGGACATCCGGATGCCTCGGCTGGACGGCCTGGACGCCACCCGCGAGCTGCACGCCCGGGCCGATCCGCCGCGGGTCATCGTGCTGACGACGTTCGACGCCGACGACCACGTGGTGCGGGCGCTGGGCGCGGGCGCCGACGGGTTCCTGCTCAAGGACACCCCGCCCGCCGAGATCCTCGCGGCGATCCGCCGGGTGGCCGACGGGGAGCCGATGCTGTCGCCCTCGGTCACCCGCACGCTGATCGACCACCTGCGCAGCGAGCAGGTCGACACCCAGGCCGCCGACCGGGTGGCGGACGCGGAGGGCCGCCTGGCGTTGCTGACCGACCGGGAGCGCGACGTCGCGCTGGCCGTCGGATGCGGCCTCAGCAACGCCGAGATCGCCAACGAGCTCCACCTCTCGGTGGCGACGGTGAAGGCGCACGTGTCCCGGCTCTTCGACAAGCTCCAGGTCACCAACCGCGTGCAGATCGCGATCTGCGTGCACGACGCGGGGCTTGTCTAGTCGCGGGCTGGTCCAGGAGGGCGCTAGGAGTCGTTGCGCAGCTCGTACGTCGCGCCCGCGCGCGCCAGCTCCAGCGGCCCGGAGTACAGCGCCTCCGCCTCGGCGAGGGCGTCCGCCTTGTCGAACCACGGCGGGATGTGGGTCAGCACCAGGCGCTTGGAACCGACCCGGGAAGCAACCTCGCCGCAGTCGGCCCCGGTGAGGTGCAGGCTCCCCGGATTGTTGTCGCCGGTCCGGAAGGACGCCTCGGCCAGGAGCAGGTCCACGCCCCGGGCCACTTCGTCGAGGCCGGGACACGGCCCGGTGTCGCCGCTGTACCCGAGCGTGGCTCCGTCGGCGCTGACCCGCAGTCCGAACGCGTCAATCGGGTGGTCGACCGGGATGGGGTCGATCGCGAAGGGACCGATCTGCAGCGGCCCCCGCCAGATCCTGAAGTCGAACTCCTCGTGCATCCCCGTGACCTCGTCGAGGTCGTAGGCACGAGCCATTCGGTTGGCGGTGTCCGGAGGCCCCCAGACGGGGATCCGGGGCTGGTGGCCCAGCGGGTGGTACTTGCGCAGCACGTAGTAGCCGGCCAGGTCCAGGCAGTGGTCGGCGTGCAGGTGGCTCAGCAGGACCGCGTCGATACTCAACGGGTCGACATAGGTCTGCAACGCACCGAGTGCGCCGCTGCCGAGGTCCAACAGGATCCGCCAGGTGCGAGGCTCCGCCCCGTCCTGGTGCTCGGCCTCGAGGAGGTAGCAGCTGGCCGGGGAGTCCGGGCCGGGGTAGGAGCCGGAGCAACCCACGACGGTCAGCCTCATTGGGGTCCCCGCGGGGGCGTGAGCGCAGCGAGCGGTCTCGGGGGGTGAAGCCTCACGCGAGACCGCCGGCGAACTGGCTGGCGGCGATCATCTCGGGTCCCAGGAAACGACGACCGATGGTCTCGAACTCGTCGGGGGCGCCGGTCGTGACGAAGGTGTACGCCGGGTCCCCACCCGCGCGCATCAGCCCGGTGGCGACCAGCATCTTGTAGACGTCCTTGGCGCACTCCTCCGCACTGCTCACGAGCGTGACCTCGTCGCCCATCACGTAGGAGATGACGCCGGTCAGCAGCGGGTAGTGCGTGCAGCCCAGGATCAGGGTGTCGACACCGGCCGCGGTCAGCGGGTCGAGGTACTCGTGGGCCACCGCGAGCAGCTCGTCGCCGCCGGTGACGCCGGCCTCCACGAAGTCGACGAACCGCGGGCAGGCCTGGGTCGTCAGCTCGACCTGGGGCGCGGCCGCGAAGGCGTCGTCGTAGGCCATGGACTCGGCGGTCGCGTGGGTGCAGATGACCCCGATCCGGCCGTTGCGGCTGGCCGCGACGGCGCGCCGGGTGGCGGGGTAGATCACTTCGACCACGGGGACGTCGTAGCGCTCCCGGGCGTCGCGCAGCATCGCCGCGCTCGCGGAGTTGCACGCGATGACGAGCGCCTTGACGCCCTGTCCGTAGAGATGGTCGAGGCACTCGAGGGCGTACTCGCGGACCTCACCGATCGGCTTGGGACCGTACGGCTGCCGGGCGGTGTCGCCGACGTAGAGGATCGACTCGTGCGGCAGCTGGTCGATGACCGAGCGGGCCACGGTGAGTCCGCCGAAGCCGGAGTCGAAGATGCCGATGGGCGCGGTCCTCGGCTCGGCGCTGGTCTGTGCTGGCACAAGAGTGAACGTTAGGCGGTACCGACCCCGAACCGCAGGAGGTGGCGACGGAGGTCACGTTCCGGCGGTATGTCCGCGGGTAGGTCCCGACCGCACAGCACGGCGGGGTCGGGCCCAAGTTTTCGGGCGATGTCGAGAATTTCTCCGAGGGACGCGCGACTCTTGACCCATGCGCACCCCGCAGCCCGAGGGACCGCCGGCCACGCTGCCCGGTCGCGAGGTCCAATCGCTGCTCGCCCAGCTCCGGGACGGCTCCGCCGCCCGGGACCCCGCCCACCTGCTGACCGAAGCGCTGCCCTCACTGCTGGAGCTCACCGGAGCCACCACGGCGCAGGTGGCACGCCTCGATGGCGAGGAGGTCTCGATCACGGCCTCAGCGGGAGCACCCCTGGACTGGGGCGGTGACGCCGCGGCCCTGCTCACCGAGCCCGAGCCGGTCGTTCCCGACAGCTGGGAAGGCCACGGGGTCCGGCGCCTCGTCGTCCGTCGGCTGCCGGGCGGACTGGGCGTGCTCGCCCTCGCCTGGACGGTGTCCGAGGATGGCCGGGACGCCACGACGCTCGAGCTGGGTCTGGGGCTGCTGGAGCTCTCCTTGGCCCGGCTGCTCGCGGAGGGCGAGCTGCGCGATCTCTCCGCCCGTGTCGACAACGCGCAGCAGCTGGCCCTGATGGGCGACTACGACTGGAACATCTCGACCGACACCAACCGCTGGTCCGACCAGCTGTACCGGATCTACGGCCACGAGCCGCAGTCGTTCAATGCGTCCTACGAGCGGTTCCTCTCCCACCTCCATCCCGACGACCGGGACCGGATCCTGGCGATCCACCAGCACGCGTACGCCACCGGTGAGCCGTACCAGATGATCGAACGGGTCGTGCGCCCCGACGGCGAGGTGCGGTATCTCTCGTCCAACGGTCAGGTGGTCATGGACGAGGCGGGCACCCCGGTCCGGATGCGCGGTACCTGCGTGGACATCACCGAGCAGGTGCTCGCCGACAACGACCGCGCCCGGACCGCGGCTCGCTTCCGCAGCCTCGTCGAGTCCTGTCCAGACGCGATCGTCGTGGCGGACCGCGCCGGGAAGATCCTCCAGTCGAACGGGCGGGCCGCCGAGCTGCTCGGCGGGGATCCCGTGGGTCGCCTGATCGACGAAATCCTGACCGGCGAGGAGCCCGGCGACACGTCCGGCCTGGCGGGGTCGGGACTCGACGGGCGGGCGCTGCGGCTCGACGTGGCGAGGGCGTCGCTCAACGACACGGCCGTGGGCGACGACACCGGCGACGCCGGGCTGGTCGCGATCTTCCTGCGCGACGCCACGACCCGGTTGGCGGACGAGGCCGTGGCGGCCCACCTCCACGAGGCCCAACTGCGCCGGCACCAGGCCCTCGAGATCAACGACAACGTCGTCCAGGGACTGACCGCGGCGCTCTACGCGCTCGAGATGGGAGACACCGGCCGCTCGGTCTCGTTCCTGCGGCGCACCCTTGCGGCGGCCGGGCGGATGATCGACGACCTTGTGACGCCGCTCAGCGGCCAGGACCTGCATCCCCGCGACCTGGTGCGGACGACCGCCGCGTCGCTGGATCCGGCGGACACGCCCTAGTCGAACAGACGCGGCTGCGGCGGGCCGTGTGAGGGATCGACGCCGTCGAAGAGGCTGCTCACCGACTCGCCGGCGTGGACCCGCGCCATCGCCTCCGCGAACAGGTTCGCCACCGAGCGCACCCGGAGCGCCGGCCAGTCCTCCGGCGGCGGGACGGTGTCGGTGGTGACGACCTCGCTGATCATCGGGTGCTCACGCAGCCGCTCGAGCGCCTTGCCCACGAAGAGGCCGTGGGTGCACGCCACCGCCGCCTCGGTGCAGCCCTGCTCGGCGAGGCGGTCGAGGAGCTCCACGATCGAGCCGCCCGTCGCGATCTCGTCGTCGAGCACGATCGCGCGCCTGCCGGCGACGTCGCCGACGATCGCGTCGATGACGACCCGGTCGTCGGCCAGGCGCTTCTTGCTCCCGGCCGCCACGGGGAGGCCGAGCAGGCGGGCGAACTGGGTCGCCGTCTTCGCGTTGCCGAAGTCGGGCGAGACGACCACCGCATCCTCGAGGTCCTGGCCCAGGAAGTGGTCGGCCAGCACCCCGAGCGCGGTCAGGTGGTCCACGGGGACCGAGAAGAAGCCGTGCACCTGGGGAGCGTGCAGGGTCATCGTGAGCACCCGGTCGACACCCGCAGCCACCAGCATGTCCGCGACCAGGCGGCCGCCGATGGAGATGCGGGAAGCGTCCTTCTTGTCCGATCGCGCGTAGGCGTAATAAGGGATGACCGCGGTGATCTGGGCCGCCGAGGCGCCGCGGGCAGCGTCGACCATGAGCAGGAGCTCCATCAGGTGCTCCTGCGTGGGCGGCACCAACGGCTGTACGACGTAGACGTCGCGCTGACGGCAGTTGGCCTGCAGCTGGGCCTGGAGGCAGTCGTTGCTGAACCGGGTCAGCTCGACGGAGGACAGCTCCACCCCGAGGGCGTCACAGATGGCCGAGGCGAGCGGGCGGTGGGCGCTGCCGCTGAATACGACAATCTCGCGCAAGGCGACTCCCACATGAGGTCGGGCCGTTCCATCGGTGAGCCCTCACCCTATCCCGGCGCCGCGGTGGCCGGGTCCCGATTCAGCGCGGGGTGCGGCTGGCCAGCTCCCCGGAGGTGGGCCACGGATTGAAGCGGCACCCGCCGAGTCCCTTCGACTGCTGCATCATCACCGGCGCGGACCGGCCCGGACCGGGACAGCCGGCGTGGTCCAGGCCGAGCCAGTGCCCGGTCTCGTGGTTCACCACCATGTGGCGGTAGTTCCGCAACGAGCCGTGCGCGGCGTTCCATGCCGGCGAGGCGTTCTTCCAGCGTTCCTGGTTGATGATCACGTAGCGTCCGACCCGGCAGCTCCAGTCGCGGCTGCAGCTCGAGGAGAAGCCCGGCACCCGGCTCGCCTCCGCGAGCACCAGGGTGAAGCTGCCGCCACTGGCCACGCGACGGAACCTGATCCCGGCTCCGCGCCAGCCGCGCGCGTCGGCGTACGTCTGCTGCGCGAGCCGGCGGAAGGCGGCGACGCTGGTCGTGATCGGGCCCCGCGTCTCGACCCGGTAGGTCACGGTGCGCCGTACGTCGACACGGTGGCGGACCCGGCCCGCCCGCGGGGACGTCTCGTGCGCGACGGTGTAGCCGGGGGCCCTCGCCGTCACCCGCACCCCGACCCGCTTGCCGACGTCGACCGGCTCGTAGCGGTAGCGCGGTCGGGTGGCGCCGGTGATCTCCTGCCCGTCCCGGAGCCACTGGTAGCGGACGCGCGTCGGTGTCGTGGACCAGCGGCCCGGCGTTGCCCGCACCGAGTGCGTGAAGCGGGCGACGCCGCTGACGGTGGGCGGGCGCTTGTTGTGCAGCGGGGCGCGGGTGACCTTCGCGGTCTGCTCCGAGGTGGCCGTCCCTGTGCCACCCGACTGGTCGGTCGCCGTGACGCGCAGCGAGATCCGGTGGTGGAGGTCGTCGAGGCTCACGCGGTAGGTGCGCGCGGTGGCTCCCGCGATCGCGACGCCGTCGCGGAGCCAGCGGTACGCGTAGGTCACGTCGGCGGGGTCCCAGCGGCCGGGCCCGGCGACCAGCTTCGAGTCGTAGACCGGCTCTCCCTTGACCCGAGGGGGCTGGGTGCAGACGACTGCGGTCGGCGCCGCCGCCACCGGTGTCGCGACCAGCAGGCTGACCCCGACCAGCAGGGCAACCAGGGGAACAAGGGATCGAGCGACCTGGCCTAGGCCCACAGCTGTCCCTCGAGGCGGTCCTCCGCCTCGTCGATGGTGCCCTCGTAGGCGCCCGTGGAGAGGTACTTCCAGCCGCCGTCGGCCACCACGAACGCGATGTCGGCCCGCTCGCCGGCCTGGACCGCCTTCGCTGCCTGGCCGAGCGCGGCGTGCAG
>JAOPXC010000006.1 GCA_025965335.1 Nocardioides sp. | reverse complement strand
CTGGCCCAGCGAGAGCACGTCGTTGGTGACGTCGTAGCGGCGCGCGACCGCGTCGAACATCCGACGTACGTCGGTCGGCTGCTTGTCGAGCTCTGCGCGGGTCACGGGGTGAAGGGTACGGCCGACGATCCCGGCCGCCTGCACCGGTAACGGCTTGGTCACGACCGGCGATTCCGGGCCTCGGGATGCAACCAAACCCCTCCTTCCAGGCGTCTCCTCCCTGTCCGCATCCAAGCGGGCCCGGACGCGCGACACCCGACGAAGAGGAACAACTGACATGAGGCTCGTGCCCCGACTGGCGCTCGCCCTGGTGATCGCCGCCGTGACGGCGCTGGTCGCCTACGGCGTGGGACTCTCCGGTCGTCCCGGGTCCGGCAACGCCGGGCTCCTCGACCCGTCCCCGGTCGCCGCGAGCGCACAGTCCCCGGACGCGGGCTCGGGCTCGGGCTCGGGCACACCGTCGTCGACCCCCACGCCCGCGCCCACCCCGACCCCGACCCCCACGCCGGCGCCGACGCCGACGCCGACGATGACGCCCGGACCGGTCCTGCTCGGACCCGGAGACGAGGGCGACGACGTCCGCGACCTGCAGGCCCGGCTCAAGCAGATCGACTGGTTCGAGGCCGACGTGACCGGCTACTACGGCGACGTCACCGCCGAGGCCGTGCGGGGCTTCCAGGCCAAGCGCGAGATCCCCGTGACCGGAGCGGTGGACCGGCGCACCCTCGAGCGCCTCCACGCCATGACGACGACGCCGACCCCCGGCGAGCTCACCAACCTGGGGAACGTTCCGGGTGCGCTCGACGATCGGTGCGCGACCGGGCGGGTGCTGTGCATCGACAAGAGCAGCCAGACGCTGCGGTGGGTCGTCGACGGTCAGGTCCTCAAGACGGTCGACGTGCGCTTCGGGGCGTCGTACACCCCGACCCGCGAGGGCACCTTCTCCGTCTACCGGATGAGCCGCGACCACGTCTCGAGCCTGTACGGCTCGTCCATGCCGTTCGCGATGTTCTTCTCCGGCGGCCAGGCCGTGCACTACTCATCGGACTTCGCCGCAACCGGGTACGCCGGCGCCTCACACGGTTGTGTCAACGTGCGCGACTACGCCGGCGTTGCCTGGCTCTTCGACCGGGTGCACGTCGGCGACACGGTGGTCATCTACCGGTCCTGACCCGGTCAGGACGTGGCGCCGACCGCCTGCTCGAGGAGCTTGACGGTGCTCTCGACGGACATGCCCTGGGTGCCCATCTGGTAGGTCCGGCCACCGCTGCTGAGCTGGCAGGACGTGCCCAGCGGGACCTCGTTCGCGGGGACCTGCTGGCCCGCGGCGATGGTCTGCCAGGTGGACTGGCAGACCGCAGCACCCACGCGGACCAGCTCCACCTGGGCGCGCGCGAGCCCGACCCGCTTGGGATCCGCGAACCCGTTGGGCGCGAATGCCCCGCCGGGAGCGTCGAAGACCGAGAGCGTCACGAAGGCGGAGAGGTTGTCGTTGGCGTAGGCCCGGAACGCCGTGGGCTCGTCGCCGTACACGTCGGCGAGGACGCCGCTGACGTAGGCCACCGCCGCCTCCTGGTCCTTGGCGAACTTCGCGGCGGCAGCGGGGTCGGCGGCGTTCTTGCTCACGACGTCGACGGCCGTCCACTGACCGGGCAGCGTCTCCGGCAGCGTGATCGGCGCACTGGCAGCGGCGGCCGCGTGGCTGGACTCGCCCGAGGAGTTGGGCAGGGCCACCGCAAACGCGACCAGCAGACCGAGGACGACCAGGCCGAGCGCGGCGCCGACGAGACTGGAGCGGGATGTGGGAGCTGTCACGCCAAAGAACGTACCCATGGGTGCTCCTCGGTAGCCAAGCCGGGGCGTGGGTAGTCTCGGGCCCGTGACGACCAGTGCCACCCCGGAGGGCCACGCGTCCACGGGCCCCCTGGTCGCCCGGACCGTCCCGCTCGACGCGGACCTCGCCGAGTCCCTCGTCGGGCTGCTCCCGACGCAGAGCCCGGTCACCTGGCTGCGCCGGGGCGAGGGCCTGGTCGGCTGGGGAGTCGCGGCGGAGGTCCGCACCTCCGGTGCCACGCGATTCGCCGATGCGACCAAGTGGTGGGCCGAGACGACCGCCCGCGCGGTCGTGCGCGACGAGGTGGTGGAGCCCGGCACCGGACTCGTGTCGTTCGGCTCGTTCGCGTTCGCCGACGAGCCCGGGAGCTCGGTCCTCGTCGTCCCGGAGATCGTGGTCGGCCGCCGCGGCGACACCGCCTGGGTGACGACCGTGGGGCGCGGCGCGATCGCCACTCCCTCCGTGGCCCCGGCCGACGAGCCCCTGCCCCCGAGCCAGGTGAGCTTCGCCGACGGGGCACTGGACAGCGAGCGCTGGATGTCGGTCGTCGCCGACGCCGTCGCCCGCATCAACGCCGGCGACCTCGAGAAGGTCGTGCTGGCGCGCGACCTCATCGCTACTGCGGAGTCCCCGATCGACGTGCGGTGGCCGCTGCGCCGGCTGGCCGAGACCTACCCGATGTGCTGGACCTTCCACGTCGACGGCATGTTCGGCGCGACCCCCGAGATGCTGGTCCGGCGCGAACGTGGGCTCGTCACGTCGCGCGTGCTGGCCGGCACCATCCGCCGTACCGGGGACGACGATCGCGACCTGGCCCTCGCTGCCACGCTCGCGCGGTCTTCGAAGGACCTCGAGGAGCACGAGTACGCCGTCCGCTCGGTCGCCGACGCGCTCGAGCCGCACTGTTCGTCGATGAACGTGCCCGAGGCGCCCTTCGTGCTGCACCTGCCCAACGTCATGCACCTCGCGACCGACGTGGCCGGGGTGGTGCACGACGCGGCGACCGTCTCGTCGCTCCAGCTCGCCGAGGCCTTGCATCCCTCCGCGGCCGTCGGCGGGACGCCCACGACGGTCGCCACCGAGCTGATCCACGAGATCGAGGGCATGGAGCGCGGTCGCTACGCAGGTCCGGTGGGCTGGATGGACGCCACCGGCGATGGCGAGTGGGGCATCGCGCTGCGCTCGGCGACCCTCGAGGGAGCCACCGTGCGCCTCTTCGCCGGCTGCGGCATCGTCGCCGACTCCGACCCCGAGGCCGAGCTCGCGGAGGCCCAGGCCAAGTTCGTCCCCGTGCGGGACGCGTTGTCGGAGTAGCGGTACGCCGACCCGCGGCGGTCAGCGGACGACTCGGCTGCGGCGCGGGGCACGGGGCACACCCCTAGCCTCGGCGGCGGTAGCGGCCCCCGGGCGTCAGCCGTTCGGTGAAGTGGGCCAGGGCCGCCGTGTCGGCCTCGGTGAGGTAGAGGTGGTCGAGCCCCAACCTCGCCGCCTCCGCGTAGCCCAGCTCCGCCAGGAGCGCCGCACACTCGCCCAGGTTGTCCTCGACGACGATCACCGGTCGGTGGGCAGCGATCGCGTTCACTGCGCCCCGGAGCACCGGCAGCTCGAACCCCTCGACGTCGAGCTGGATGAGCGACAGGTCCTCGATTCCGAGCTGGTCGACGGTCAGCATCGGGACCCGGTGACTCTCGTTCCCCAGCGTGTCCGGGTCGACGATGCGCGCCATCCCGCCACAGTGGGGGCCGTCGGCCACCTTCCTCGTCTCGATCCACGCGATGCCCACGTGGTCGCCGAGCCCGGCGTTGAGCAGCACGACGTTGTCGAGGTCGTTGGACTCCATCACCGCGCGGGCGAGCAGGTAGTTCTCGATGACCGGCTCGAACGCGTACACCAGTCCCGTCGTCTTGCGCGAGAAGGACGGCAGCATGTCGCCGAAGAACGCGCCGGCGTGGACGATGCTGCCCGACCGGAGCGCCATCACCTCCGCGACGAGGCCGTGGAGCGGCGGCGTGACCCTCCGCTTGCGCAGGACCTTCTTCGCGACGGGCTTGTGCGCGGCGTAGTCGGGGACGAAGAAGACGGCGTGGTCGTAGCGCACGACCGTGGTGTCGATCCCGAAGATCTTCTCCTTGGGCGGCGCGGGCCGGGACCCGGACGGAGGCGCCGGCCGCGGCCCGCTGCGTGCGGAAGCCACGACCCCCCGCACACGCCGGAGCCCTGACCGCGCCCGTGACCCTGCACTGTGACCCACGCTGGAACCCTGACCTCGAGACGGAGCGGCGACCACGCGGCACGCTAGCAGCGGACGGCCGGGGCTACGCGTTTAGCCAGAGCCCGTGGACGGCGTACACCCCGCCGACCACGAGGGCGATGTGCAGCGCCATCGCGAGGAAGATGCCGAGCCAGGACCAGGGTGAGATGCCGCCGCCCTCGAAGTCGCCGGTCGCGTTCGGCTTGACGGGGAAGGGGAACGAGCTGACGCACAACGCCGTTGTCGGCTTGCGTGAGTTCGCGAGGATCACGCCGTTGTTGTAGGGCAGGCCCCTCAGGGTCAGGCTGCCGTTGGCCCCGTCGAGCGAGTAGTCGATCTTCGTCTTGCTCGCCGGTCCGCTGTAGAACCGCTTGGTGACGTCCCAGCCGTTGGCCTGGCGCACCAGCATGTTGTTGTACGTCGTGCCGGAGTAGTAGGTGCCGCGGGAGATCTCGTCGGAGTTGGTGACGGTGGCGACCTTGCCCCACTTGAGCAGTCCCACGCGGCGGACGTACTTGCGACCGCGCACCACCACGATCGCCAGCACGCCCAGGATGAAGGCCGCGGGGATGGTCCACGGGAAGAAGCCCCACAGGGCGATCGGCGCGATGACCACCATGAACACCGAGAACGCCTCCCACCAGCTCCAGGCCCAGAACGACGAGAGCCGGAACGCGAACGGGACGCGCCGGGGCGGCTCGGACAGCCGCTCGACGGTCGTCGGCGTCACGGGACCGACGTTTTCCGGCAGGGCACCGAGCATGCCGGCGACCCTGCCGTCGAGGCCCAGCTGGCTGAGCTGGTCTCGCACCTGTTGCGCCATCTCGGGCCCGAGCACGGCCGTCAGGTCGACCGGCTGAGCGGCGACCGTGGTTCCCGTCAGAGGCGGTCCATAGCGGACGTTCGGGGCGCCGACGGCGAGCGTCGGCGCAGCCGTGGGAGCCGGCGTCGTACCGCCCTTCGCCTGCTCGAGCTGCGCCTGCACCTGGGCAACCTGAGCCGCCGCGTCGGCAAGCTGCTTCTCGAGCTCGGTGACGCGTTCGGGCGTCAGGTCACCGGGTTGGGCCATGGCCGCCTCCTTCAGGTCCGCTGTGTCGGACCTGAGTATGGCGGCCGATGGGCCCGGTGGGCGGGTTCCGGCCCTACAGATCCTGGCCGTCGGCCAGTCGGACGTACTCCTGACCGGCCTTGGGGAGGAACGCGTTCATGTGACCGTCGACCATCCCGAGGCCGACCTCGGAGTAGACCCGGTCGTGGATCGCGACGTTGCGCGGGGCCCTGACCTCGCGTGCGAACTCGATCGCCTCCGAGACCCGCATCCAGGGCGCCGACACCGGGACGAACAGCACGTCGACGTCCTCGCCGGGCGGCGTGAGCGCATCCCCGGGGTGGTAGAGCTTCGTCTCCCCCAGCGTCAGCACGTAGCCGCTGTTGAAGAATCGCGGGTACTCCGGATGGATCACCGCGTGCAGCTCCCCCACGGCCCGCACCGGAACGCCCGGGTCGAAGGACTCGCCCGGCGCCACGACGGTCACCCGCTCGGCGACCTCGGGTGCGTCCTCGAGAATCTTCGCCGCCACCGCCTCGATCGTGAAGATCGGAGCGTCGATGGTCAGCAGGTGCGCGGGCAGGTAGTGGTCGGGGTGCTCGTGGGTGATCAGCACCGCGTCCGCCCCGTCGAGCGCCGAGACGTCGGTGAAGACACCGGGGTCCAGGACGATCGCCTTGCCGTCGTACTCGATCCGGACGCAGGCGTGCCCGAACTTCGTGATCCTCATGGCAATCAACCTACGACCGGAGAACAAGGCGCGCGCTCGCGTCA
>JAOPXC010000456.1 GCA_025965335.1 Nocardioides sp. | reverse complement strand
ACACAGACAGGGGAGCACGCGCAGGCGTGCTGAGAGTGCGGACCAGCCGCAGACCCTACGAACCTGATCCGGTTAGCACCGGCGATAGGGAGTCAGATGAAGTCCACCCGTGCGCTTGCGGCCGTCCTGCTCGTCGGCGCCACCACGTCCTGCTCGCTCGTGGGAGCCAACGAAGAGTCCGCAACGAACGACACCGAGGTCGTCCTGGTCACCCACGAGTCGTTCGTGCTGCCGAAGGCCCTCGAGAAGTCCTTCGAGAAACAGTCCGGCTACAACCTGGTGATCCAGGCCTCGGGCGACGCCGGCACGCTCACCAACAAGCTGGTGCTCACCAAGGACGACCCGATCGGCGACGTGGCGTTCGGGGTCGACAACACGTTCGCCTCCCGTGCCCTCGACGAGGGCGTCTTCACCGCGCACCAGCCGCCCGTCCTCGACCCCGTGGCGAAGTACGAGCTGCCCGGCGACGACGACCACCTGCTCGTGCCGATCGACCACGGCAACGTCTGCGTCAACGTCGACGACACCTGGTTCGCCGACCACGACCTGCCGGAGCCCAGGACTCTCGACGACCTGACGGACCCGGCCTACAAGGACCTGTTCGTGCTTCCCGGCGCGACCACCAGCTCGACGGGGATGGCGTTCCTGCTGGCGACGATCGCCGCGTACGGCGACAACTGGCCGACGTACTGGACCGACCTGCTGGACAACGGCGCGAAGCTGACCAACGGCTGGTCCGACGCCTACCAGGTCGACTTCACCCAGGGGGGCGGGTCGGGGGACCGGCCGATCGTGCTGTCCTACGACTCGTCGCCGGCGTTCACCGTCGCGGACGGCAAGACGTCCACCAGCGCGCTGCTCGACACCTGCTTCGAGCAGGTCGAGTACGTCGGTGTGCTCGCCGGGGCCGCGAACGTCACCGGGGCCGAGTCGTTCATCAACTTCATGGCGAGCCCCGAGGTCCAGGCGGCCCTGCCCGACAGCATGTACGTCTTCCCGGTCGACCCCGACATCGACCTGCCCCCCGACTGGGCGAAGTTCGCGAAGCAGCCGACCCGCCCGTTCGCAGTGGACCCCGCCGACGTCAGCGCCAACCGGGATGCCTGGCTACGCGAGTGGAGCGACATCACCTCGCGATGAGCGCCGTCGCTCGTCGGTCGAGGCTCGTCACGCTGGCCGGGCTGGCCCTGGGCCCGGTGCTGGTGCTCGGGATCTTCTTCGTGCTGCCCGTCAGCGGGATGCTCGCCCGCGGCCTCTGGCCGGACGGGTCGTTCGACCGGGGCGGGGTGGTCGACGTGCTGGGCCGGCCGCGGACCGGTCGGGTCGTGTGGTTCACGGTCTGGTCGGCGTCGGCGGCGACCGCCGTCGCGGTGCTGCTCGGGTTGCCGGCGGCGTACGCCCTGCACCGGCTCGAGTTCCCGCTCCGGCGGGTGGTCCGGGCCCTGCTGCTGGTCCCGTTCGTGCTCCCCACGGTGGTCGTCGGCGTCGCGTTCCGGCAGCTGCTCGGCGAGGCGGGTCCGCTCGGCTTCCTCGGTCTGGACGGGTCCGCGATCGCGATCGTGGCCGGGCTGGTCTTCTTCAACGTGGCCGTCGTCATCCGCACGGTCGGCGCGGCCTGGGAGACGCTGGACCCGCGGCCCGGCGAGGCCGCGGCCGCGCTCGGGGCCCGACCGGCGCAGGTGTTCCGCACGGTCACGTTCCCGGCGCTGCGGCCCGCGATCGTGTCGGCAGCCATCGTGGTGTTCCTCTTCTGTGCCACGGCGTTCGGGGTGGTGCTGACGCTCGGCGGACTGCGCTACTCCTCGGTCGAGACCGAGATCTACCTGCTCACCACCAACCTGCTGGACCTGCCGGCCGCGGCCGCGCTCTCGATCGTCCAGCTCGTGGCCGTGACGCTGCTACTGGTGCTGGCCGGCCGGCTGCGCGCCGTACCCGACGCCACGGTCAGCAGGGTGGCCTCGCACGCCCGGCGACCCCGGCGCTCCGACGCTCCCCAGCTGGCGGCGACCTCGCTCCTGCTGCTCCTGGTGGCGGCGCCGATCGCGACGCTGGTGCTCGGGTCGCTGCGGGTCGAGGGCGCCTGGAGCCTCGACAACTACCGGGCCCTGCAGACCACCGGCTCCCGGCAGGCCCTGCTCGTCCCGGTCACCGACGCGCTCGGCTACTCGCTGCGGACGGCGGTCGACGCGAGCTGGATGTCACTGACGATGGGCCTGCTGGTCGCACTCGTCGTGACCCGCAGGTCCCACGGACGGGCCGAGCGGCGGCTCCGCGGCACGCTCGACGGGTTCTTCATGCTGCCCCTCGGAGTCTCCGCGGTGACCCTCGGCTTCGGCTTCCTGATCACGCTGGACCGGCCGCCGGTCGACCTGCGGGACTCCGCGCTGCTGGTGCCGATCGCCCAGGCCCTCGTGGCGCTGCCGCTGGTGGTGCGCACGATCGTGCCGGTGCTGGCCGGCATCGACGACCGCCAGCGTCAGGCGGCCGCGTCGCTGGGTGCCGGCCCGCTGCGCACGCTCATGACCGTCGACCTGCCGGTCGTGTGGAAGCCGCTCCTGGCCGCCGCCGGCTTCGCGTTCGCGGTGTCGCTGGGGGAGTTCGGGGCGACGTCGTTCCTGGCCCGCGAGGAGCGCCCGACCGTCCCGGTGGTGATCTTCCGGCTGATCGGCCATCCCGGCGCGATGAACTACGGCATGGCACTGGCCGCGTCCGTCGTGCTCGCCGCGACCACGGCGACCGTCATGCTCGCCGTGGAGCGGCTCCGCATCCCCTCGGTGGGGGCGTTCTGATGCTCTCGGTCTCTGACGTGTCCGTGGCGTACGACGGGGTCCCCGCCGTCGTGGACGTCTCGCTCGAGCTGCCCGACGGGCAGGTGTTGGCGGTGCTCGGTCCCTCGGGGTGTGGCAAGTCGACCCTGCTGCGTGCGGTGGCCGGGCTCGAGCCGGTGACCGCCGGGCGGATCGGCTGGGACGGATCAGACCTCGCCGGCGTACCCACCCACAAGCGTGGGTTCGCGCTGATGTTCCAGGACGGCCAGCTCTTCAGCCACCTGAGTGTCGCGCGCAACGTCGGCTACGCGCTGAAGCTGCGGCGGGCCCCCGGGACCAACGCGCGGGTGGCGGAGCTGCTGGAGCTCGTCGGCCTCGCGGGGTACGGTGAGCGACTGCCGGCGACGCTGTCCGGGGGCGAGCGTCAGCGGGTCGCGCTGGCCCGGTCGCTCGCGGTGCAACCACGGCTCCTGCTGCTCGACGAGCCGCTCTCCGCGCTGGACGCCGGCCTGCGCGAACGGCTGGCCGGCGACCTGCGCACGATCCTGCAGGCGGCGGGCACGACCGCGCTGCTGGTGACCCACGACCACGAGGAGGCCTTCGTGGTCGCGGACCGGCTGGCGGTCATGCGCGCCGGGCGCGTCGTGCAGGACGGCGACATTGCCGAGGTGTGGCGGCGGCCGGTCGACTCGGAGACCGCGCTCTTCCTCGGCTACGCCCGGGTGCTCGACGGCGCGGCCGCCGTCCGCGTGCTGGTGGCCGCGGGGATGTCGCCTGACGGACCGGCCGTCGGGCGGCCCGCGGTCGCCGTACGCCGATCGGCGATCGCGGTGAGCGCCGACGGTGCGCTGACCGGCGTGGTGCGGACCGTCCGAGCCACGCCCGAGCAGGTGCGGCTCGTCGTCGACGTTGAGGGCGTCGGCGAGCTCGACGCGGTGGCGTCGCTCGGCCGTCCTCCGGGCCCCGGCGACCCGGTACGGCTCTCCGCCGACGCAACCCGTCTTGCCGTGATCCCCGGCCCCTGACCGCCGAGAAGCCTCCCTACACTGGCCTGCGTGTATCGCCGTGCCTACGCCCTCCTCGTGGGCATCGCCTTCGTGATGGGCGCCCTGGCGATCTTCGTGGCGACGTGGAAGCACAGGACACTCAACGACCCGGAGGGCAGCTTCCTCGGTCCGTCGTGGGCGCGGCTCCCGATCCTGCTGGCCGGCGCGGTCCTGCTGGACCTGCTGCCGCGAACGCTGTGGTTCGCCAGGCTGAATCCGAAGGCGATGCCGGCGATCGTGCGGCATCGGCTCCGGACCCACTGGACGCGCGAGCGGATGACGCTCGTGGCGCTCGGCATCGTCTGCTTCTACATCGTCTACGTGAGCTACCGCAACCTCAAGTCGTTCCTGCCCGCCGTGATGGGGGAGACGAAGTACGACCGCGAGCTGCACCTGATCGACCGGGCGCTGATGTTCGGTCACGAACCGGCGCTGCTGCTGCACGACGTCCTCGGCACCGGGTTCATGGCGTACTTCCTGTCCTACGTCTACCTGTGGTTCCTGCCGCTGGTGCCGATCGCGCTCACCGCCTGGCTGGTGTGGTCGCGCAACATGTCGTACGGCTACTGGTTCGCCACCTCGCAGTGCATCGCCTGGACGCTGGGCACCGCGTCCTACTACGCGCTCCCCACCCTGGGTCCCGGATTTCGCTACGTGGCGCTCTACGCTGACCTGCCGCAGACACCGGCCAGGTCGCTCATGGACTCGTTGGCCAACGGACGACATCAGATCCTGTGGGGCGGTGTCGATGGCGCCGTGCAGTCGGTGGCCGGGTTCGCGAGCCTGCACTGCGCGATCACGCTGCTCGTCGCGCTGATGATCCAGGCCACGGTGCGCTCGACGCTCCTCAGGGCCGTCTTCTGGATCAACTTCGCGGTCACGGTCGTGGCCACCATCTACTTCGGCTGGCACTACATCGCCGACGACGTCGCCGGCGTGATGATCGCGTTCATCTCGTTCTACATCGGTGGCCTCGCCAGCGGCCAGAAGTTCGAGCGCCGGTCGCTCGCCTCGCACCCCACGACCACCACCTCGGCCGTCCCGGTCGACCGCGACTGACTCGCGACTGACCCGCGCCGGACCGCGTCGTCCTGGCGCGCCCTCGGCCGGATGGTCCGTGCCGGAGGTGCCGAAATCCGGCCCCCGGAACGGTGCTTCCGGCACGGACCATTACGGGCCGAGCGAATTACAACCTTGTAGTTCGTCAAGTCGACACGCCGGTAGCAGCAGAAAAAGTTGAGGAATTTGTTCCTTTTGTGACGAATGAGCACTAGCGTGCTGCGAGTGCCGCGAGTGGAGTGGGAGTCGCTCGAGGCTGCTGTGCGACACGAGTCCGCAGTCGACCCGCCGTTGAAGGACTGATCTGTGCGGACACTTGGGCTCGCCGCGGTGCTGGCGCTCACCCTGGTCACCGGTGGGGTCTCCTCACAGGTCGCGATGGCCGACGACACGACCACTCCCTCGCAGCAGGACGTGCAGCAGGCCAAGGACGCGGTCACGGCCAAGGCCACCGACGTCGACGGCGTCCGGGCCCAGCTGGCCCTCGCCAACCAGCGCCTGCAGGCCTCCGCGATCGCGGCGCAGCAGGCTGCCGAGGCCTTCAACGGGGCTCGCTACCGCCTGCAGCAGGCGCGCCAGGCGGCCCGGGCGGCCGAGCACAGGGCGACCATCGCCGAGCGCGCCGTGGCCCGCCAGCGCGACGCGTACGCCGGCGCGATCGTGACGTCGAACGAGCTGTCTCCCGGCCTGACCGCCCTGTCCGCGATGTCCCAGTCCGACGGCATCCAGAACGTCCTCGACCAGGCCGCCACCATGCGCAACGCCGAGGACGACCTCGACGGACAGTACGACGAGTTCCGTGCGACCGCGACCCTGGCCGGCGTCGCGTCGGACCAGGCCGCGACGGCGCGAGCCGAGGCGGACCAGGCCCAGGCCGAGGCCCGTGCCGCCCGCGACGGGGCCCAGGCCGCGGCCGACGCGGCCGCCACCGACGCGCAGGCCATTGCCGCCGAGAAGTCCGCGCTGATCGCCGACCTTGCGAAGCTGCAGAACATCAGCGTCGGGCTGGCCGAGCAACGCCAGTCCGCCCTCGAGGCGCAGGCTGCCGCGGCTGCTGCTGCGGCCGCCCAGCACGAGCAGGAGCTCCAGCAGCAACAACAGGAGCAGCAGAGCCAGGAGCCGGCGTCGACGCCGTCCTCCACTCCCAACCCGACGCCGACACCCACCCCCACGCCCGCACCCCCGCCGCCCACGCCGACCCCGAACCCGCCGGCCCCGAACCCGCCGGCCCCGTCCGGCGGTGCCTCGGCCGCGATCGCGTTCGCCAAGGACCAGCTCGGCGAGCCCTACCGCTGGGGCGCCAGTGGCCCGGACGCCTGGGACTGCTCCGGCCTCACCATGGGTGCCTGGGCGGCCGGCGGTAAGTCCCTGCCGCACTACTCCGTCGCGCAGTACCAGCAGTCGACGCCGATCTCCGCCGGCTCACTGCAACCCGGCGACCTGGTCTTCTGGGGTTCGTCGAGCAACCCGACGTCGATCTACCACGTGGCGCTCTACATCGGTGGCGGCCAGATCATCCAGGCGCCGCGCACCGGGAGCCCGGTGACCCAGGAGTCGCTCTACTACTGGATCACCCCGAACTTCTACGCACGTCCCTGAGCCACCGGCGCACGCCCGGCGAGGGGCGTGAGACCGGTCGCAGCGCTGTCTGAGGTGCCTTCGCGTGGGTAACTTGGGTGCCATGTCCACCGACACCGTGCCGCCGTCGTCCGCGGACAACCTTCCGTCCACCGCACCGCCGGCCACACCGGCGACGGACACCGACCAGCACGTGGAGTCCCGAAGTGGCTACATCCAGCCCGTCATCGACGTCGCCGAGCTGACCGCGCTGCTCGACGGCGCGTACGCCGATGTCCGCAACCTGGTCCGCACGAACCTCGTCGAGCACGCCTCCATCCTCGAGGACGCCGAGAGCCTGAGCCGCGACGAGTTCCGCGAGCGGGTCAAGGACCTCGTCATCGAGATGGCGGCCACCGGCCAGACCGGCATGGGCTTCCCCGAGGAGTACGGCGGGGGCGGCGACATCGGCGCCTCGATCGCGGCGTTCGAGACCCTTGCGTACGGCGACCTCTCGGTGCTGGTGAAGGTCGGGGTCCAGTTCGGGCTGTTCGGCGGGGCGATCCTCCAGCTCGGGACCAAGCCGCACCACGACGCCTACCTGGCCGACCTGATCACGGGGAGGCTGATGGGCTGCTTCGCGATGACCGAGACCGGTCACGGGTCCAACGTCCAGGCGCTCGGCACCGTGGCGACGTACGACGTGGCGACCCAGGAGTTCGTGGTGACGACCACGCGGGAGGACGCACGCAAGGACTACATCGGCAATGCCGCGAAACACGCCGAGGTGGCCGTGGTCTTCGCCCAGCTCGAGGTGGCCGGCAGGTCCGAGGGCGTGCATGCGTTCGTCGTACCGATCCGGGCCGCGGGGAAGCCGTGCCCCGGAGTCCGGATCGAGGACGACGGCCTGAAGATGGGGCTCAACGGGGTCGACAACGGGCGCATCTGGTTCGACCGCGTCCGCATCCCGCGTGCGAACCTGCTCAACAGGTTCGCGGACGTGACGCCAGCGGGGGTCTACGAGAGCGGCATCGAGAACCCGAACAAGCGGTTCTTCACCATGCTCGGCACCCTCATCCAGGGCCGGGTGTGCGTGGGCGGCGGCGGGATCTACGCCGCCAAGGTCGCGATCACGATCGCCACGAAGTACGCCCTGCGCCGCCGTCAGTTCGAGGCCACCAGGGACGACGAGGAGGAGCTGCTGCTCGACTACGGGCTGCATCAGCGCCGGCTGTTTCCGCTGCTGGCACGCACGTATGCCCTGCACTTCATGCAGGAGCAGGTGTCGAGCAGCCTGCACGACGTGCTCTCCGGTGTGGTGGAGGACGAGCACACCCGGCGCGAGCTCGAGTCGAGCGCCGCCGGCACCAAGGCGCTCGGCACCTGGCACGCGACGCGGACGATCCAGGAGTGCCGGGAGGCGTGCGGGGGTGCCGGCTACCTGGCGATCAACAGGTTTGCGGCCCTCAAGGCCGACACGGACGTCTTCACGACGTTCGAGGGCGACAACCACGTGCTGCTGCAGCTGGTCGCCAAGGGCCTGCTGACCGACTACGCGAGTGACTTCGAGGACATGGACCAGCTGGGCATGGTCCGGTTCGTTACCAACCTCGCGGTCGAGACGGTGATCGAGAAGACCGCCGTGCACAAGTTGCTGGAGCGGATCAAGGACGTGCTGCCCGGCGGTGACGACTGGGACCAGGAGGCCGGGCTCCTCGATCCCGACTACCAGCTCGCGATGCTCCGCTTCCGCGAGGAGCACATCCTCTCCGGCGTCGCCCGGCGGCTCAAGCGCGGCATCGACAACAGGATGAACCCCGGCGAGGTGTTCTCGCGGGTCCAGGACCACGTCATCGCCGCGGCCCGGGCGCACGTCGAGCGGATGGTGCTGGAGGCCTTCGTCGAGAAGACCCGGGCACTGCCCGACGGAGACCTCAAGATCGCGCTCAACCTCCTGTGCGACCTGCACGCCCTGTCCACGATCGAGGCCGACCGAGCCTGGTTCATGGAGCACGGCCGGCTCTCGTCGGCGCGGTCGAAGGCGATCAGCCGCGAGATCGGCAGCCTCTGCCGCAAGCTCCGTCCCCTGGCGGGTGACCTGGTGGACGGGTTCGCCGTACCCACCCCGATGCTGCGCTCACCCGATCTGCTGCGCTGATGCGGCTGTCGCGCTTCCCGGGACTGGGTGGCTGGGGCGACGACCCGCTCTGGGGGACGTTCTACGACTGGACCGTGGAGCATCCGGGGGTCGGCGGCGCGATCTGGCGGGCGGGAGTGCAGAGCGACCTGCGCCTGCTGTACGAGGCGGCTGCCGAGATCGGCCGGCAGCCGGCCGGCTCCCGCATCCTTGACGTTCCGTGCGGAGGCGGGGTGGCGTTGCGGGGCCTGCGGCCGGGCCAGGCAGTCGAGTACGTCGCCGCCGACATCTCCCAGACGATGCTCGACCGGACCATGGACGCAGCCCGCGGGTGGCACGTGGCCGACCAGGTGGAACCGGTGATCGCGGACGTCGGCGATCTCCCGCTCGACGAGGGCGACGCGGACCTCGTGGTGTCCTTCACCGGGCTGCACTGCTTCCCCCACCCGGAGCTCGCCGTCTCCGAGATGGCGCGGGTGCTGAAGCCGGAGGGCATCATCACCGGCAGTGCGCTGCTCAACGACTCGAGGCGCTACGAGCCGCTGCGCCGCGCCGGCCGGCGCGCCGGGTTGCTCGGCCCCGGAGGCACCGGTGACGAAATCGTGCATTGGCTGACCCGCTCCGGGATCGCCGACGTGACCCTCGAGGTCAGCGGGGCGATCGGCTACTTCCGGGGCGTCCGGCGCGACTGAACACGGGGAACCCGCACTGAACACGGAGTATTCGCCACGCCCAGTGCGTGTTTCACTGGTTAACCAGTGAAACTTGGGGCAGCAGTGCTCAGTGCGCCGACGGAGTCTCCTTGGCCCGGGCGAAGGACGCGACGACCTCGGCCTCGGCCTCGTCGCGGCCGGTCCACTCGGCGCCCTCGACGGACTTGCCGGGCTCGAGGTCCTTGTAGACCTCGAAGAAGTGCTGGATCTCCAGGCGGTCGAACTTGGAGACGTGGCTGATGTCGCGGAGGTGCTCCAGCCGCGGGTCGGTGGCCGGCACGCACAGGACCTTGTCGTCGCCGCCCGCCTCGTCGGTCATCCGGAACATGCCGATCGCGCGGCACTTGATCAGGCAGCCGGGGAACGTGGGCTCCTGCAGGAGCACGAGCGCGTCGAGCGGGTCGCCGTCCATGCCGAGGGTGTTCTCGATGAACCCGTAGTCGGCGGGATACTGCGTCGACGTGAACAGGGTCCGGTCCAGGCGCAGTCGACCAGACTCGTGGTCGACCTCGTACTTGTTGCGCTGCCCCTTGGGGATCTCCACCAGGACGTCGAACTCCAGCACGATCAGCCTCCGGATCAGTGTCGGCCGGTCACGGCCGCGTTGCGAATGTCAAGTCGAGACGGCCCGCGCGGGGCCGTCGTCAAGTCTCCCGCACAATGTCTCGAAACGGCGCACCGGGAAGGAGGAATTGTGGCCGATCGTGACCGACGCCACGGCTCCGGCGGATCTGCACGCTGGTGGGTGGCCCTCCTGGTCCTCGTCCTGGTGACGGGCGGCGTCGCCACCGTCCGCTACGACCTGGCCGACCGCTGGCTCGACGACGCTCCCGCCCCGCGCACCCCGGCGGCGATCCCGCCCCCGCCCGGCCTCGACCTTCCGGCACTCTCCGCACCGCCCCGGGTCGCCGATCCGCTCACCACCTCGAACGCCGGCGACCCCGCCGCCGCGGCGGTACGTCGTGCCCTCGCGGGCCTGCTCGACGACCCCGACCTCGGCAAGCACGTCGTCGCCGCCGTGTCCGCGCTCGGCGGCGGCGCCCCGGTCCTCACGCACGGAAGTGGCCAGGCGATCCCGGCGTCCACCACCAAGCTGGTCACCATGTCCGCCGCGCTGATGGCGCTGGGCCCCGACGCCACCTTCGAGACCCGCGTCGTCAACGATGGTCGCGACGCGATCTCGCTGGTGGGTGGAGGAGATCCCTACCTGGCGAGCCGCCCCGAACGGTCCGGCGAGGATCCGGCGTACCCCCACCGGGCCGACGTCGTCACGCTGGCCAGGGCCACCGCCGCGGCGCTGCAGAAAGCGGGGCGCACCCGCGTGCGACTGGGGTACGACGACACCTTGTTCTCC
>JAOPXC010000451.1 GCA_025965335.1 Nocardioides sp. | reverse complement strand
GGTGCGTGGGCGACGTACATCCTGCTGAGCGCGCAGACCGGGCGACGCTGGCAGGGCTTCGACGGCCTCGTCATCGCCAGCGTCGTCGCGACCGTGCTGCTCACGCCGCTCGCCCTGGGCCGCCACTCCGGGGAGCTCGGCGACCTGCGGATCGTCGCACTGGGTGCTGCGGTCGGGCTGCTCAGCTCGGTGATCCCCTACAGCTGCGAGCTGGTGGCCCTGCGGAGCCTGCGGCCGGCGGTCTTCGGCATCCTGATGAGCCTCGAGCCGGCCGCGGCAGCGCTGGTCGGCATCGTGGTGCTCCGGGAGTACCTCACCTGGGTCCAGTGGCTGGCGATGGTGTGCGTGGTGGCGGCCAGCGTGGGAGCGACCCGCAGCGGCTCCGCGATCGTCGACCCGGTGCCCGACTGAACCCGATTGAGCCCGGGAGAGTTCACGGACTTGTCACACGACGGTGACCCCCGGGTCGCCCGCCGCGCCTAGCGTCTTCAGTCCACAGACCTTCTGGCAGACCCTCGGAGTCGCAGATGTTCGGATCCTCCCTACGCTTCGTCACCTATGTGCGCGCCTGGCCCGCCGAGTCCCAGCAGCAGGGCCGCCGCAACGCCATGATCGCCTCCACCGCGCTGGCACAACGACGTGCCGAGCGCGAAGACGTGGAGGAGTTCTTCGCCGTTCTCGGCAAGGACACGGTTGCAACACCCGTGCTGCCCGCTGTCGCACAAGGCGTGCGGGCAGCACACGGCTGAGTTCACCGGGTACTTTCTTCCCTCCCATGTGAGCCCGGTGAACTCAGCCACACGTCCCACGCGGGGCAGGGTGCCTCAGGCACAATTCGGGCATGCCCATCTCCGCTGCGCGCGCCGCGACCGCCACCGCGCTGTCGTTCCACGACGTCCTGTCCGATGACGGGACCCGCCTGCGGGCGTGGACCAACGACCCCGACGGCCTGATCGAGGGCCCCACCGTGGTGCTCTGCAACGGGCTCGGCACCAGCCCGTGGACGTGGCCGGCGCTGCTCCGGCCCGGTTGTGGGGTGCGGGTCGTGTCGTGGAACCACCGGGGCACGGGTGGATCCGAGCGGCCCCGCGATCCCGACCGGGTCGGGATCGAGGAGTTCGTCGAGGACGGCCTGTCGGTCATGGACCACTTCGGCATCGACCGGGCTGTCCTGATGGGCTGGTCGATGGGGGTCAACACGATGTTCGAGCTGGCCGCCGAACATCCGCACCGCGTCGCCGGCCTGTTCGCGGTCGCCGGCGTTCCCGGTGACACCTTCTCGACGATGCTCGGCCCGCTGCGTCTCCCCCGGGTCGCGGCGCGCGCCCTCACCGTGAACCTCTCCAAGGTCCTGAAGCTGACCGGCAAGGCGCTCACGCCGATCGCGTCGCGGCTGCCGGTCGGCCCCCGCACGGTCGACGTGCTCAGCCACACCGGGTTCATGTTCTCGATGCCCGACCCCGAGCTGACGGCGGTGGCGATCAGCGAGTTCCTGAAGACCCCGGTCGACTGGTACTTCCACCTCGCCCTGCGCACGTCCGAGCACGGTCGGGTCTCGCTGAGCCGGATCTCGGTGCCCGTCATGCTCGTCGGCGCGACGTTCGACCTCCTCTCCGGCACGCGGCACATGATGAGCGCGGCCGAGCGGGTGCAGGAAGGGACGTACGTCGAGCTGCGCGGGAGCCACTTCATCCAGATGGAGCAGCCGGAGCGCGTGCACCAGCTGCTGCTGGACTTCCTCGCCCAGGTGGACCAGGAGCGGGTGGCCTGACGTGCGCATGCGGGCGGTCGCCCTGGCCCTGACGGGTGCGCTCTCGCTCGCCGGTTGCTCCCAGGGGGGCAACGAGAGCACGGTGACCATCACCGGCACACCGCCGCCGCACGGCCCGTCGTCCACACCGGGGGGAACCACCGATCCCACGACCGATGTCTCGCCGAGCGGATCGCCCGGCACCACCGCACCGCCCGCCGGCCCCGTCGAGGTCGTGGCGACGATCGCTACCGGGCTCGAGGCCCCCTGGGGGCTGGACTTCTTCGCCAACGGTGACGCGATCATCACCGAACGAGACACCGAGCGGGTATCGCTGATCAGCGGTCCGGACCACGTGGTGAAGCAGGTCGGCACGCTCGACCTGGCCGTGCCCCAGGTCGAGGCGGGCCTCCTGGGAGTCGCGATCTCGCCGGACTTCAGCTCCGACCACCTCGTCTACTTCTACGTCAGCACCGAGTCGGACAACCGGGTCGTGCGCGCCCGGCTGGAGGGCGGCGTGCTGGGTCCGCCGGAGACCGTCTTCAGCGGGATCCCCAACGGCCTCATCCACGACGGCGGTCGGCTGGTCTTCGGGCCCGACGGCTTCCTCTACGTCTCGACCGGGGAGGGCGGGGAGCCTGAGCGGGCCCAGGACAAGTCGTCGCTGGGCGGCAAGATCCTGCGGATCACGCCCGACGGCGACCCGGCTCCGGGCAACCCCTTCCACACGGCGGTCTGGTCCTACGGGCACCGCAACATCCAGGGGTTGGCCTTCGTCGGCGACCAGCTGTGGGCCTCGGAGTTCGGCGACAGCACGGTCGACGAGCTCAACCGGATCGAACGCGGCGGCAACTACGGTTGGCCCCAGGTCGAGGGCGAGGGCGGCACCGACCAGGGGTTCATCGACCCCCAGGTCACCTGGAGCGTCGATGAGGCGTCCCCGTCGGGCCTGGCCTACGCCGACGGGTACCTGTGGCTGGCCGCCCTGCGCGGCGAGCGGCTGTGGCGCGTCGCCGTCGACGCCCAGGGGGCGACGGCAACCAACCCGAAGGCGTTCTTCGTCGGCGAGTACGGCCGGATGCGAACCGTGGAGTTCGCACCCGACGGCATGCTGTGGCTGATGACCAGCAACCGCGACGGCCGCGGCACCCCCGTCGCGGGCGACGACCGGATCCTGCTCATCCGGCCGTGACGATCGCCCGGCGGGCGGCTCGGCGCAGCGTCGTCAGCACCGCTGGACCCAGCACCACGAGCGCGGTCGTGTTGGTGATCGCCCGGCCGGTGTCCCAGCTCCCGGTCGATGTCACCAGCGTGTAGACCCCGAACCGTTCGAGGTTGTCCAACAGCGGCGCGCCCGGCACGTAGGACAGCGACCCCTCGTGTCCGGGCACCTGGATGCCGAGCATGAACGGCCACCCGGACAGGTTCATCAGCAGGCCGAACGCGTACGCCGCCACGACGCCGTAGACGACGAGCATCGCGATCTCGGTCCGGCCGGTGGCTCGTCGAGGCAAGAGTCCGGCGCCCATCCCGACCCAGGCCGACACGAGCATCTGGAACGGCAGCCAGGGCCCCACCCCGGCCGTCATCAGCGCGGACGCGAACATCGACGTACAGCCGAGGACGAAGCCGAACCCGGGCCCGAAGACCCGGCCCGCCAGGATCAGCAGGAAGAACGTCAGCTCCACGCCCGCGGTGCCGGGCGAGATGCCGCGCAGGATCGCGTTGATGGCGCTGAGCACGCCGAGGATGGCCAGCACCCGCGGGTCCATGCCGCCCTCGTTGATCTCGGCCAGCACGACCGCGATCACCACCGGGAGGAGAGCCAGGAAGAGGAACGGGGGGTCGACCCGGGCGGAGTCCGGCACCCGCAGCAGCAACGGCCAGCAGAGCATCATCAGCCCGGCCAGCGACGCGACGCCGAGGACCGCCGCCGAGCGGGTCGAGAGCGGGACCGCCCGGTTCGACGTGGTGCTCACGGGGGTGTTCCCGCCGGCTCCAGGGTCGCGACGACCTCGTCCACCCGGAGCCAGGGCGCCCCCAGCACCTTGGTGACCTGCGGGGCGAACGCGGGCGACTCGGCGACCACCCGGCGTACCGGGCCGGAGGAGACGACCTCCCCGTCCGCGAGCACGACGACGTCGTCGGCGGCCTGGGCGATGAACTCGACGTCGTGGGTGGCGACGAGGACGGCGTGCCCCGCCTCGGCCAGGTCGCGGAGCAGCCCGGCCAGGACCCGCTTCGCCGCGTAGTCGAGCCCGCGCGTGGGCTCGTCGAGGAGGACGACGCACGGCCGGGAGGCCAGGACCAGGGAGAGCGCGAGCGCCAGCCGCTGGCCCTCGGACAGGTCTCGAGGATGCACGTCGTCGGGGATGCCCGGCACCAGACGGTCGAGGACCTCCCGGGTGCCGGCGCCGCCGGCCGTGCACTCCTCGGCGACCGTCTCGAGGTAGAGCAGGTCGGCGGCGTTCTGCGGAAGCAGCCCGACCAGCGCCCGGCGCTCGGCGGCGTCGAGCGACGCGGGGTCCTGGTCGGCCACCGTGACCCGTCCGGACTGGCGCCTGCCGGTGCCCTGCAGGGCCCAGAGCAGGGAGGACTTGCCGGAGCCGTTGCGTCCCATCAGCCCGGTCACGCCGCCGGCGCCGAGGTCGAGGTCGACGCCGCGCACCGCGACCGTGCGACCGTGCACGACCGTGATCGCGCGGGCCCGGAGCGCGGTCTCCCGCACCAGCACCGGCTCGGGATCGGGGACCGGGCCGAGCCGGTCGCCGAGCTCGCGGGCGCGGCGCCGGGCGTCCCGGACACTCAGCGGCAGCGGGTGCCAACCGGCCGCCCGCCCGAGCTCGACGATCGGCGGGACGACCGGGGACGACTCGAGCAGCTCGGCCGGCGCGCCGGACACGACGCGACCACCTCCGGGCATCAGGACCATCCGGTCGGCGAACGGGACGACCCGCTCGAGCCGGTGCTCGGCGAGCAGGACGGAGACCCCGAGGTCGTTGACGAGCCGGGTCAGCGTGGCCAGCACGTCCTCGGCTGCGGTGGGGTCCAGGGCCGACGTCGGCTCGTCGAGGACGAGCAGGCGTGGGTGCATGGTGAGCACGGAACCGATCGCCACCCGTTGCTGCTGCCCCCCGGAGAGCGTGCGGAGGTCGCGCGCGCGGAGGTCGGCGACGCCGAGCAGGTCGAGGGTCTCCTCGACCCGACGGCGCATCGTCTCCGGGGGCAGGCCGAGCTGTTCCATGCCGTAGGCGAGCTCCTCCTCCACGGTGTCGGTGACGAAACCGGCCGCCGGGTCCTGCCCGACGTACCCGATGACGTGGGCGCGCTCCCGCGGGGGGGTGCGGATGATGCTGCGACCGTCGAGGAGCACGTCGCCGGACAGGGTGCCGCCCGAGAACCGCGGGACCAGCCCGGTCACCACGCCCAGCAACGTCGACTTGCCCACGCCCGTCGGACCGGAGACGAGCACCAGCTCGCCGTCGTCGATCGAGAGGTCCACGCCGGCCAGGATTGGCTGCTCGGCGTAGCGGAATCGGATGTCGCGCAGCTCGATCACGCCGGCACGCTCCGTGCCTGCAGCACGGGCTCGGGGGCGCACACCGCGGCGGCCAGACCGGCGCAGGCACCCAGCATCGCCTGCGCGGACACCCGCGGGAACGACGTCAGGTCGGGGTAGGCGACCAGGATCTGGTGGCCACCGACCCACCAACCGACGGCGCCGACGGCCAGACCGGATCCGACCACGGCCAGCTCGGGCCAGCGCCACGGGTCGGGCCGGTAACGGGTGCGCTCGACGCGACGGCCCGCGCTCATCAGTCCGGCGACCGCGACGAGGACGCCGCCGAGCAGCATCGGGAGGGCGAGATAACGGGGAGCGGTCCGGTCGAGGACGGCGTAGACACCCACGCACACGCCGCAGAGCCCGA
>JAOPXC010000443.1 GCA_025965335.1 Nocardioides sp. | reverse complement strand
ACGGCTTCCCGGAACACCGGAAGGTCGTCGCCGCCGGAGGTGACGCCGCGTGGCTTCACGTCTGCGCTCTGGCGTACGCGTCGCGCAACCTCACCGACGGGTTGATCCCGGCCGGCGTGGTGCCGCGGCTGTCGGACCGCAAGCAGCCGAAGAAACTCGCGGACAAGTTGGAAAGCATCGGCCTGTGGCACGCGGCCGACCACGACTGCCCTCGGTGCCCGCGGCCCGGCCCGGACGAGTACGTCATCCACGACTACCTGGTGCACCAGCGCTCTGCGGAGAAGGTCGAGGAGATCAAGGCCAAGAGGGCTGTCGCTGGCAGGAGTGGCGGGACTCGGAAGGCGGCGAATGCTAGGTCGGGTGCCACTCCGAAGGGCAAGCAAACGCCTAGCAATTTGCTAGGCCAGTCGGGTGGGTCCGACGCGGAAAACGTGGTCACGGAATGGTCTACACCGGCCGGTAACAAGAGCAACGGCCACGGTAAACAAAAGGTGAACGACCCCCCGGCAGAACCGGACGAAACCCTGATAGGCACAGTTCACAGCCTCGGGCCGCCTAGCAATTTGCTAGAGGAGCGCTACGAACCTGCTGTAGCAAAAAGCTACCCAGATACAGAGGTAGTACTTCGTACTACCCGAGCAGAGGAACTACTACGTAGTTCCCAGGCAGAAAAAGACCTTCCGCCTACGGCGGGCGCTGTCGCGCCGCACCCCGCCGCGCCGGTCGGCACCGACGAACTCATCGCCGACTGGCTGGACCACGTCCCCAAACGCCCGCCGGGGCAGGTGATCGGCCAGGTCGGCAAGCACGTCAAGTCGATGCTCGGCGAAGGCATCGACCCCGCTGACGTGCGCCGCGGCATCGCGGCCTGGGCTTCCAAGGGCTTGCATCCGTCGGCGCTGCCGAGCGTGGTCAACGAGGTCATGAACGCCGGCCGCACCCGGGACGCCGCCCGCGGTGACCGCCGCCAGCAAGCCACCGACGACATGTTCGCCCGCGCCGCAGCCCGAGCCGCCGCCCGAGAGGAGCACCCGCATGACCCCGCTCGAAGCCGTGATGTTGTGCCGATACGTCCGGGCGTGCTGCCCCCAGCAGCACATGGATGAGTACACCCCCGACGCCTGGTCTGACCTGCTCGACGACGTCCCCTTCGACGTCGCCAAGGCGGCCGTGGTGCGCATCGCGAAACGCCAGCCGTGGGTGGCCCCAGCGGAGATCCGGGCCGAGGCCAACGCCATCTGGGCCGAGCAGCAGCCGGCCTGCCGCGCCATGGCCGCCGTCCCCGACCCGGCCATCGGCGAGATCGAAGCCGCCGATGCCAAGCACCGCGGCCTCGCCCCGCTCCGCCAGATCCTCGCCGAGCTCAACCTGCGTAGGAGAGCCTGATGGACCCCGACGACTACGACCGCAACATCCACCGCCCCTGCCCGTGGGCGTCGTGCAACTGCACTCACACCGGGTGCGTGTCCGGGTGGCTCGACAAGTCCGACGACAAGGGCGAACGCGCCATCCCCTGCCCGAACTGCCGGCCCGAGGTTTCGGCGCACTTTCACCGGCACGGCCCTTCGGTGCGTCGCCTCCGCTCGGAGCTGCCCACGCTGAAGCGCCCGTCGCGGACCAACCAGACGGACGGCCCGTGGTGACCCGCCGTTGCCTGCGTTGCGCCCATCCGCGGCGTACCCGCCGCTGGGACACGGGGTTGTGCCGGGTGTGCCACAACGCCCGGCCTGCGCCTGACCCTGCCGCCCCGGTGCGCCGCGCGTTGGCGGCCGGGTTGACCGTCCAGCAGGCCTCGGATTTGACCACGTGGCCGAGTTCCGCTGTCCGTGCCATCGCCGAAGGGACCTGACCAATGACACCTGATCTTGAGTCGTGGATGCACAAGCTCGCCGAGCTGGAGGAGTCGGACCTGCCCGGCAAGGTGTTTGTCTGGCGGAAGATCCTCACCGACATGTGGCGGGAGGGTTTCGAGGCGGGCTACGTGGCTGCACGTCGGGACCGGCAGTTCGTGGAGACCGTCACCGATGTGCGGGAGCACTACGCGCGCCTCGCTGGCGAGGGGTCTGACGTCGATGCCTGAGATCCCGCCTCAAGCCGTACAAGCCGCAGCCGACGTGATCTCACGTCTGCTGTTCTCCGGGCAGCCGGAGTACGGCACGTGGATGGAGCACGACGAAGACCTGGCCCGCGCTGCTGTGGAAGCCGCCGCACCCCTCATCGCCGAGCACATCGCCTCCCTGCTGACCGCGAAAGCCGCCACGGTGCTCCGCAGCGCCCGGAACACCGCGTCTGCTGGGGCGGACGAAGCGGCAGCACGGTTTTCGCGACGCTCCCAAACGTTCGTCGACGCGGCCCGCGTCGCCCGCTTCGCGTTCCCCGCCGACGCCGAGCCCGCCACGACACCGCGCACGGCCCCACAACCCACGGAGACGCCCCAAAGGGCCGATCCTCGGGTCGTTGGGTCAACCGACGTCCGGAACGCTCCAGAAGGCCCCACAGCGCTTCGTGAGCGGATCGCCGACCGGCTCCTCGCCTACGACGCCGAATGGGGCCACAGCACCTTCCACGACAGCCGTGACATCGCACTGATCTTCGCCGCCGTCGTGCTCGCCGTACGAGACGACGAACTCGCCGCGCTCCGCGTTGAGGTGCAGCAGATGACGCTCGCCCGCAACGGCGCCAACGCGATGAGGGGCGTGCACAAGCGCCAGGCGGACCGTCTGCGCACCGAACTGGACCACGCGAAAGCCGCTCTCGCTGGCGACAACGAGGCCGTCCGCGCGTTCATGGCCGACCACGAGGCCAAGGTGCAACGGCTCCGCGAGCAGGTGAGCCTCTGGCAGCACGAGGCCGAGCAGCACGAGGCCGCCATCGAACGGGTCCACGCCCTCGCCTCCGAGTGGGCCACCTACGCCCCTGCCGACGTCCGGGGCCTGATCACCGCCGACGTCGCGACTGCCGACGCAGGGCGGTCCATCCTCGCCGCCCTCGACCAGCCCGCCACCAAGGAGCAGACCGGGGACGGCAATGGCTGACCGGCCTCTCCCACCCGACCCCGCCGGCGGGCAGTGCTGCGACTGGGGGTACTGCTCCGGCCCCTCGAACGGCTGGCGCTGGCTCAACGCGCACGGATGGCTCCCCGTCTGCGACGACCACGCCGGCGGACCGGAAGCGGCCAAGGCCG
>JAOPXC010000436.1 GCA_025965335.1 Nocardioides sp. | reverse complement strand
GGGCCTTGGTGGCGATGTCGAGCTCGACCTGCGGGTCGAGATCGTCGAGGTTGATCGTGGGCGGCACGAGCCGGTGGTGGAGCGCGAGCACGGTCGCGATCGACTCGAGGGCCCCGGCGCCGCCGAGCAGGTGGCCGGTCATGGACTTGGTGCTGGTCACGATCACGTCGGAGGCGTGCTCGCCGAGGGTGGCGTGGATCATGAGTCCCTCCGCGATGTCGCCGAGGGGAGTCGAGGTCGCGTGGGCGTTGATGTGCCGGATGTCACCCGGGCCGATCTCGGACTCCGCGAGCGCACGGAGGATGGCGCGAGCGCCGCCGCGACCGGCGGGGTCGGGCTGGGCGATGTCGTGGGAGTCGGCGGTGATGCCGGCGCCGAGCACCTCGGCGTAGATCCGGGCGCCGCGGGCCCTGGCGTGCTCCTCGGACTCGAGCACGAGGACGCCGGCGCCCTCACCGAGCACGAAGCCGTCACGGCCCGTGTCCCACGGCCGCGAGACCGTCGTCGGGTCGTTGGTGTTCTTCGAGAGCGCCATCATGTTCGCGAAGGCGGCCATCGGCAGCGGGTGGATCGCGGCCTCGGTGCCACCGGCGACCACGACGTCGGCCCGGCCGAGGCGGATCTGGTCGACGGCCAGCGCGATGGCCTCGTTGCCGGACGCACACGCCGACACGGGGGTGTTGACCGCCGCGCGGGCTCCGACGTACAGGCTGATGTTGGCGGCCGGGGCGTTCGGCATCAGCATCGGGACCGCGAGCGGGGAGACCCGGCGCGGACCCTTCGCCCTCAGGATGTCGTAGTTGTCCAGGAGGGTGGTGACCCCGCCGATGCCTGAGGCCATGGCAACCCCGAGCCGGTCGTTGTCGAGCTCGACGCCCTCGAGACCCGCATCGCGCCAGGCCTCCATGGCCGCCACCATCGCGAACTGCGAGGAGCGGTCGAGTCGGCGCGCCTTGACGCGCTCGAGGACCTCGGTCGGCTCGACGGCCACCCGGCCGGCGATCTTGACCGGCATCTCCTCGGCCCAGTCGTCGGTCAGGAGACGGACGCCGGAGCGGCCGTTCACCAGGGCGTCCCAGGTGCTCGGGACGTCGCCTCCGACGGGGCTGGTGGTGCCGAGACCGGTCACCACGACTCTTGTGCGGCTCATGTCATCCTCAGATCTGGTGCTCTACGTCCGGTGCGCCGGCGGGTCCCGCCGGCGCACCGGCCCTGGCTTCGGCTGGGGTCAGCTCTGGGCGCGCTCGATGAACGCGACGGCGTCGCCGACGGTCTTGAGGTTCTTCACCTCGTCGTCCGGGATCGAGACGCCGAACTTCTCCTCGGCGGCAACGACGACCTCGACCATGGACAGCGAGTCGACGTCGAGGTCGTCCACGAAGGACTTGTCGAGCTGGACGTCGTCGGTGTCGATGCCCGCGACCTCGTTGACGATGTCGGCGAGGTCGGTGCGGATCTCTTCGGTGGTGGCCATCTGCAGGTGGTTCCTCTCGGGAGGTGGTGCGGTTGGTGATGGTGAGTGGAGCTAGGGGACGGTGACGACCTGGGCGGCGTACGCCAGACCGGCGCCGAAGGCGACGAGCAGGGCCGTGTCACCGGACTTCGCGTCGCCCTCCTGGATCATCCGATCGAGGGCGAGGGGGACCGAGGCGGCCGAGGTGTTGCCCATGTCGGCGACGTCGCGGGCGATCTTCACCCGCGCCGGCAGCTTCATCGAGCGCGCCATGGCGTCGATGATGCGCATGTTGGCCTGATGGGGGACGAACACGTCGAGGTCGTCCAGCGTGATGCCGGCGCGGTCCAGCGCCTGCTGGGCGATCTTCGCCATCGCGAACGACGCCCAGCGGAACACCGAGTTGCCCTGCATCATCAGGTGCGGCATCACGGGCTCGCCGGACGCGATCACGTCGCGCCAGTCCTCCCGCTGCCGGATCAGGTCGAACTGCTCGCCGTCCGACCCCCACACCACCGGACCGATGCCGGGGGTCTCGCTGGGTCCGACCACCGCGGCGCCCGCGCCGTCGGCGAAGATGAACGCCGTCCCGCGGTCGTAGAGGTCGAGGATGTCGGTCAGTCGCTCGACGCCGATGACGAGCACGTGCCCGGCGCTGCCGCCGCGGACCATGTCGTTGGCCATCGCGACGCCGTGGCAGAACCCGGCGCAGGCCGCGGAGATGTCGAACGCAGCAGCCTGGTCGGTGCCGAGCTCGTGGGCGATCGCGGTGGCGATGGCCGGGGTCTGGAGCATGTGGCTGACGGTGGCGACGACCACGGCGTCGATCTGGCGGGCATCGAGGCCGGCGTGGGCGAGGGCCCTGCGCGACGCCTCGACCGACATCATCTGCACGGACTCCTCGGGCCCGGCCCAGCGGCGCGTCTTGATGCCCGAGCGCTGCTGGATCCACTCGTCGCTGGAGTCGATCGCCTCGACGACCTCGGAGTTCGGCACGAGCCGCTCCGGGCGGTAGGAGCCGATGCCGAGGATGGCGGCGTACGGCGCCCCGGTCGGGCTCTGGATCTCGGTCGTGCTCATGCCGCGCCACCTTCGGGGTGCAGGCGGATCAGCGGCTGGCCGGGCGAGACCAGGTCGCCGTCCTCGACGAGCCACTCGACGACCTGGCCGCCGTGCGCGGCGGTGATGCTGATGCGGTCCCGCGAGCTGGCGACCTCGCCGATCGGGGCGCCCGCCGGGAGCACGTCGGCCGCGGCGGCCTCGCTGGACATGTGGAAGGTGCCCTTGACCGGGGAGACGACCATCCGCCACGTGGGCGAGCTGTCCATCTCCGAGGTCTCGCCGTGCTTGTCGCAGAACGCGCGGGCGTCCTCGATCTGCTCGGGGCCCTTGAACGCGAACGTCTCCACGCCCTTGAGGGCGCGCTTGGCGATCCCGGTGAGGGTGCCGGCCGGGGGCATCTCCAGGATCCCGGTGACGCCCAGGTCCTCCATGGTCTCCATGCAGAGGTCCCAGCGGACCGGGCTCGCGATCTGCCCGACGATCCGCCGGAGGACCTCCGGGCCCTCGTGGATGACGTTGCCGTCGCGATTGGAGATGACGCGGGTGCGCGGGTCGTGCACGGAGACCGACCGAGCCAGCGTGCCCAGGTGGCCGACGGCGGGGGCCATGTGCTCGGTGTGGAAAGCCCCGGCCACGCTCAGCGGCATCAGCCGGGCCTTGGCCGGCGGGTTGGCGGCCAGCGCCTCCAGCTGCTCGAGCGTGCCCGCGGCCACGATCTGACCGGGTCCGTTGTCGTTGGCGGCGGTGAGGCCGTGCTCGGCGAGGGCGGCCATGACCTCGTCGCGGTCGCCGCCGAGGATCGCGGTCATGCCCGTGGGGGTGACCGCGGCGGCAGTTGCCATCGCGTTGCCACGCTCGCGGACGAGCACCATCGCCTGCTCGGCGGTGATCACCCGCGCGCCGGCCGCGGCGGTCAGCTCGCCGACGCTGTGGCCGGCGACGGCGCCGACCTTGCCGAACGCGTCCGTGGGGTGCGGGAAGAGCTCGAGGGCCGCGATCAGGCCGGTGGCGACCAGCAGCGGCTGCGCGATCCGGGTGTCGCGGATCGTGTCGGCGTCCGCCTCGGTGCCGTAGTGCGCCAGGTCCAGATCGGCGACGGTGGAGAGCCAGGCGAAGCGCGACGCGAAGGTCGGATCCTCGAGCCAGGGCTTGAGGAATCCGGGGGTCTGGGCCCCCTGGCCGGGGGCGACGATGACGAGCACGTTCTCCACTGTGCCCGGGTCGGGTGCCCTCGCTCGCGTACGGCGCTGACGAAAGTGGGCGGCGGTTCTTTGTAGGAACCCTACAATTCCCGGCCGGACTGTCGCCCGAG
>JAOPXC010000431.1 GCA_025965335.1 Nocardioides sp. | reverse complement strand
TCCTTGAAGGAGATGGTCAGGGTGCCCGGCACCAGTGTCTCGTAGTCGCAGGCGTAGTAGGTGATCGTGATGTCCCCGGTCGTCCTCGGGTTGGTGAACACGAACAGGCTGTCGCCCATCGCCTCGACGTAGTAGTCGTCGTGCTCGCCCGGCTCGGCGACGCGGCAGACGGCGAGCTGGTCGCCGTCGGCGTCGGAGTCGTTCTTCAGCACGCTGATCTGCCGGGCCTCACCGGCGTACAGCGAGACGTGGTCGTCCACGGTCACGGGTGCCGCGGCGGACGCCGGCTGGGCGAGCGCGGTGCCGAGCGTCGTGAGGAGCGCGGTGGCGAGGAGGGCGGTGCAGACCCTGCGAAGGGGAGGCATTGGTTCGGTACTCCGTCCGAAAGATGTGATGTGGCCCGGACACGTTAAGTCATGTCCGGGCGGCGCCACGCATTCAGAGGCACCTGCTGGGCCGCGGGCGCAGAGCGAGCACGGTCGCGGCGCCGAGGGCCAGCAGACCGGTGAGCCCCAGCCCGACGGGAATGGCGACCAATGCTCCGAAGGCGGCAAGGGCCGGAGGCATCCTCGGCGCGTCCGCGACCACGACGAGGCTTCTCGATCGCGGGTCGAGTCCCGAGCAGGTCACCTCAACGGTGCTCGACGTCGGCTGCAGGGTTGCTGTTCCGATCCAGTCACCGGCGCTGCCGCCCTCGCGCCGATAGGCGCCTTCCGTCGGCTGCAGTGGCAGGGGGTCTCCGTCGTACGCGTCGGCGATCGTGCAGTCTGGAGCGGAATCGGCCTCGTAGGTCCACATCATCGCGGTCCGGCCCTGGCTCACGGACAGCGTGTGCGGCTGACCGTCGACGGGGACCAGCGACTCGTCGGGCCAGTCGTAGCCGTCGACCTGACTCAAGGCCAGAGCACGATCCGTGGTTTCGCTGTGGAGGCACCGCGTCCCGGCCGGGAGCCGGGGGCTCAGGTGCTCTCCTGAGGCGGCACTCCGGCGGGCTGTGGGTCAGGGAACTGGCGGCGGAGCGGTCAGGGCGATCTCAACCGGACCAGCCGGCTGCCCATTGCACGCGTCGCTGCGCCGTGAACGACTGCGCCGGATCAGCAGGGACGCGGCGGCGGCCGCCGCGACCACGAGGGCGAAGGCGAGGCCCGCGAAGGCCAACGTAGCGATGGTGGCCGCTGCGCCGGCTCCGGCGATTCCCAGTAGGGCCAACGCGGGCGCCGCGCAGCAGACCGCACAGGCTGCGGCGCCGCCGCCGAGGATGTACCGCTTCGAGCCCCGGTCGGCGCTCATGGACTCACCACGGCGACCGCGGCCAGGTCCACGAAGGGAATCGGGCAGCAGTCGCTGCTCGCGCACTGGTGCAGGTCGTCGCAACCAGCGTCGAGGGCGGCCACCAGGTTCTCGCGGATCGTGGCGAGGTCGCCCATCCGCTGCTCGACCTCGGCGAGCTTCTCGCGCGCCCGCGACTGCAAGCCTCCGTCTCGCCCCCAGGGGCGCCCGACCTCGAGGATGTCGGCGACCTCGTCGAGAGTGAAGCCGAGCCGTTGCGCGGCCTTGATCACCCGCAGCGTCGTCACCGCGGCGTCGTCGTAGAGGCGGTGCCCGCCGGGGCTGCGGTCGGGCGCTCCGAGGAGCCCTCTCCGCTCGTAGTAGCGCAGCGTCTCCTTGTTCACCCCCGCAGCTGCTGCGACCTCGCCGGCCCGCAGGGTCACGACGAAAGCTCCGCGGCTCGGGCGGCCAGCGCGTCGAGAATCTCGCGATGCTCCGGGGTCACGGAGATGACCAGGGTGAGGTCGTCGTCTTCGCCGTCCAGCGTGAAGCTGAAGAATGAGCAGCACTCGCTCTCGCGCCTGGCCAGGTCTCGTACCCGCTCGCCAAGTCCGGCCACTCCCGAGAGGCGCACCCTGACCGCGTCCTCGTCCCGCTCGACGGCGACGGCGCAGTCGGCGAAGAGGTCGTCGAACTCGGCCAGACGCAGAGGCCTCGCGGCGGTCGGCAGGGTGCAGGCGGTGGTCGTCAGTAGCTCCATGTCATGACCGTAAACCCGTACCTCAGTACTGGTTGCAAGTCAGGTCAGGCCCCGGCCGGGAACTTGACGCCGGTGTTCGAGTGGCACCGATACCCATTCACGTTCTTGGCCAGGTACTGCTGGTGGTGGTCCTCGGCGTAGTAGTACGTCGGGGCCACCCGCACCTCGGTGGTGATGTCGCCGAGCCGGCGCCGCTTCAACTCCTCGCCGTACACCCTGGTCAGGTCGCGGGCGACCTGCTCCTGCTCCGGGGTCGTGTAGTAGATCGCCGAGCGGTACTGGGTGCCGATGTCGTTGCCCTGGCGCATGCCCTGGGTCGGGTCGTGCACCTCGAAGAACTTCTTGACGAGGTCGGAGTAAGAGACCCTGGCGGGATCGAAGACGATCCGTACGGCCTCGGTGTGGGCCGTGCGCCCCGAGCAGACCTCTTCGTACGACGGGTTCGGGGTCGAGCCGCCGGCGTACCCGACCGACGTCGAGTAGACGCCCGGGATCTGCCAGTAGATCTCCTCGGCTCCCCAGAAGCAGCCGAGCCCGAAGAACGCCACCTCGTAGCCGGCCGGTGCCTCGTCGGTCACCAGCGGCGCGTCGAGGACGCGGTGCCTCTCGGAGAGGTTGAAATTGCGCTCGCTGCGACCGGGCAGGGCCTGGTCGGGGGAGACGAGTTCGGTCTTGTGGCGCGAGAAGATGGACACGGAACCTCCAAGGTCAGCGTGGGTGCCGGTGTGTTCACAGTGTGCAACACCAGGCCCGGCCGGTCCGTTCCCGGATGGGGCGCCCGATCCGGATCGCCGGTCCCCAGGACCCTGGAAAGCCGTCGCGTCGATCCTGGACCGGTCCCTCCGAGAACGCTGGGTACGCTCGCCGGATGAGCGAGCAGCAGCACAGGAACAAGTCCGGCTTCGAGACGCGCGCGATCCACGCCGGCTACGAGCCCGACCCGAGGACCGGCTCGGTGATCCCGCCCATCTACGCCACGTCGACGTACAAGCAGGACGGCGTCGGCGGCCTTCGCGGGGGCTACGAGTACAGCCGCTCGGCCAACCCGACGCGCACCGCCCTCGAGGGCAACATTGCGGCGCTGGAGGAGGGGGAGCGCGGGTTCGCGTTCGCCTCGGGGCTCGCAGCCGAGGACACCATCGTGCGGTCGGTGCTGGCGCCCGGTGACCACGTGGTCTTCCCGAACGACGCGTATGGCGGCACGTTCCGGCTCTTCGACAAGGTCCAGAAGCTGTGGGGCGTCGACTACACGCCGGTCGGCCACGCGGTCGAGACGGTGCGCGCGGCGATCCAGCCGGGACACACGAAGCTGGTCTGGGTCGAGACCCCGACCAACCCGCTCCTGGGGATCGCCGACATCGAGGCGCTGGCCGCTGTCGCCCATGAGGCCGGAGCCCTGCTCGTCGTCGACAACACGTTCGCCTCTCCCTACCTCCAGCAGCCGCTGACCCTCGGCGCCGACATCGTCGTGCACTCGACCACGAAGTACTGCGGCGGCCATTCCGACGTGGTCGGCGGTGCCGTGGTCGTCCGCGACCTCGAGATCGCCGAGAAGATCGCCTTCCACCACAACGCCATGGGCGCCGTTGCCGGGCCGTTCGACGCCTGGCTCACGCTGCGCGGCCTCAAGACCCTGGCGCTGCGGATGGAGCGGCACTGCGACAACGCCGAGAAGGTCGTCGAGTTCCTCACGGCCCACCCGGGCGTCACCAAGGTCTACTACCCGGGCCTGCCCGAGCACCCCGGTCACGAGATCGCGGCCCGGCAGATGCGTCGCTTCGGCGGGATGGTCTCCTTCCAGGTCGCCGGTGGCGAGGCCCAGGCGCTGCACGTGTGCGAGCGCGCCGAGGTCTTCACGCTCGGTGAGTCCCTCGGCGGCGTCGAGTCGCTCATCGAGCACCCGGGCCGGATGACCCACGCCAGCGTCACCGGCACCGACCTCGAGGTGCCCTCCGACCTGGTTCGGCTCAGCGTCGGCATCGAGACCGCCGAGGACCTGGTCGCCGACCTCGACCGGGCTCTGGGCTGAGTGGGCTCGACAGGGCCGACCACCGAGGTGGCGGTCTGCGTGGACTTCGGCTCCACATTCACCAAGGCCGCCCTCGTCGACCTGGTCGAGGGCCGGATCCTCGCGTCCGCGTCCCACCCGACGACGATCGCCACCGACGTCCTGGACGGGTACGACGCCTGCCTCGCGGATCTGGTGGCCCTCGACCGACGAGCGGCCGACGCCGAGGTGCTGGCCTGCTCGAGCGCCGGGGGCGGGCTCCGGATCGCCGTGGTCGGCAACGAGGAGCTCGTCACCGCCGAGGCTGGCAGGCGGGTGGCCCTGTCCAGCGGCGGCAAGGTCGTGTCGGTCATCGCGGCGGCGGGTCGTCCGGCTGACAAGGGGCGCTACGCCGCCCTGACGCACACGACCCGGCCGGACGTGGTCCTGCTGACCGGCGGCACCGATGGCGGCAACAGCGAGGTGCTGCTCCAGGCCGCTCGCGACCTGGTGGCGAGCGGCTGGAACGGCCCGGTCGTCGTGGCCGGCAACGTCGACGCCCAGCCCCAGGTGGCCGCGATCCTGGGCGACGTCCCACACGTCCTGGCCGCCAACGTGGTCCCGAAGATCGGCGTGCTGACCCCGGACTCCGCGCGGGCCGCGATCCGCGAGATGTTCCTGGCCCACGTGATCGGCGGCAAGCACCTCAGTACGCGGGCGGACTTCACCGCGATGGTGCGGGGCGCGACCCCCGATGTCGTCCTCACCGGTGTCGAGCTGTTGGCCCGCGGTCTCGACGCTGCGCACCCGGGCGCCGGTGACGTCGTGGTCGTCGACGTGGGCGGCGCGACCACCGACGTGCACTCGGTCGTGGAGGTCGATCCGGACACCCGGCACACCGAGGGCGGACTGGCCCGCGAGGTCGTGGCGAGCACGCCTGTCACCCGCACCGTCGAGGGAGACCTGGGCATGCGCTGGTCCGCGGTGTCCACGGTGACCGAGGCCGGGCTCGACGACCTGGCCGAGGCCGCCGTACGTCGCCAGTCGGAGCCCGGCTTCCTGCCGACCACGGACTCCGGGGTCGAAGCCGACGAGGCGATCGCCCGCGCCGCTGCGGGGTTGGCGCTGCGACGTCACGCCGGCCGGTCGCGCGTGGTGCTGAGCCCCGACCCTTCGACCAGCTCGGGACAAGCGGCGAGAGTCGACCGCACCGGCAAGGACCTGCGCGGGGTCGATCTCCTCGTGGGGTCGGGCGGGGTCCTCCGCAACGGACGGGTCGGCGTGGCGGAGCGGGTGCTGGCCGGCAGCACGGGTGCCGACCTCGAGGGCGGGTGGCAGCTGCCGCGTGGCCCGCGGGTCGTGGTCGACCGTGACTACGTGCTCGCGGCCGCCGGGCTGCTCGCCGAGCGGCATCCGGTGGCGGCGTACCGCCTGGCAATCTCCCTGATCGGGGCCGGTGGTGGATAGCCTGTGGCCGTGACCAGCGACGGGGAGGGCCAGGACGCTGCCGGCGGCACCGAGGAGCACCGGCGTCGGCTGCCGATCCGACTGCCGCGTCCGACCGGCACCGACCACGAGCGCGTCGCCACCCGGCTCGCCCACCAGTGGGCCCAGATGCGCGACGAGCGCCGTGCCGAGCCCGAGCCCGTCGCAGCCGGACCGTCCAACTTCAGCCGGGCCCAGGTGCCCTGGGGCGTCGATCTCGCCGCCGCGTGGGCGTGGCGGTTCCTCGTCATCGTCATCGCGGGCTACCTGATCGCCCGGGTCATCGCGTTCTTCTCGGTCGTGGCCCTGCCGCTGGTCGTCGCGCTGCTGATCGCGGCCCTCGTCAGCCCCGTCGTCGACG
>JAOPXC010000190.1 GCA_025965335.1 Nocardioides sp. | reverse complement strand
ACCCCGGACACCCGAGGGTGGAGAGCGGCCAGGTCGTCAGCGATCCGCCGTATGGCCGGCCGGTCCCGGACCTCGCTTGGCGCGTGGCTGTAGGCGGCGAGTAGCTGCTGAGCTGTCTCCTCGGGCTTGCCCCACTGCCACCACGCCCTGGCCATGTCGGTGTGCAGCCGTCCCCGCCGCTCTGCCGTGGGGAACTGGCCCGGCTGCAGGTTCCGTCCCGCGTGCAGCGCGGTACCCGCGTCGCCGAGCGCCCAGTGGACACCCACCCGGTACAGCGTCACCTGGGGTGGCGGAGACTCGGCACCTGCGACACGGCTGGTGCGTTCCGCCTCGCCGATCAACTCCAGGGCGCGGTCCCGATCGTTCGCCTGAGCGGCGTTGTAGGCGCACGTGCACAGCATCCGCACGTACGCGGACGACTGTGCTGGGGTACGCAACCCGGTCGTCTCCAGGCGGCCGGCAGCTTGCAACGTGACCCGCTCCGCGATCTCCGGTCGCCCCTCGTGGCGCAGCACAATGCCCAGCGCGCGAGCAGACGCGGCCATCGCGACAGGCGACCCCGACCGGGCCGCCCACGTCGTCGACCGGTCCGCGGTGATCCTGCTCGCCCCACCTCTGCCGATCTTGTTGAGCGCCTCGGTTGCCATGTCGTAGCAGGCGGCCAGCAACGCGAACGCGGCAGGAGCGGCAGCCCTGTCCGCCATCTCCTGGGCGGTGGACAGCAGGTCCGGCAACCCGGACACCAGCGGGGTGAGAGTCCCCGCGTCGTACTGGCGGCGGGCCGCAGCGAGCCGGGTCTTGATCTGCGACGCCTCGGCGGTTTCCGCCGGCGACGGGGACAGAGCGAGCGCGTCGTCAAGCACCGCGAGCAGGTGCAACGGAACGGAGAGCCCTGCCGCGGCCATCAGTGTCCGACGTCGCATCGGGTCCTCACCACTCTCGTCGTTGTCGCCGCTGCCTCCGCTCACGGTAACGACAGGGGCAGGGGTAGCGGGAGAGGACACACGTGCCGGGTTCGGTGTCAGGTGCCGCAATCCGAGCTGGGCAGGGGACGCCGAGTAGAGGCGGCACAGTACGTGGCCGTACTCGGGGTCCGGGTGCGCCTGGCCGTGCTCCCACCGGCACAACATCGCCGAGGAAACCGGGGGTTCGGCCAGCCCGTCTGCCCGGTAGAGTCCGGCGATCCCGGACAGCGACTGGGCGCGAGACCACCCGTAGGCCAGCCTCCACGCCTCCAACGGCAGCAACTGGGGAACCTCGTCGAGGATCGCCGTGCATGTCTTTTCCACGGTCATCCCGCTGCGCTGGCAGGCGAGGCGGATTTCCCGGGCCCGGCGTTGAAGCTCAGCCCGTCGTGCTCGGCTCATGGCCATCGTGGACCTCCGGAGCGAACATCCCCGACCGAGAGTAACGCCGTAGGCACGCAACGGACATTGCCTTGAGCGGCAATGTTCCGTCCAAACGGCGGCATTGATGCGCTCACACCCTGCGGCGCACCGTGATGGAGACACACCCCAACGGCCCCGGCGTCAGGCCGGGGGAGGGAGACAACATGTCCATCACCGCAGGCCTGAACACCCGAACGTGGACCGATGCCGATGTCCGCGCGCTCGTCCCCGCCCCGCTGTTCACTCGGCTCACCGGGCGCGTCGCCCGCGAGGAGCTCGTCAGCACCGAGCAGGCCGAGCGCATCATGACGCAGGCGCTGGCGTTCCTCCAGGCGTGCGCCCTCAACCCGGGGACCGCCCTCTCTCCGTCGCCGCAGGTCGACATCGGCTGGCACGCCTTCGTCCTCTACACCCGCGACTACGCCGAGTTCTGCCAGCGGGTCGCCGGCAGGTTCGTTCACCACGTCCCCGACGACGACCCGGCGGAACCCCGGCGCAGCGGCCCGGACGCCATCGCGGCGACAGTCGCCGCCCTGCGGTTGGTCGGCCTGCCGGTGGATGAGGATCTGTGGCAGGTCACGGGCGTCAAGTGCTCCCAGTGCCACGAAGGTTGCGTCGACAGCACGTGACCTACCCGAGGGATGACAAGGCCCGCACCTTTCGGGGAGGCGCGGGTCTTTCCCTGTCTGGGGGGCCAGGTTCGGCATACGGTTGGAGGGTGGACACCATGGGATGGGAAGACCTGCCCGCGACGGTGCGAGGCGAGATCGAAGCCGCCTGCGGAACCATCCAGCAGGCCACACCGATACCAGCAGGGTTGACCGCGGGCACCGCCGTCCGGTTGGACACCAACACCGGCCCCGTGTTCGTCAAGGCACTGCCTGCCGACTCCCCATCCGCGGCGCTGTACCTGCGGGAGCTGCACGTCAACGCAGTCCTCCCCGCGACCGTCCCCGGCCCTCGCGTGCGCTGGAGCGGACAGGATCACGGCTGGGTCGCCCTGGCGTTCGACCACATCGCCGCTCGCCGCCCGGTAGACCTCGGCCCAGCGTCGCCCGATGTTGCCGACCTCATGGAGCTGGTCGCTGTCCTGGGTGATGCCCTGACGCCCAACCCGGCAGCCGACGTCCCCCCGGTCGCCGACAACGTCATGTTCCTGCTGCGCCGCGCCGACGCCCTCCTGGCTGACCCGCCGCCAGACCTGCAAGCCCTACCCAGCTACCAGGCGGCCCGCGCCGGCCTCGACCTCGACGCCCTCGCAGGGTGCACACTGCTCCACGCAGACCTCCACGAAGGCAACCTCATCGCCGCCGACCGGCTGCAGGTAATCGACTGGGGCCTCGCCTGCCACGGGGCGGCGTGGGTCGAAACAGCGCTCCTGATCCCGCGGCTCATCGCCGAGGGCCACA
>JAOPXC010000454.1 GCA_025965335.1 Nocardioides sp. | reverse complement strand
TGCGGCCCACGTCGTAGTAGGCGAACGTCTCGACGACCTTCGCGCGGATCTCCGCCCGCGGCACCCGCCACGCCTTCGGCGCATCCGCCGGTCGCTTCCACACCTCGATCTCGAAGGTGTGCGGCAGGCCGTCGTCGCCGATCCAGCAGCCGATCAGCGCCGTCGTGTCGTCCGACAGTGAACCGTCGAAGCCGAGCCCGACCCGGGCGCCGGCCGGGACCACAATGTCGGCGCGGGCCAGGTCCGTCCACAGCTTCGTCGGCACGGCCTTGGTCCGGTCGTCGACGTTCCAGTTGAAGAAGAACCGGGAGGCGTCCTCCCACGGCGTGTCCTGGTCGCGGATCTCCTGGACCAGCCGGGGGATGTTCACCCACCACGAATCGCCGTACGCGACCCGCAGCGCAGCCTCGAGCGTCTCGTCCGAGTCCTTCTGCCGCACCTGCGGCGCCTCCACCGCGTCGCACATGATGCCGGCTTGCCCGGCCTGGATCGCCTTGTGCGTCAACTCAGCCACCGAGCCCTCGCCCGGCACGAAGCTGTTGGTCGTCTCGTACGTGCGGCCGCCCATCTTCGCGACGTTGCGGCGCAGCGTCCGAGCCAGCTTCACGCCGCCGTTCGACGGCAGCCACAGGTGCGTCTCGTCGAGCGTCGCGTCCGTGATCGGCTGACCCTCGCGGGATCCGGCCGAGGCGGTCACCGGCTCGAGCTTGCCCGGCCGGCTCCGCAGGAAGCACCGCGTCAGCCCGACGTCGATCTCCAGGTCGTCGGCGGCCCGGCCGTCGTTCGCGGTGAGCAGCTCGTAGATCACCGAGTACGTGTTGTCGGTCTGATCCTCCGACACCGCGGCGATCTGCACCCACGGGTTCGGATCACCCTTGCGGCCCCACGGCCGGCCGACCGGCTCGCCCGCCTCGTCGAACCCGTCGGGCCGGACGTCGCCGGCCAGAGCCGCGATGCCCTTGGCCGCCTCGACCGGCGACTTCCCGAAGCCCTTCGACCGGCGGGAGTAGCCGCGGCGGTAGACGAACTCCAGGGTGTCCGGGTCGAACGTGTACCACTCGACCAGGATCATCGCCTGCTCGTCGGTGAAGATGAGCGGCTCGGTGTGGTCGCGCGGCGAGGGCAGGGAATCCGCCCACCACTCCAGCAGCGACCACCCCAGCGACGGCAGCTCACCTTCGTACTCCGCGCCGCGCCAGGGCATCGGCTTACTCCGAGACGGCGCGCAGGTGGCCGTACCGGCCGCCCGGTTGCCCGGGCTGCTCGGCCTCGGCCGGCGGGACGTCGCCTCCGCCGGATACCTGCAACCGCAGTCGGGCGCGGTCCTCGGGCGTCGCACCGAACTTCGCCACCCGCAGCCGCAGCTCGGCGCCGACCTTCGCGTCGCCGGACCACAGCGCGTTGTGCAGCAGCGCGGTGTCCGTCAGGAACCGCCAGTCGGTGTCGGTGAACGTCTTCGCCTGTGGCGACGAGCGCCAGGTCTCCCACCAGGCGCGGGTCTGCGCGTGCCAGGGGTAGTCCTCGGGCAGATCGGGCCCGCGGACCTGGCCGTCGGCGACGACGTACGTGGTGGGGACTGGGTCGGCGTTGCGCCGGCGCCGCTTGGCCGGGTCCTTCGGTGTGGGCCCACGTCCGGCCATTCGGTCACCTCCAGTCGCGGGTTGCACACGAAGCGAGCAGACCCGTACGCAATGCGAGAGGGGTAGGGACTTGGGGTCACTCAGGGAGTGCGAACGGACTTACACCCCCCGGGGGGTGCTACGCGGACGCTGCCTTGCGTCCGTTGCACGATCGGCACAGCACAGCCAGTGCCCCACCCTCTGCCCCGCCTGCCCCCACTGGGATGACGTGGTCGGCGGTCAGGTCGGTGCTCGCGTGCGCAGGCACGCCCCACCCTGGGCAGGCATGGCCTTGCTCAGCGATCCAGTCACGCACTACTGCAGCTCGACGTGTGCGCTCTGCGCTGCTGTATCCAGGCCTGCGCTCGCGATGGGGCGCCTTGGGTGTGGATGGCCGGCGGCAACCATCGCACCGTCCATGGCTGACCAGCCGTGAGCAGGGGCCATGGTGTGTGGTGCAGCCAGTGCAGGCGCACATCCGGAGCGCCATGGTCGGTCAGCTTCGGATGGTCTCGGCATGCAGGTACTGCCGTCGGCACTCGCATCGGTACCAGTCGCCGACCATGTCCCAGGCCATGAAGTGCAGGCCGATGGTGCAGCAGAACCGCAGTGTGCGGCTTGGTCGCCATGAGCGGCCTGTGCGGTACTCGAGGCGACCGTGGCGCCAGCGCAGCATCACGGTTGCCTCCGGGCTTGGTGGTGGCGCGTACAGGATTCGAACCTGCGACCTCTGGGTTATGGGCCCAGCGAGCTACCGAGCTGCTCTAACGCGCTCTGGATACGACGAAGCCCCCACCATGGGCGGGGGCTCGAAGTCGGCTCTGGGCAGCGTGAACTGCTGCAGATGGCGGTGACAGTACAGTCCGTGATCAAGGCCGTCAACTACGGTTGCGGACGCCACTCCTCGCGCCATCCGTCCCGCTCGCCGAACGGCAGGGCGACCAGGCGCACGGTCTCGCAGGGGTACGGCGCATCCGGACTCTCGCAGGCCAAGCCGCTGCGGGAGTGGCACAGGCTGGCGCAGTGCTCGCATTGGGGTGGGCCGGGCTGCCATGTCGGGCCGGTGGGCACGGGCCTGTGCAGGTCCAGGACCCGCCGCTTGGCGTCCACCTCGGCCCGCTCGGTGGCTACCCGGGCCAGCACGCGGGCCGGATGCCAGCGAGCGATGTGCTCGGCATCGGCCACCGACTGCGGGTGATCGGCCGGGCCGGTCGCAGCGACGCAGCCGCTGAACGGGCTCTCGCCATAGCCGACGAACTCCTCGCCCTTGGTCTGGTCGTACGCCTCGAAGGCCTCGGGCCCAAGCCACTGCTTGCGCCGGTTGTGCCACCACGCCGCCTGCGTCGCCGACCGCGCCACCCGCTCGTCCTCGTCCAGCTCCCGCTCGTCCTCGTCCAGCTGGGCGCGCAGCCAGGTCGCCAGATCGTCCATGCTGGTCACCAGTACTTGCCGATGAAGTGCCAGGCCATCGCGATCACGGCCACCCAGAAGGCCAAGCCGATCGCGGCGCCAACGACACCGACCGCGTTCCACCAGCGCGGGATCCGGGGTCCGGTCACGGCTTGATCCGCGTGGCGGTCAGCTCTCCGCCTGTCGCGTCGAGCTTGAGACCAACCTCGGGCGACGGCTCGAACGTACGGAACGACAGGCCGGTATCGACCTCGACGGGCTCGCGCGCGATGTTGATCTGGGAGCGGACTTTCACCGCATCGGTGGACTTCAGCTCGTAGATCTCGGCGCGGTCGGCGAAGCGGACCTCGATCCGGATCGACTCGGCATACTCGCCCAGATTGCTCATGCGCTCAGCCTCCCATCTCGTCGGCCGGTGGTGTCCAGCCGAGCCCGACCAGCAGCGCCTCGAAGTCGCGGTTGAACCCGACGATGGCCTCACCGTCGAACTCGGCCACCTTCGTGGCGACCACGTCCAGGGTGAGCCGGGTGGCCTCGCGGACGCCCGCTTCCAGCCGGAAGCTCCGGGTGCAGTGGGCGAGGTCGTGCCCGTCGACCTGGACCACGGCGGTCGTCGAGACCAGGCCGCCGGTGGCGATGCGTACGCGGCCTGTGCCGGGTCGGGCCCCGGATGGCGGGGGCGGCGGCTCGGGCGGCGTGCTGCTGGTGACCACCGGGATGGCGGCGACCCCGGCCGGGTTGAGCTGCTGCCTGCGGTCGTCCATCATGCTGCGCCTCCTGCGAGGTGGTCGGTAAGGGCCTGGGCGTCGCGCTGCCGTGCCCTGCGGGTACGCACGCCCTCGGTGAGTTCGGACCGTCCGGGGCAGTACTCCGCGACGGCAGCGAAGCCCGGAGGCTGCACGTGGGGATTGTGTGGCTCGCGCTGCTCGCACAGCGGTCGCTCGGTCATGCTGCTGCTCCTTCGCGGTTGCGTCGTGGCGTGCGTGCCAGCCGGTCGGCCACATCGCCGAACCGGTACGTCGGCTCGCCGTCGATCTCGCCGTGCGCGAAGACCATGCCCCGCGCCGACCAGGCGTTGATCAGCTTGCGGATCTGCAACTGGCTGCGGTCGGTGTCCAGGTACGAGCCGAGCCGTGCCGCCTCGGCCGCGGTGACCAGCTTGCCGTCCAGCGAGCGCCGCAGGATGTCCCGCGACTCGGCGACGTTCCAGTGCAGCCGGCACGTCACCGCGGGGCAGGTGACGACGGTTCGGCCGTGCGGCGCGTACAGGGTGCGCCCGCAGTCGCACATGCCGACGAGCTCCCGGTCCGCCGGGCGGTCGACGAGGCGGGCCAGCTGGTGGCAGGCGGCTTCGAGCTCGCGGAAGGCCTCGTCGGCGGCCGCATGCTTGCGAAGCCAGCCGGTCTGCCGGGCGAGCCACGCGGCGTCCCGGGCGATGTCGGTGGGCGGCTGCCGCCGGCGGATGCCGTCGCAGCTGCCGTGCAGGCACCGCGTGCCGGTGGGCGGGCAGAGCGGTCCGGCGAGCGGCCGCCATGCGGGCCGGCGGCCGGTCTCGTGGATGGCGATCTCGGCCCATCCGCAGATGGCGAGCTTGACGGCGTTGAGCTTGGTCGAGGCGGTGAGGTCGACGGGCAGGGGTTCGCTGGATCCGCCCCGTCCGCCGCCCCCGTAGCGCGCCTGGCGGGCGATGACGGCTTCGGCGTCCTCGGCATGCCCGGCGGCCCGCAGGAGGTCGTCAGCGAGGCCCTGGGCGTCCTGGGCGCACACGTACGCCGAGTCGGGCATGGGCTTGCGGCACCGGACGCAGAGGTTGTCGCTCACGCGCCTGCCTTCCGCTCGCGGGCTTGCCAGACGCGGACGCACCAGCGGCACAGGTCGCCGCCGTCGGGGTCGACCTGGCCGAGGCATTGCCGCCACCAGCCGTGCCGCTCGAGTTCGTCCCGGCTGCGTTCGCGGTGGGGGCAGGTTTCGATGAGGTGGTCGCCGGTGAGGCCCATCCAGGCGGGCGCGGCGGTGGGGCTCACAGGACCACCCCGTGTCGTGGGCAGGTGCGGCCGGAGCCGTCGCAGACGCAGCCAGGGCCGACCGGTGGCGGCTTGGGCCCACGTGCTCGCCGTCCGTGGTGGACCGGGCAGTTCGGGTCAGGGCAAATGCACGAGTCGCGCACGCCGAGGGACGCCCGAATCTGGGCCTCGCCGTATTCGATGACCCGGTTCCACTCCTCGCCGGATGCGTTCAGCAACGCGCAGATCCGCTCGGCGAGCGCCTGGTCGCCGTTGACGACCACGGCGACGAGCTGATCCTGCTCATCATCCTGCTCACGGACGATGGTGACGCCCCAGTGGCCGAGTGAATCGCTGACGACGGTGCGGTACGTGGTCACGCGCGACCGCCTGAGATCGTTTCTCCGGCCTCAAGATCGTCCGGGGTGTCCCGGCCTACCACCGAGCCGGTTTCGTCGTCCGGTGGCCCGCTGGTGGCGGCGCGCGGCCATCCTCTGGCAGTCGGGTCGGGTCCAGCCATCCGCCAGACGCCGTTCCGGTCCCGGTGCATGACGTGCGACGGCGGCATCAGCGTCGCCGGGTTGGCGCACACGCCCCCACGCCGGTGCCGGTCGAAGCCCGTCACCGACCCGAAGGTGCGGTGGCACGCGGAGCAGTGGGCCTGGCTCGGTGTGGGCTTGAGACAGCCGACGGTGCAGGTCATGCGGCTCCCTTGGTGAGCTCGTCGACGAGCAGCTCCCGGTACCGCTCGGGGTGTTCGTCGGCGAGGCGTGTGAGTGCCCGGCTGCGTGCGGCGGCCTTGGCCCGCTCGCGGCGCTGGACTTCGGGCCTGGACCGCCATTCGCGCATGTAGGCGTTGAGGGCGTCGCGGTCGCTCATGCCTCGTGCTCCCATCGGTCGCAGCCCACGATCGGACCGGGCTTGATCTCGGCGCCGTCGCCGCCGCACTGCGGGCACGGGCCCATGACCGGTCCGCCGGCAGCGAAACGCGGCCGGAAGTACTCGCCGGTGAAGACGAAGTTCGCGCCGCCGCATCCTCCGCAGGCGGCCCGGCCGGTGAGGCTGACTCCCGCGTCGCACCCGTCGTCGCTCTCGCCGCCGTAGGGCTCGAAGTGCTTGCACGTCTTGCAGCCGCGCGCCTCGGGGTTGTGCCAGCAGCGGGCAATGTGCTCGCGGGCTCGACCGGGCCGGGACGCGGTGCGTCCGCAGTGTGGGCACTTATGTCGCAGCACGCGGACGGGGATGGGCTCGCTCATGCCGGCCATCCGGTGCCGGTGGGCCGTGCGCCGGGGTGGCGTGCGGGGACGAGGGCGACGTCGAAGCCGAGGACGTGGGCGGTGTCGATGAGGGCGTCGGTGGCGATGCCGCGCAGGTGCTGCTCGCGGTTGGACACGGTGACGTTGCTGACGAAGAGCCGGGCGGCGAGTTCGCGGCGGGTGAGGTTGCGCTGTTCGCGCAGGTGCCGGAACAGCCGGGCTGCGTAGCGCTCGCTGAGGATGGTGATCACCGGGTCTCCGTTTCGGCAGCGGGCGCACCGTGGTCAGGGCAGGGCAGCGGGCGACCGCAGTCCATGTCGCGGCCGAGGCACGTCGGCTGCGTTCCAGCGGTCAGGCGGGCTTCGTGGTCGACGGCCTCCGCGAGCAGGGCGAGGCCGCCGAGCCGGAACTCGATGTTCCCGGCGCGTAGCTCGGCGTACACCGCTTGGGTCATGCGCTCGCGCTCTGTCAACGGCATCCAGAAGTCGGCCCTCTGCGCCGAGGCGCGGGTGATGCCGTTGAAGATCAGGGCGTGGATGCGTTCCGAGAGCGAGTCGGCGGGCTGGGTCACGATGCCTCCGTCGTGTTGGTCGCAGTGCTGGCTCGGTGGGCGGCTACGGCGGCGGCGCGGGCAGCGCTGGCTTCGGCGAGGGTGTCCTGCGATCGGGTCGACCATCGCGGCGCCGGCCGGTACCGCGCTTCCTGTGCGGCTCCCGGGAAGATCTCGACGACGACGGACGGCTCTTCGGGTTTGTGTGCGATCGCCTCCACCGTGACTCGCCCTCCAAGATCTTCATCGTCAGCGGTTTTCAGGAGCGAAAGATCTTTCGGGTAGGTGCATAGGCGAGATGGCGGTTCATCCTTAGGTGACCCGTGATCGACCCCCGTTTGACCCGTGATCGCGTCTTTGGGGGTCACCCTGGATGACCCGTGGTCCTCGGCCGTTTTGGTTTGATCGGGGGTCACCCTGGATGACCCGTGATCGCCGCTGCGATTCGCCTCGCGGAGGCCGTCGGTGAGGCGCTGATGTTCGGCCGGATTGAGCACGTCGATCTTCTCCAGGACGTCGGGGCCGAGGATCAGCCGGTACTCGTCGGACAGGTTCCGGCGGCGGTTTCCGACGCGCACCAGCTCGATCAGGCCGACCTTGCGGAGCCATGCGAGGGTGCGTTTGGCGGTGCTGTACGAGACCTCCAGGTCGACGGCGAGGCGGGCGACTCCGCAGTGGATGCCGGTGCCGTTCGCGTGGGCGTAGCTGGACACCACGAGGGCGGCCGCCTTGCGCTCACGGCCGATCCGAGCGCGCCGCACGACGGCGTTCCAGGCGCCGACTGAGGCGCCGAGCTCGTGGGCGTTCGAGGTCACGTGTGAATCCTCCGGAGTGGTGCTGACACTTCTTGACACTTCTGTGGCTGCCTGGGCCGGGCGTCAGGCGCCTCCTCTCTCGCCGGCACGCCGGCGGTGCTCTTCGTCCTCGTCGAACAGGTCGGGCATCTTGTGGCGGCTGTCGTCGGACTTGCCCATGCAGTGGCAGGTGGCGCAGGCCCCGATCCCGTTCATGTCGGGAGGCACGTCAGGATCGGCAATGAAGACGTGCCGGACGGTAGTCACGCGTCTAGTCATGCGTCAGTCCCTCGGACGGGTGACGGGTCGCCGAACAGGTCGACCTGGACCTCGAGCGGTCGTAGCGCGGTGATGAAGACGCAGGTGCTCATAGACGGCTTCCACCGCTGCCCGTCGATCTTCATCTGCTGGACGATGGCCTTGCCGTCGCGGGGTCCACTGGTGACGCGGCAGTGGAAGGTGCCGCACCGGTCGCCGTGCGGCAGCATGTGCGGCACCACGGTGTACATCTCGCCGACGGCCGGGGTCACAGCGGCCCCCGCTCGGCGAGGGGCAGCTGCACGCCGGCTCCCCGCTCGGCTTTCTCGTCCCGGCGCCGCTTGCAGGTCGGTCCGACCCAGCCGGTGATGCGCCCGTCCGGGTCTTGCACGGCGATGAGTTCGCGGGCGGTCCGGCCACAGTCCTCGCACCGTTTCGGGTCGCCGAGCTGGTCGCGGAGGGCGGCGATGCGCTGCTCGTGCAGTTCGTGCTGGGCAACGAGAAGCCGGGCGTCGCGCACCGAGATCCCGAGGACCGCCCACGAGTAGGCGTCGGGGATCTGGGCGTGCTGCTTGATGCGGTCGAGGAGCGTCTCAGCCACGGTCGGCCCGCCGTGTCTCGGGTTCGGCTTCGGGCCAGACGGTGCCGACCGGCCCGAAGTTGTGCACCGTCCGGTTGTGGGTCTCGGTTTCGGCCGGGCTGTAGAGGCGCTCCCCGCACCGCTCGCAGTGCTCGACGTCGTCAGAGGGCGGGGTACGGCAGCCTCGTTGGTCGCATCCCTCGACGCAGCACGAGGGGTTGTTCCCCTCCATGTCCTCGACGTCGTGGAGCAACATCGAGTGCCCGCAGAGGCACAGCCCCCACGGCCCGGCGCTAGCCACGAGGCACCTCCGACGCGCGGAGCTTCCCGCAGTAGCACGCGCCCCGCTCGGCGAGGTCGAGCTTGCAGCCGGGTGACAGCGGCGACCAGGGCGTGGTGCGCGCGTTGTCCCGCCCGGCCCAGAAGTGGAGGTCGGCCCAGCACTGGCCGGGCAGCCGGTCGAGCTGGCGGGCGATCCACCAGCGGAGGCGGTCACGTCGCCTGGCCACCGGTGGCCACCTCCTCCTGCGGCCGCTCGGCGATCGCCTGCCGCAGATAGCACGCGAGGTCCAACGCCTCTTCGTATGCGTCGCGCAGGGCGTCACGGCCGTTGTGCGGCTGCAGCGCGGTGCCGTACCGCTCGCGGCCGATCTCCTCCCGGGTCTCCAGGTCAGCGCGGACCATGCCCTGCACGGACGGGGATTCGTTCGGCGTCGGCATGGCCTGCTCGGTGCTCAGGTCGGGGCTAGCCACGGTTGGCTCCGTTCACGCGGTGGGTGTGCCGGTAGTCGTTGGACCAGCCGAAGCAGGCCATGCACGACGTGCCGGTGTGTCCGTCGGGGACGAACGGGTGGACCGTGTCGGCCCCGGCGAGCGCGCCCAGCGGCATGTTCCCGCCGGGCAGGCGCACGATCCGGATCTCCCGCTGCCGGGTCTGCGCCCGCGCGACGGCCTCCCGTATCCAGACGGCATCCCGGGCATCGCGTTCCGCCCGGTCGGACGCTCGCCTCAGGCGCCGCTTGGCGTTCTGGTCGGCGTAGCGGGCGGGCAGGGTCGCGGTGTCAGCCATGCCTGCGGCCCACCAGCTTGACGCCGCCGTGGCCGGAGCAGGTGGTGCGCCCGCGCGACGCCTGGCGGGTGCCGTCGTTGCACTCGACCTTCGGGCCGCACGCGGTGAGTGAGGCCCCCGCGACGGCGGCAGCGACGAACAGCGAGACGCGCCTCATGCCGGGTCACCGCCCGGTCGGACCTCGATCGCGTATCCGGTCCCGTAGTAGCCGTTGCCGTCCGAGCCCTCGAACGTGGCGAGGTTGATGCGCTGGTTGTCCGCGAACACGAAGATCCGGTAGAAGCCCTCGCCCGTCTCGTCGTCACCAGCCGGGCTGTCCTCGAACTCGACGTTGGTGATGATGTTGTCCACGCCGTTCAGCTCGGTCAGCTCGTAGTCACCGGCGCTGCACGCGCAGCCGCCCTCGTTGCCCCGCAGGGTGAGGACGGTGCCGTTGTCGAGTTGGAGCGTGTCATCGGTGACCTTGACGACCTTCCGACCCATCAGCAGCTCTGTGATCCCTTGCTTGTCCTCTTCGGTCAGGAGGCTCACGCGGCATCGCCGCCCGGCGTGAACGGGTCGGTGGTCGGCTTCACGGCCTTGGCCTCGGCGCGCTCGGCCATCAGCTCCTCGCCCGACGGCGGCGGCACCTCGTGCTCACCGTCCGCGCCGAGGCGAAGCTCCTGCTGGCCCTCGATCTCCGGCTGCGGCCCGTCGAAGTCGAAGTCCTCGCGGGCGGCAGTGAACAGGGTGTCGGCGATGTTGCCCAGCCCCCGGCCCTTGCGCGCCCGGTCGAGGAGGGCGCGGGCGACCTCCTCGTCGTCGCCGCGCGCAACCTCGATGGCGACGAACCGGGCGGTCGGGATCGGGGCCTCGCCCGGCTCCTTGGTCACCTTGTGCTGCTCGACCATGCCGACGACGAGGTAGCGGGAGAACTCGTTCTTGACGAGGTCGTGCGAGATGCCCTCCAGGCCGTTGCTGTCGCGTTCGGTCTTGGAGAAGGTGCCCTTGAGCTTCACGGCGGTCATTCGGTGGGTGCTCCTTGGCGTGCGATGGTGACCGTGACGGCTGTCAGCGGCCCGTGTTCGTGGTCGGTGAAGGCGATGCCGTAGCGGGCACCGCAGGTCTCGCAGAGGTAGCGGACGTGGCTGGCGATGACGTCCGGGCCGGGCTCGCGCATCTCGCCCAACTCGGTGGCGAGGCGCCCGTTCTTGCCGCGCTCCGTCTGCAGTTCCTTGGCCAGTTCGAGCGCGTGAGCGGTCGCTTGCTCGCGGCCGGTGCGCAGCTCGGTGATCCGGTCGATGAGGTCGACGTTGGGCGGATCGGCGATGTCCCGGCCCGCCACCCACTCGGCCTCGCCGAGCCGCTTGCGCAGCTGCTCGTTCGCCATCCGCGCGGCGCCGAGCGTGTTGCGGACCGACGCGGTCTCCTGCTGCGCGCTGACCAGCTCGGCCTTGAGGCCCAGCCACTCGCCGTGGAGCTTGTCGGCCGCCGCGATGAACCGATCGCGCTCCTGCTCGGCCTTGGCCAGCCGCTCCGAATAGGACGGCGTGTCCGGCGACCAGCTGCAGCCGTCAAGCGGGCACGACTCGCCCGCCATGTGAACGTGGAGCCCGCGGGGAATCACGTGCGCCCCGGGATGACCGGCACCGACGGGCGCAGCGGCAGCATCTGCGAGCCGGGCGACAACGCGTTCCGCACATCCAGCAGCGCGTTGACGAGCTCCTCGTTGCGCAGGCCCCGAGGCCGGGCACGCTCCTGCCTCAGCTGCAAGTCGATCAGGCGTACCGCGCTGACCGCACGGTCGGTCAGGTCGAGCAGCGCGCTGTCGTGCATCGCGGGCAGCTCGGCCGGCGGGGTGATGGTCTCGACCCGGATCGGCGTACGGTCCGAGCCTCTGCTGCGGAACAGGCCTGCCATCACGCCACCGCCGTCAGGTCGAGTTCGGGCCACGTCACGGCGGCGAGCGCCTCGGCGTTGCGGGTGGGCACTACCTCGAGGCGCTGGCCGTACGCGTGCAGGGTCATCGCCAGCAGGGTTACGGCGTCGCTTTCGTCGTACGAGCCGATGTGGAGCCTGCGGCCGTACCGGCCCGTCACCGCCTCCCGAACCTCCTGCTTCGACGCGCGGCCCTTGCCGGTCGCGTACAGCTGCAGGTGCGCCGGCTTGACGTCGACGTAGGCAAAGTCGCGACTCCACAACCAGTGCTTCAGGGCTCCATGCAGCTCGGCGAGGCGCAGTGAGACATCGCCGTGGCCGGTGAACTGCGGCAGCCACTCGACGACGATGAGGTCCGGCTTGCACACGACTGCGGCGGCGAGCGCGCCGAAGGTCTCGTGCAGCCTGCGGTGGTCGATGGCCGTCGCCGACGGGTACTTGCGGGGTGTGACCGTGCGGCACGACAGGCGGGGCTCGCCGAGCTGGTCGTGGGTGACGGCGATCCCGGTAGCCGTGAGGCTGAGGTCAAGCGCGACGACGCGCATCGGCCGGATCACGACTGGCCGCCCGACGGATTCGGACGGGTATGCCGCGGCACCTGATCGGCGGGTCGCGCGACGCCACGATTGGAAACCGGGAGAACGCCGTTGTCTTCGAGGTAGGCGAGAATGTTCTCTTCCGCCTCAGCCTGGACGAACCGGCGAGCGCCGGCCGGCGTGTCGGTTGCGGCAAGCTCCAGCAGCTTCGACGCGTACTCGGCTGGCACCGTGAGTGTGAAGTCGACTCGGATGGTCAGGTCAGAGCTACGCACGGGTGTCACCGCCGCCCTGGCCGGAGCGCGTAAGCGACCGCAGCGACCGCAGCCGGAGCGAGGCGGTTGTACACGAAGTTGCCCTCGGCGCGGCGGACGATGAAACCCGCGTCGGCGAGGATCCGCAGGTGATGGGACACGGTCGGCTGCGACAGCCAGCCCAGCGCCTGGATCAGCTCCAGGTTGGTCCGCTCACCGCCGGAGGCGAGCAGGCTGAGCAGTTGCAGGCGGGCCGGGTCGGCGAGGGCCTTCACCGTGTAGGCGAGGCGGTTGGCGTCGGCACGGCTGATGGGCTTGCCGGCGAACGGGGACGTCAGCTCAGGCATCACGACGACTCACCTGCCGCACGGCGCTCGCCCACGACCCGCACGTACATGTTCCACAAGGTCTCGTCGTCGCCGACCTCGTTCACGACCATGGCGCTCGCGACGTTGTGCTGCTTCAGTTCGCTGGAGATCTGCCGCAGCCGCGCCAGCGACGTACGCGGATCGGCGATCTCGTCCCGGTACGTGCTCGGCCGGACCGTCGGCGTCTCCTCACGGCGCAGGTCCACCACGTCCGGGTCCATCTTCGGGTCCTCGGTCGGGATGGCCAGCGCGACGATCAGCATGTTCCGGTAGGCGGTCGTCAACGCCTTCGGTGTGCCGCGCTCGCCGGCGTCGAGGCCTTCGCCGACGGACATCGCCGGCATGGTGTCGCCGAGCGGCCCGCGGATCTCATAGGTGACCGTGACCTGCACGTCCCGCATCCGGCCGGCGTTGCCATACGTCGCGTCGATGTGCACGGGCGTGACCATGACGCCGTGCCGGCGCAGCGCCGGGCCGACCGCGTTCAGCACCTGGTCGATGCCGCGGAAGTTGAACCGGTAGCCACCCTTGTCGGTCTTGATGTCCGCGACGCGGTCCTTGCGGATCGAGGTGACGTCCCGCATCACCCGCGCCCACGCGACGTGGACCTGCACCGGCTCGACGTCGACGATCGGCTGCGTGTACTCGATGTCCGGCAGCGGCTCGGCCGCGGGCGGCGTCGGGCGCTGGTCGCTGTCGACCCACCCGGCTTCGCTGTCGCCCGGGCCGGCCGCCGCGGCGGCCATTTCCCTCAACCCCATGTCAGGCTTCCTCCGCCATCTTCCGGAACGTCGGCGACACGCGGAGCGTGTGCGACGTCGACTCGGACACGCACGCCGCATAGGCGTCCGGGAACTGCTCTTTCAACTTCTCCAGGTCAGTGCTCGAGCGCGTCGTCGGCGTGTACCTGTAGGCCAGCTCGCCGGCGAACGTCACCAGTTCCTTGCCTGCCGCGAGCCGGCGCAGCGTCGCCGCGGACTCCTTCAGCGCCTTCTCCGCCGCCGACTTCACCGCGGAGCGCTGCGCGTACTCGAGCACCGCGTCGACCTCGGCGACGCTGATCTCTCCGGAGCGTTCCGGGTGCATCAGCGAGTCCATCTCGATGAGCCGCGCGGCCTTCGACAGGTCCCAGTCGGGCTCGATGCCGGGCAGCAGATGCTCGTCGCGGAACCGGGTCACGCTGCCGACGACGTGACGCTCCAGGTCCTGCTCGCGGAACACCGTCGTCAGCTTCAGCTCATTGCCGCCGAGCAGCACGGCGACGTGGATGTGGTCGTAGCCGGTCACCGCCATCTGCCACACCGCCTGGGCGAGGACGTCGTCGGGCACGTCGGCGTGCCACCGGTACGCCTTGAACGCACTGCGGCACTTCACTTCGAGCGCGCACCGCGTCCGGACCGCCCGGTCCATCGGGCATTCGAGGACCTGCCGGTCGAGGGTGGCCCGCATCCACGGCTCGTCGACCCGGGCGACCAGGCCGACCTTCTGGATGACGGAGCGCTGCCGGCGTGCCCACTCGCGGGCGACGGGCTCCTCGAGGAGGTGGCCCCACAGGGCGGCTTCGCCGGCGTCGTCGACGAGTTCGCCGCGCTTGTCGCGGTAGACGTGCACGGCGGTGGTGTAGTCGGAGACGCCGAGGATCGCGGGGACGTCGGACGAGCCGATGCCGCTGCGCCGTTCGGCGAGCCACGTGTCACGGGCGGCGTCGGCGCCGAGGAGCCGGAAGGCCGTGGGGGTGACGCGCCGGCTTGTGATCTGCTGCTCGGTCATCAGGACACCACCGGGTACCAGCGGACGCGGGCGTCGGTGACCGAGCAGAACGCCCGCACCGCCGACACCTCCTCGAGGAGAGTCAGCTCGCGGCCGACGGGCCAGACGTGGACCTCGCCGCGTTCGGCGACGAGCGCCCCGACCGGGATGTGCTCCAACGCGTTGAGCACGGCGCAGATCGCGTGTGCCTCGTCGGCGGTGAGCTGGTGCGTGACGGCGGCGGCGGTCACAGCCCGCTCAGCTCTGTGAGGTAGGCGCGGTGGCAGCGACGCCACGCACTGCGCTGGGTGAGTGCGGTGTGGACGACGACCGTCGCGTCCGCGTCCGGCTTGTTGTCGTCGGTCAGCCACCAGTGCCAGCGCAGCCAGCCCGCCCTGCGGACGTGCTTGCGCAGCTGCGGCTTGCGGAGCTCGGCGAGCAGCTGCTCGCGGTCGACGGCGGCGAGGCGCATCGCCTCGTCCCAGGACAGGTCAGCGGCGCGGTCGGCGTCCGACGCGGTCACTGCGGCACCTCGATCTCCGAGATGTGCACCAGCACGCCGAGTCCGCCGACCTTGCCGTAAAGCACCTCGTTGTCGAGCGGAAGACCGCCGAGCGCGGAGCGGATGCCGTACTGCATGGCCGCCGGGTTGCCGTCAGCGTGCATCCACGACGCACCGAAGACGTTGATCCACCAGTCCTCGACGCGGTACTCCTGGCCGCCGAGTCGAGCGACGTCGGCGCGGATCTTCACGGTCTTGCCCGCGTACGCGGACGGCTCTCGGGCGCTCATGCCAGCACCGCCAGCGCGACGAGAGCGGCAACGGCCTCGACCAGCAGGACCGCGCCAACAGCAGTCAGCAGGTACGACCACACCGGGCGCGGCGCGCGGCGCACACCCCGGTAGCGGTCAGGCCGGACCCGCTCCGGCCGGTACACCGTCGGCACCGCATGGCGCGGCGGGGCGGGCGGGGCGTGGAACGGCAGGATCAGCGTCTCGTCCACGTTCGGGCGGCGGGACGGCGCGGGGAACCGGATCTCGCCGGTGTCGTTGACCGTGAACAGGTAAGGGCTGAGGTCGCCGGTGTCGGCGGGGTCGTAGATCGCGAGTGTCATCTCTATGTCCTTCGGGTCGTGCTCATCGGGTTAGGTGGCCCGGGATGCGGTCGGTACAGGCGCCCACATCCCGGGCCGGGTGCCGGGCCGGTCTAGGCCGGGATGACCGGCCCGGCGGTGCAAAGCTCAGGTGCCGACGCGGTCGCGGAGCTTCACCGAACGCGTACGCGGGTGCGCGCTCGCGGTGATCTGCTGGTGCTCGGTGCACAGCGCCACCCGCAGGCCGATCCGGTGCTCGACGTGGACCTCGTAGACGGGCTCGACGCGGCACGCCTCGATCGGGTCGGCGTGCCACATGCCGTCCAGCGCCGACACGGTCTCGGCGAGCTCGCGGACCTGGCAGAAGGCGGCCATCAGCGGCACGGCTCGACGGTGTGGTGCTGGCCCATGCACTCCGGGCAGGTCGGCAGGTACTCGGCCTCGTCGCGCTCGTAGGCCGCGTACGCGTTGTCGCGCTGCTCGTCAGCCGTGTCGCCGACGATCAGGCCCGGCACGGTCTCGCCGTCCAGCTTGTGGCCGTCGACGGCGATATGGCTCAGCGTCGGCGCGACCTGCAGCGGCACCCGGGCGGGCGACACCGGCGTCGGGTCGTCCGCCTCGCGGCTGTAGCCCAGCCCGGACGAGTCGGCGGCGGCCCGCAGCTCGGCGACCTCGGCGCGCAGCTTCTCCAGCTCGGCCTCTTTCAGGCCCAGCTCGGCGTTGCGTTCCCGATCGCGCGCCCACTCGGTAGACACCGAGTCGTAGACGTGCACCCTGATCGGGCCGCGCTGGGTTGCCTGGGTGCCGTAGTGGTAGCTGTCGTCGTGCATCTTCTGTGCCGTGCCCGGCTGGCCGAGCAGCGCGCCGCCCAGGGCGTCGACAGCTCGGGCCGTCTGATCGTCGTCGCGCTTGAGGTCTCGGGTGCCCGCGTGAATGTCAAGGGCGATGTGAGACGGCTTGGGCAGCCCGGACCCGACCAGCTTCGCGATGTCGTCGGCGACACTGCGCAGCTCGGCGGCGATCTCGGCGAAGTGGTCCGGCTCGCCCTTGTCGGGGGTCTCGGTTACGTTGGACATCCGGATCGGCCTCTCTTTCATTGGGTGGTGGGGTTGATCCGTGTGCGGGCCACCCGGTGGGAAGACCGGGTGGCCCGCAGTTCGTTCAGCGGATCGGCTTCGTCTGGATCGGCTTGCGGGGCGGCTTCGACGGCGGCCGCGGCTTGTGGGGTCTCGCCAGCGCCCGCTCAGCCATGGCTCGGCCTCGGCTGCGGACGCGGGTAGTCGATGGGCCTCGGCGGCAGACCGGGCGCGGTCGGACGGTCCGGCTCGTGGCGGCTCAACAGGCGCCCGGTCCGCCGTAGCGGAGAGTCCGCGTGGACGCCAGATAGTTGTTGTAGTAAGCGGCGTTACTGGCGAACGGGGTGCCCGAGAACGTCGGCCCGCCCTGGTTGGAAACACTGCCGAACGTCGCGCCCGTAGTGGCCGAGGCGAACGCACCGTTGCCCATGTCGGTGCACGGCGCGGCCACGTTGGCCGCGACCTCACCGAACGCCTGATTCAGGCCGCCCGCAGTGAACGTCCCGCCCCACACACTGTCCGGATAGGACCCGATAGCCACGCTGTTGTAGTAGAGCCACCAGCTGGTGCCGGAGTGCAGGATGCCGAACGGGATCGACGGGCCGCCCACCGCGCCGGTGATGTTCGCGCCGGCGTTGACCGGGTTGGCTGCGTAGTCGACCCAGCCGCCGGAGTTGTAACCGCCGAAGACGCCGTTCAGCCAGCGGCCGACGAACAGATGCGTGTTGTTGTCGCCGAACGTGGTCGGGTCGACGGTCCATCCGACCTCGATGACCTGTTGCTGATTGGTCGTCGAGACTGCGAACTCGGCCAGGGAGTGGAAGTCCCCTGCCGCCGGGATCGGGTTGGCGACGGTGAGGTTGCCGGCCACACCGTTCGTGACGGCAGTCATCTTGAAGCCGCTGTAGAAGTAGGTCAGTGCCGCCTGTGCCGGGGAGGCGATGCCGACCACACACGCGGTTGCCACCACGAGCGCGATGAGCGCGGCCTGGATTCGAGCTTTCATTTCTCCCCTGTTCCGATCTGGAATTCCGGCTCGTGCCGGTGGCTTGCGCCCGCACCGAGGGCCACCAAGACCTCGGTGCTTTTGCGCGTCGCTCCGCAAAGCGCGACGGCAGAGCTGGGCGTCAGCTCCTCACCCGCTGCCAGCAGGTGGTCTATGGAGGCGCCGATCGGCAAATGACCGGCGAACGGGCGCGGGGTGGCGGGCCGGGGCATGGTCGGCCGCGGCGGGGGAGCCGGCCGGGTCGGCGCCGGATGCGTCGGGCCGGCCGGCCGCGGGCCGGGGCCGGGGTCGAAGGCCGGGTTCAGTGCCACAGCGCACCGCCCAGGGCGAAACCGATCAGGGCGCAGCCGGAGGTGACGGCGAGCAGGCCGGGCATCAGCTGGGCGGTCAGGTCGAGAACGCGCAGGGCGCGGCGGACGGCGGTCACGCGGTGCCGCCCATGCGGTCGCTCGCGGCCTGCCAGGTCACGGACATGTCGCCGGCGGCAGCCACGATCAGCTGGTCGAGGTAGTCCTGCCGCCGCGTGTCGCGGTCGACGAACCGCTGCGTCAGCTCGCGCATCTCGTCGGCGTACGCCTGGAGCTCCTTGAGCGTGGCGGTCACCGGCTCGAAGTCGGACAGCGGGAAGAGCGCCCCCTGCTCGCCGAAGAGATCCACGGCAGCGCGAAGGAGGTCGCGGTTCCGCTCGGCCTCCGTGCGGTGGTCGGCCGGCGGCGCGCCTTCGTCGGCCTGGTAGGCCGGAAAGTTCGCCCCGGCGAGCTCCTCCCAGGTCTCGAAATCCGCCAGCGCCTGGCGGATTTCAGCCTCGGTCGAGTAGGTGCGAGCGCACTGGAGGCGCCGCTGAATCTCACGCGCCGAGAGGCGCAGGCCGCCGGAGACGGCAGCGGCGATCAGCTGATCGGTCACGCCGTGTCGCAGCGACTTCGGCGACGACATCGCCTCGGTGTCGCGGAGGAGGCGGAGGCCCCACATCCAGCGCTCGCGAATGCCGCTGGTGTCGGCGACCGAGATCGCCTTCTCTTGGCGGACGTACTGGCTCGTCTTCATGCCGCACCGGAGGTGGGTGCGTCGGCGATGACGATGGTGGTCTGGACGCGATCGGCGAACCAGCTGCGCAGGGTCTCGTAGGTGACCTGCACGCCGGCGGTCTCAGTGAGGTCGGCCGCCATCGCCCGCCAGCTCGTGGTCGCACGTCGAGCAGCGACGTAATCGACCAACGAGCCGCCGAGGCGGGCCTCGACGAGTTGGTATAGAGCAGTGGGCTGACTCATGCCCAGTAGTCTGGCCGTGCGTCACTCGACTTGTCAATGGCCAGTCTTCAGCTGTTCGGCTAGTTGTCGTGTAGGCGACCGGCACACTCGCCTCTTGTCAAACCGCTTGTCATCGTCAACACTCGTAGTCATGAGCATCGAACCTGAGCAGTCGCAGGCCACGAGGGAGCGCGCGATCCCCGTGGACTCGTTCGGGAACCGGCTTATGCTGGCCCGGGCGCACGCAGGACACATCTCCATCCGCGAGGCAGCCGACCTCTGTGACCTGGGACGCGGAGCGTGGACCAACTGGGAGAAGGGCGCCCGGCCGGTCGACATCCTCGACATCGCAGCCGTCGTCGCCGACAAGCTCGGCGTCGACCGGGACTGGCTTCTCTTCGGCGGGCCGCTCTCAGACGTCGAGCCGCGATCGCTGCGCCGCATCATCCGGACCCCGGGGCGGCAAGCTACGGCAGATTACCCAGCCTTGACCGTACGGCCTACAAAAGCGGCCTCCCATCCCCGCAATAGGCCGGGCGGACCTTCCTCCAGCACCCGGCCGCCGACGGGCCGCCGGACAGCCCGCTTGCCACGCGACAAGGCGGCCTGACGAGCGATGACCAAGAGCAGCCCCGCGGCCTATACCTCAGTGATGAAACCCGAAGACCAAGCCATGATCGACGCCTACCTCGAACATCTGCGCCGCGCCCAGCGCACCGACGAGACCCTCCGCGGCCGCCGCGAGATCCTCTGCCGGCTCAACTCGAAGCTGACCTACGGCCTCGGCGAGACCGACGACGAGGAGCTGGCCGCCTGGCTCTACCGCGACGACCTGAAGCAGAACACCAAGTTCACGTACTACATGTGCCTGCGCTCGTTCTACGGCTGGGCCACCGACCCGCGCGACCCGTGGCTGACCCACGACCCGACCGACGGCCTGGAGCCGGTCACCGCACCCAAGGGCATCGCACGGCCGGTCACCGATGAGCAGCTGCGGAGGATCCTCACCGAGTCGGCCGAGCCCTACCTGACCTACGCGAAACTCGCCGCCTACAGCGGGCTGCGCTGCATCGAGATCAGCCGCCTCGACCGGGAGCACGTCACCGAGCAGCAGCTGATCGTCGTCAAGGGCAAGGGCGGCCGGCCCCGCGTCCACGACACCGACCCGTACGTGTGGGCGGCGATCGAGGGCCTGCCGCGGGGGCCGGTCGCCCTGGTCGACGGGCGCCGGGCGACGGCGTTCGAGGTGTCGGCGCACACGGCGCTGTACTTCCGGCGGAAGCTGAAGCTGCCCGGGGTAGGTCTGCACATGTTGCGTCACTGGTTGGGCGTGAACATCCAGGAGCGGTACAAGGACATTCGAGTGACGCAGGAGGCGCTGGGTCACGCCTCCATCTCGTCGACGCAGATCTACACCCGGGCAACCGCTGAGCAGCTGCGGCAGGCGCGAGCTATGTTGCCGCGCCTCGCCGGATGATGCGGGTGGTGCGGGCAGTGCGGCGGTGCGGCCCGGGTCCGGGGGCCGGCTGTTCGGCGACGATCAGCAGGTGGGGTTCACGGTCGGGGGGCAGGTCGGTGCGGCTGTCGGCGACGACGACGCTCACGGTGCCGTCTCTGAGCATGGCGACGACGGCGTCCCAGTCGCCGACGATGACGCCGAGGACTATCAGGCCTTCGGCTTCGGCGGTGTCGTGGCAGCGCGCACCGGCCTCGATGGCGGCGTGGTCCGGGATGAAGATGACGGCACGCCGTGGGACGCGGTAACGGCCGAGGTAGCGGCCGAGGTTGTGGGTGGTGATGTCGCGGGGGGGCACGGATCTCCTTCTGGAGCTAGTTCCGAGGCCGGGAACCATCGAGTCAACGCCGTCCTGGCAGCGCTTACATCCACCGTTGACCATGACTGTTTTTGGTCAGGTCGTCAGATCCATATGGTCCTTACAGGCAGATCAACGACTCACCGTTGCGATACCGCTCCGTAACGTCCACACTGCCGGACGGAGCCCGGCCACCCTCCACACCCGAAGGACACCCGATGAGCCACCCTGACCAGCCGACCTCCTCGACCCCCAACCCGTACTGGCCGCCGCAGCCCACGAAGCCGGCTGGCAAGAGCCGCACGCCGTGGCTCATCGCCGCCGCCCTGATCGTGCTCCTCGTCGGAGGTGTCGCCGCCGGCATCCTCGTCGCCTCCCGGTCCGGGCACACGGCCACCGCGGCCGCCGACGTGCAGACGCCCGTCGAAGAGCACCTCGCGCCGCAGACGGACACGGCGACAACGCCGGCAGTGTCGGTCACGCCGGCGGCATCCGACATCAAGCTCACCGCGAAGATCACCAGCAAGCACTGCTTCGGCTCGGCCGGCTGCAACATCGACTTCAAGGTGGACATGGCCTACAGCGGCCCGGCCCTGTCCGACGACGACACGTGGGATATCACCTACGAGGTGACCGGCGTTGAGGACGGGCCGCTGATCGGCACCCTGGAGCTGACGGGTACGACGTTCACGGGCAGCGAGGAGTCCGCGAGCACCACCAGCTCGAAGAAGAAGCTCAGCATCAAGGTGACCGGCGTGGACAAGGTCGGTATCTGACGGTCATTCGTCGAGCGGCCGTGGCCACCGATCGGGGTCCGGCCGCCAGGCCTTGATCTGCGCCTCCAGCACTTTGCCGACCGCCCCGTAGAGGGGCCGCTCGAGGTGCCGCCGGCCGGTTCTGCGGTCCGCGTAGAAGCCGGCCGGCCGCTCGAAGCCCTTGATCGTGTTCTCGTGGCGCCAGCTCACCGCCCAGTCGGGGTACACGTACTCGATCCGCTCGCACTCCGAGACGACGCCGGGTGGCCAGCCGGTGCGGTCGGCGATGAGCAGCCGGTTGCGCCGGGCGAGGTCGTTTCCAGGTGGCAGGTCGAAGTACGGGGCCACGTCGGGGGCGCTCATCGCCACAACCGCCGTTCGCGGTCGGCGCGGTCCAGGGTGCGGTCGTCGAGGATCCTCGCGACGCCCGGGAACTGGCTGTAGGCGCGGCGCCGTTCTTCGGCCTGCCACTCGCGGGCCTGGGCGAGTATCTGCCGCCGCCGGATCTTGGCACCCCAGGGTGGCGTCAGCCACCACATCCATCGTCGGATCATGCTGGTCTCCCACCATCGTCGATAGGGCGGAAGGCGACGAGCCGGATCCCCAGCCTCATGGCAATGGGCTCGCCGCCCCCCGTGATGGGGAGGTTACCCGCAGAGTTGTCATCTGTTAACGGCCTGGGCAAATTCCCTCCGTCAACTTCCGAGGTACCTAGCGTGATCAACGTGGGTGCGAAGGGGAAGCTGTACACGACCGGGGACATCGCCGACCTGCTCGGCGTCTCCCGGCAGCGCGCCTACGTCATCGCCAACCGCAAGGGCTTCCCGGACAGCTTCGACGACCTGGACTCGGGCTCGGTCTGGCTCGTCGCCGACGTCGACGCCTGGATCAAGGTGAACCGGCCGAAGCGCGACGAGGATCCCGAGGGCGAGGACTGACCTCGGACATGCAAAAGCGCCGCCCGAGACCGGTTGGTCTCGGGCGGCGCGGTTGTGTCAGAGGGTCGGGTTACGGTGTCCGGTCGCAGTGCTCGCAGTAGAAGATGACCCAGACGTCGAAGCGGCTACGCCTCACCAGCTGCGCGCGCAGTGCATACGGGCACAGCGTGCACATCCTGAGCTGCATCAGAAGACGCCGCCTGTGAGCAGGTGCACGACGAGCCAGGCGAGCCCGGCCAGCAGCAGGAACCGGCGCAACCGCGTCCAGCCAGACGGGCTACGCAGGTCGCCCTGACCGGTCGCGGCGTAGCCCAGCCAGGCCCACGCGTGCTCGGAGAGTGTGTCGCCCGGCTTCGAGTTGAACAGGGCCATGCCCTCGACCACGGCGAAGTAGACGCCCCAGCCGATCCACGCCCACGTCCAGACGGTCACGGCAGCGCCGGAGCGTTCTTCGCCTGGAAGGTCGCGTAGCCGGTGACCACAGCCCCGGCGATGAACGCGCCGAGCATCTTGCTCACCTGGTCCTTGGTCGGGGCGCCGGTGAACACGAACGTGGTTCCGACCGCTGTCGCGCCGCCCCAGAACCCGGCGACGAGTGCCTTACGGATGCGAGCGAGCATGAGCTGTCTCCTTCGAGAGGGTTACGGTGACGAGATGGGCGAGCCGGACCGGATGGCCGTGGCGATGATCAGCGGGTCTGCCTCGCGGCTGAGCATCGGCCGCGACAAGGACACGCCCCGGGACCAGGCGCTGGCCGAGCTGCACGAGATCAGTACCGACCCGGCCGTGCTCGGCCACGTCCTCGGCGGCGTGCTGCACCGGGTCAAGACCGAGCATCCGTACCACCTGGCGACGGCCGAGCTGCTGCGCGCGGCCGGGGCCGACGAGGATGTCGCGGCCGCGAGGCTGACCGAGCTGCTCGAGCGGGACAACCGCTACGAGGGCGGCTTCAGGCTGTAGGCCAGCTACGACGCCGTAATCCTCAGTTGCGGCGAGCAGCCTTACGGCCAGCCTTCGCCTTCGAGCGGTCGCGCTTCGGGTGGCCGATCTTCGGGCCGGACTCGTTTCGGCGGGCCCAGCAGCTCAGGGGATACGGCACGGTGCTCCTTCGTGAGTTACGTGGCTGTAGTTCGATCTCGCCCCTGACCAGGGCGGATGCGCCGGGGTAGCGTCGGCCGGATGGCGGACTACCCGGTCATGCAGACCCGCGACGGCGTATGGCGCGTGCAGCGGCTGCTCGCCGAGGCGGGCGTCGACTTCGCCGACCTGGTCGAGGCCGCCTGAGCGCTACGGTGTCGTATTCAGGCGGCCAAGCCTTCGCGCAGCAGCGGAGTCTCCGAGTGCCGTTCGTCGTTGAAGCCGCCCGCCACAATGAGGTACCCGCAGCAGGCGCATTCCAGCACGGCGCCACCGGCCTCGACGTCGTACCAGATCAGCGGACCCTCGCACATGCTCTCTCCTCAGTGAGTTGCGTGGTGGCAGCTAGCCCCTCATCGGGCTCGCGTCCGGGTCGGGGCGGCGGCTCAGCCACTCCCGAAACCGGGGCATCGAGTCTTCGCGCCACGCCTCGCGGCGTACCTCGCGCAGCTCGTCGGCCAGGGCGTGCGCCTCCTTGCGGACCTGCTCCATCTCCCGCTGCGTCTGCTGCACCGTCACCAGCAGCGAGTCCGCCCACTTGCGGATGTCCGCGTCGCTGCTGGTCTTGTTGGCGCGGCGGGAGGAGATGAAGACCAGCACGGCGGCCGCGAAGACGAACACCCCACTGATCAGTGCTGCCGCGGTCGACCTGTCCACATCGGCCTCCTTCTGCTTCCAGGCTCGGCCCAGCTGGCGAGCAGTGCGACTACGGCGGCCATCGGCAGCCACACGGCGGCAGATCGCCACCCGCGCGGGACGTCGACGAGCCACCAGCCCAGGAGCCACAGCAGACCCCACATGACCTTGATGCTCATCGCAGCGACCCAGGCCACGGAGTCCTCATGCACGACGGAGCCGATCAGGCAGAGCACGCCGACGAACAGCCAGATGCCGCCCCACACCTGCAGCGGCAGGACCGACGCCAGCCACCGATAGCCGGGGCTGGCCGCCTCCGGGGCAAGCGGGTCCAGCAGCGCGGAGCCGTAGATGAGTTCGATGCAGGCCAGGCACAACAGCGCCGCGCCGCGCTTGCCGACCCGCCGGAGCAGGCGCATCACCATCCCCGGCCGGCGCGGCTGCTCGGTCACGCCGTCGGGGGCAGCGGCGTCGTGTTCTTGACGACCTGCGCGATGTTCCGGGAGATCTCCCCGAGCTTCGTGGTCATGTCGCCGATGGCGGTCTGCGTCATCCACGTCGTTGACACCCCGCTCGCCGGGGTGACCGGCACGGTGTCGCTCTTGAGCAGCGCGGCCGCGATCTTGCCGGCCAGCAGGTCCATCTCGGCTTCGGTCATCTCAGGGTCGTCCTTCCATCCGGGCGCGACAAGCGCGGTGAGCTGAGCGAGCGTGCCGCGGTAGGCGTTCGCATCGCAGGTGGTCTGCCCGGCGATCGTCGCCGAGCTGGTGAACTGCAGGACGGCGGGCGTCTGTCCGCTGTAGGCGGCCCACTTGCTCGACCCGTCGCCCGGGTAGAGCGACTTCGCCGACCCAGAGCCGGAGACGTACGCCGACGCCCAGAGCGGGTAGCCGAGGCCGCTGAGCTTGTCGCCGTACACCCACTCGGGCGCGTAGACGATCGGCCGCAGCTTCGGGCACTTCGCGACCAGCCGGTCGCAGAACGCCTTGATCTCCGACTTCGACGGCACCGTGCTGGCGTTGCCGCCCCACTTCTCACAGTCGACCTGCAGGATGAACGGCCGGTTGCGCCAGCCGGGGCAGGTCGCGTCGAGGCGGGCGAGGAACGTGTCGGCGCGGCCGGACGGGTTGCCCGGGTAGAGCACCCAGTACGCGCCGAGCAGGACGCCGGCGCCGAGGCCCTTGACCCCGTTCCACCACGCGCCGATCTCGGCGTCGTCCTTGTCGCCGCCCGCCTTGTGGGTGAGGAACACGAAGCCCTCGGCCACCGCGTCACCGATGCCCGGAGCATCGAAATGGCTCATGTCCCAGCCGTAGATCGGCATCGACCGCTCACTCCTTATGCGTTGGCTCCGAGGAACCGCATGATGATTCGGGACTGGCCCGTCGAGCTGACGTTCGTGGCCTCGGTGGTCACCGTGGACACGACACCCAAGGCGAACTCGATGTAGTCGGTGGTGCCGTTCATCGTGATCGTGTCCACCCACGTCGGGCTCGCCGTGTTGTTCGTATTGGCCGTCGGCTTGTTGTTGCCCGACCTGGAATACAGCACCCCGTTGAGGTTGATCCCGGCCCACATCGCGGTCACCGTGCCGGTTCCGGCGATGACGCCCTCAACGGTCACCTCGTACTCGCCGGCGATGTTCGGGGTGATCCGGGAGTTGTTGGTGACGTTGTCGTGCCAGCCCTCCGGGTCGTGGTCCTCGGTGGTGAACGTCAGGATCACCGTCGTGCTGGTGCCGATACCGGTCTGCGCCACCGTCTGGTGCACCTTGCAGTACGGCCGGTACGTGGCCGTGTTGAGCAGGTCGGCGGTGACCAGGTCGCCGACCTGGAAAGAACCGGGCATGAACGCTCCCTACAGAGCCACGTAGAAGGGTTCCGCGACCTGAACCGGTGCGTTGGCCAGCTGGGCCTTGACGATGCCGTTCACCGAGCGGGTCACCGACGAGAACACCTGGTCGTTGCCGACGGCCGCCGCGATAGCCCCGACCGTCATTCGCTCGCCGGCGATGAACACGTCGAGCGGGAAGCTGGCCGGCTTCGCGGCCGAGTCGATCCACTTCGCCCCGGTCGCCGTCGTCACCGTGAACGTCGTCGCCGTGGTGGTGAAGCCGGTCTTGACGACCGAGTTGGACGCGGCGGCCCGGTAGCGGCCCTTGCCGGTGCCGGTGGTGATCTGGTCGTTGACGGACCGGAACGGCCCGTACGGCTGGGTGTTGAAGACGAACGACCACTCCTGGTCGCCCAGCACCTCGCGCCAGCCCCGCACCATGACCTCGGCCATGTTCGGCGGCAGCCACGCGGGCAGGCCGGTGATGGCGATCGGGTCGCCCACGTCGAGCCCGCGCACCCCCAGAGACAGTGTCGGCGACGCGGCGAACACGGCGCTGGCCAGGTCGACCTGCACGGTTGGCCAGCGCAGATCGTCCCACGTGCCCAGCGCGGTCGCCTGCTGCGCCAGGTAGACGAGGTCGGCGTCAGCAGCCGGGTTGAGCGGGTACTGGGTGTCGTACGTCCCCACCTGCGCGGTGCCCTTGCGCCCGGAGGCGACGATCGAGCGCGCCGATCCGCCCAGCGGCCGGGTGACGGTCACGTCGTTGCGCAGGGTCTGGTCGTCGTCGGTCGGCTGTAGGGCGCCGGAGAAGTGCCGGGCCGTGTAGGACAGAGCCAGCGACGTCTGCGTGTACAGGGTCTTCCGCACCCGGTACACCAGGCCGAAGAAGCCCCGGCCTGCCGTGAAGAAGCCGTCGTCGACGCGGGCGCACTCGGCCAGGACATCCATCAGGGTGCCGACCGGCTGGTAGCCCATCGTCTGAGCAACCGCCGCGGACCGCATGATCTCGACGGCGATGCCGCTCTGCGCGCACACCCGGGTGATCCGGTCGTCCACGCGCTCGCGAAGGTAGGCGTTGGTCGCAGCGAGGAAGCCCGTATCGGCGTTGCTGATCGCGACCGTGGACAGGACCAGGTGGGACAGGTTCAGGCCCACGTTGCCCGACGCGATCGGGGTATTCCACGAGGTGAAGATCCCGACCGAGGTGCCGGAGACGAAGCTGTTGTCGGTGATGCCCCAGGCGAAGCCCTGGCCGAGGGACGACCAGCCGAGCTCCACGGCGATGTTCCCGGCGACGACGTGGATCTGCAGCCGCATCGTGATCCACTGGCTGGGCAACACGCCAGTGCCAAAGAGGACCGCGGTGCTGTTCAGTAGAGCGTCGTCCTTGTCGTAGGCGGCCAGGTTGAACGAGGTCGCCGTCACCGAGATATTCCACCGCTTGACGGTGCCGGTGCCGATGACGTTCATGACAGTCACGGAGCCGGACGGGGCGGTGTCGTACCGGAACATCCACATCGCCGAGGCGTAGGTGGACGCCGGCACGGTCTTCGCGGTGCCCCGCAGCACCGAGGATGTGGAGTTGACGTGTGCCACACCGGAGCTGCCCGGCAACGTCGAATCGAAGCCGAAGCGGATGTCGTTGACCGTCGCGGCCTTCGCCCCGGCGACAGCACTGCCGGCCTCGGTCGCGTTCGTGTCGTCCTGGAACGGCCAGTAGCCGTTCTTGGACGCCAGGCCGTTGATATACCGGTAGATCGGGGACTGGAGCTGCTGTGCCCCCTGGGTGAGCCGGCGCAGGATGTCTGAGGCGACGACCGGCACCCACACGTCGTGGCCGGACATGTCCCAGTACTGGGGGAATTCGCTGATCTCTCCCCAGTGGCGGTAGTCGTCCGACACCACCTGGAAGTTGTCGTAGGTGAACACGACCGGCTTGGCGTTCGTGTTCGCTGCGGCGACGCCCGACCGCACGCCGGCGAACCCTGGCGTCGGGGTTGCGTCGTAGGCGTAGATCGGCCACGCCGCCGGCTCCGCCCCGGAAGCGATGTACGCCTTGGCCCGGATGAAGTGCCCGTCGGCCTGCGCCACTACTGTGATCGGCTGCCCGATGCCGGTGTGGACGATGCCCGTGTCGACCGCGGCGGAGGTGCCACCGACCCGGTCGATCATCCGCAGCTGGATGACGTTGGCGGTCGTCACCTCGCAGCGGATCATGAAGTAGCTGGTCGTAGACGTGCCCCGCAGGACGATGTTGCACGGTTCCAGGTTGCCGCCGGTGGCCTGCGCCACCTTGAATGTGGCCCGGACCGTGTGGTTGAGGTCGCTGTAGGCAGTGATCCGGCTGAGCCGGTACGCCGACACGGCCGGCACCGAGTGGGTGGCCTCCGTGCCGGTGACCGCGAAGTCTGTCGTCAGGATCGCGCCGCCCAGGGAGAGGCCGCCCCAGACGTCGCCGGTGTCGGCGGTTCCCCAACTCCCGGTCGCAGTGACGGTGCGGGTGAACGTGTCCGTGATCAGCGGGCTGGTCGTCACCGAGAACCGGCACTGGGTGTTCTGCCCGAGCAGCCCGAAGTACTGGCTGTTGGGGTTGCGGTCGGAGAACAGTCCGTCGGCGTTGTTCAGGGAGAACGCGGCCGTGCTCGGGGTGATCGTGTCGCCCTGCTCGTTCAGGTAGCCGCGCTGAATCGCGATCCTGTCCGCGATCCGGACCCGGCCCAGGGCCGTCACGTCGACCCACGCGCCGTTGATCAGCAGCTCGCCCTTGACGGCCGGCGTCGCCACGTCAGCCCCCGAACATGCGCTGGGCGGACTTGCCGTAGTGGATGCGGCACTCGTACTGCATGGCCTCGACGAGCATCCCGACCAGGTCGCGGGACGCGTTCGGCGCGGCCCGGACGAGGACGTCGACCTGACTGGCGCCGCTGGAGCCAGACCGACCGCCTGCCCCGCCGCCCCGGCCGGTCAGCTGGTCGATGCTCGGGACGATCGTGCCGTCCTGGTCCGGCACGAACACCTCGGCGCGCTTCTCACCGACCACGTAGGCCTTGTTCTTGCGGACCGGGCCACCCTCGGCGCGCTTTCCCGCGATCTGGGCCTTCGTCTGCTCGTACGCCGACTGCGCAGAGCTGGTGATGATCGCCGAGTAGCGATTGACGTAGTCCGTGATCACCTTCGCCCGGTACGTCTTCGCGTAGCTGTCCCCGGCCTTCTTGGCCTGCTTGAACTGCCGCTCCACGTTGTCGATCTCGCTCGCGGTCAGCCCGGCCGCAGCCAGGGTGTTGCGCATCGCCGGGGTCAGCTTGCCGTTGAAGGTGCCACCCAAGGCACCCGCCTTGCCCTGCAGATCGATGGCCGCCAGCGCCAGATCGCGCACCGCCTGCTGCGCTTCCTTGCTCTTGGCGCCGTGCTGCTTGGTCGCGTCAGCCACGTTCTTCTGGGCGGCCGCCAGCTTGTCCTCAGCGTTGAGCAGACCGAACACCGGATCCGCCTCGGCCTTCATCTCCTTCGACAGCTCCGACAGGGCATCGCGCTGCCCGCGCGCGGCTTTCTCCGCGTTGCTCATCTCGACTGCGAGCTTGCCGGTCTTCGCGCTCAGCTCATCCGAGCCCTGGGCCGCGTCCCGGTAGTGCTTGCGCAGCAAGGGAAGCAGCGGACCCGTCAACCACACGTTGTTGCTGAGCTTGTTCAGCACGGACAGGAAATTGCCGGTCTGCGCGATCACGTCCGCCGTGGCGCCTGCGATCAGCCGCAGATTGTCCGCAGCCTGCGGGCCGCCGTCCGCGACGGCGTTGATGAAGGAAGAGACGCCGCCGGACAGCAGCACGAGCGAGTCGCCCAGGCCGTCCAGGGCCGGGCCGCTCTTCGCCGCCGCACTGGTCAACGAACCGCTGATCGTGTCCGCCGACTTGATCAGGTCCTGGGTGAACGGGCGCACCTGCGGGGCGAGGGCAGCGAACGCCTTACCCCAGTCGGAGGTGAGCTTCTCGCCCTCCTTCGACAGCAGATGGATCGCCTCGAGCACCGGCGCCTGGAACTGCTTGTCGGCGATGATCTGCAGGCCCTTGATGAACTTGTTCCCGGCGGCCTTGCCCGCCTTCTGCAGGGTGTCGTCGCCCTTGACCGCGAGCGCGATACCGGCGCCGATCACGCCCAGCCCGGCGCCGGCCGACAGGGCGGACCCGAGCGCGCTGACGACGACGGGTGCGGCAGCCGCGCCGATAGCCCCGCCGACGATGATGCCGACGTGGTTGCTGGCCGCCCCGGCGATGGCGTCGCCGCCGGAACTGAGTCCCGCGGCGATGCCCTTGAGCGCCTTCGATGCCCACGACCTGCCCTGCTCCGGACTCGGTTCCGGCAGGATCGACTCGAGGATGCCTTTGCTCTTGTTCAGCCGGCGGATGTCGTTCTCCGCCCGGCGGATCGACTTGCTCAGGTCCAGGCGCTCGGCCTTGTCGTCGGCGCGGGCGAACGAGCGAGCCAGCGACTCCAGCTCCCGCTCGAGAAGCTTGATCTCGGCGCTGAGCTTGTCGACGTCGCGGCCGGCCCCGGATGCGGAGCGGCCGAACTTCTCGCTTTCGCTGCCCGCGACGACGGTCGTCTTGCCGAACTTCTTGGTCTTGTCGCCGGCCTTCTGCGCCGCGTCGCCGACGTGGTCGACGTTCTTCGCCGCGGAGTGCGTCGCCGCCTCGGTCTTGTCCCGGGCGAGCAGGTCGAGGAGCAGTTCACGCTTCTCAGTCGCCACCGTCGCCCCCCATTTTCTGCCAGAAGTTGACGTGCGCGGCGATCTGCAGCACCGACAGCTCGCCGAGTTGGGAGGGTGGGATCCGGGCGCGGAAGGTGAAGAACGGTTCGTAGCGGGACAGCAGCGCGGCTACTCCGTCGGCGGCCCATCTGTCGAAGACGCCGAAGGCGTCAGGTCCAAAGGGTCGAGGTCCGCCTTAGGGGTCTCAGGCTCGGGCGACCGTTCCCAGTCGACGAGCATGATCAGCGGCGAGAACTGGTCGAACTCGCCCGCGAGGCCGGGATCGACGAGGTGCACCGCGAGCCACGCCGCGGCGAGCTCGCCGAACACCGAGCCAGCCCGGTTCGCGTCGATGACCGCGGCCATCGGCCGGCCGATCTGGACCTCGAGCGCGACGAGCCGACGGGCGTCCAGCCGCACGATCTGCGCCTCGTCGTACACGTACCAGCCGTCGCCGTAGACCTTGATGTCGTCAGGGTCGGTGAACCGAAGCTGCCAGGGCTTCGCGAACCAGATCTCGGCCATGTGCGGGGTCAGCCTTTCGCGAGTCTGGATGCGAAGTCGCCCAGGACGGTGGACAGTTGCCGCTCGGCCTCGTCGGCGGCCCCGTCGGTGCCGCGCTTGTGGAACCCGGACCGGATCCGGGTGACCGTCCACGGATTCGGTACACGACCCCGGCCGCGCACGGTCCGGGACCGGCCGAACACCGGGTGCCGCAGGGCGCCGCCCTCCAGGGACTGGACGTCGCGCCGCTCGCCGGTGCCGTCGGCGTAGGTGATCAGCGTCAGCGAGGAGTTGCGGGCCGAGGTGCGCTGCGACGTCTTGTGCCGCAGGCTCTTCGCGAACACGGCCCGGTAGCCGCCGCGCTTCGGCATGACCTTTTCCGACTCGGCGTCGATCGACCGCTGGATGGGCTTCGTCGACGCGGCCAAGGCCCGTGACATCTGCCGACCCAGACCCTTGTCGCCGGTCGCGCGGATGCCCGCGGCGACCTTGCGCAGCTGGGCCGCGCCGCCGATCTGGACGTCGAGCATCAGGTGAGGTTGCGGGCGATGCCGTCGAAGTCGGACAGCGGCCAGGAGATCTGCGTGCCGGCCAGCTCGCCCACCTTGTTACCGAACGGGTTGTGCTGGTTGGGCAGGTAGCTGCCGACATACTCCGGGTTGGTAGCCGAGATCGCGGCCGTGGTCGGGCGCACCTTCACCACCACCGGGGCCTTGGTGGCGTGCGCGGTGTAGAGCGTCACGTCCGTCGCCGAGGCGGCGAAGTCCTGGTTGAACTGTGCCGTCAGGGTCGAGTCGGACAGGCCGGCAACCCGCGACCGGGCGCTGTCGCCGAAGGCGGTGTCCTCCAGCGCCTCGTACTCCATCGGCAGGGTGACGCTGTTGGTGAACGCGGACATGACCACCGAGTTGATTTCCAGCCGGCAGTCGGTGAGTGCGAACGCAGCCACGGGGTGCTCCTTACTTGATGCCCGCGACGCAGGCGATGGAGTGGGTGCCAGTCACGGCCGTGACTCGAAGGCGGTACCACGTATCGGTGATGGCCCCGGCAACCCGGGCGCCCCAGGTCCCGCCGACCGCCGTGATCGGCCCGAACGTGATCCGGGTCGTCGCGGCGCCGAACGTGTTGTCGGGCGCCGACTCGAGCACCGCAGTGATCGAGGTGCCGACCGTGAACTCATGGAAGGCGCCGTACAGGAACTGGCCGGCGCCGACCGCGCCGAGCTGGAAGGAGGTGCCGGTCGCGCCCGTGGCGGACACGCTCGCCTTGGTCTTGAGCACCCGGCCACGGACCGCGGCCACCGCCGCCAGTCCGGTACCACGCGCCGACTGGGCGGTCAGCTGGAACGGCATCATCTCGCCGACCTTGCCGAACGTCTGGTAGCTGAACTCACGGGCCCGGTAGAAGTAGGCGACGGACGGCTCCAGGCCGTCGTTGGAGTTGCTCACCACCTGCGACGCCCCGCCGAGCGCGGCGAACGCGGTCGGGTCGACGGCGACCGCGCCGGCCTGCCAGAAGCCCGCCTCGTTCAGCTGGACGTCCTCGAGCCCCGCCGCGCGGACCCGGGCGGTGCAGCCGTACGTCGTGGCGTCCAGGGCGTCGTACTGCAGGGCCAGCGCCGTGGAGTTCAGGTCGCCGGTCATGTCGTACCCGGAGAACCAGGTGGTGACGTTGTTGGCGGCGAAGGAGCCCACGATCAGACCTCGGTCGTCCGGGTGGGCTTCGCCGGGGCCGGGGCCGCGATCGCCTCGATGAACCCGCCGTAGACCAGAGCCGCGATGTTGGTCTCGACCGGGTCGAGCCAGACCGTGCCGCCGGCGGCGATGTCCTCGCCGGTCTTGGCGCAGGCGATCGCGATGTCCTCGTAGGGCGTGACCACCTTCCACGCCTGGAACTCGCCGGCGTAGGCGGCGACGTAGCACGGCCGGCAGAACTTGATCGGCCGGATGCCGGTGCCGATCGCGATCCTCTTGTCGTCGTTCTCGCAGAACTTGATGTTCACGGTGGATTCCTTAGGTCAGGTAGGACATCAGGCCGACGGCGAGAGTCAGGGTTGATCCGGCGCCGTCGTCGTCGACCCAGCCGTCCAGGTCGACACCGCTGACCTGGGCCAGCTTCAGATCCGTGACCCCGCCGAGCAGGGTGGCGCCAGCGATGTACGCGGCGATCGTGTCGCCGATCACGACCGCACGGGCGTCGGTCGTCTCGGTCGTGGTCGCGCCCGGCTGGTACACCCGGACGTGCAGCTGCAGGGTCAGCTCCTCCGAGCGCTTCACCCGGACGCCGCCGGCCATCGCCGCCAGCGCGACCGGGCCGACGACCTGGCCGCCGTAGACGAGCTCGCGCGGGAGGTCGCGCGGCGCCGAGTAGGAGACGGTCACGCCGGGCAGCAGCGGTGCCAGCACGCCGGAGGTGCCGACGAGCGCGGCCTTCGCCGCGGCGGCGACGCTCACCAGCTCCTGCCCCGGCCGCGGTGGAACATCGAGGTGATCTGCGGGCTGTAGGTCAGCGTCCGCGACGCCGGCACGGCCCGCCCGGTAGCACCGGTGCCGGTGGAGCGGCGCGAGTACCGGCCGTAGGCGGCGTCCACGGTCGGCACGCCGGTCTTGAACGGGCCCGGCATGTCGAGCCGGAACGTGCCCCCGTCGGCCGCCGTGAACGAGCTGGCCCGGTCGGGCACGCCGGACTTGTTGACGTTGAGCTGCGTCCGGAACCGGGTCAGCGCGGCACGGACCAGGTCGGGCTGCGGCCGGTCCAGCCCGTACTCGTACTCGACGATGATGTTGGCGCGGTTCTCCAGGAACCGGTCACCGCTGGTGCGGACCAGCGTCCCGTCGCCGGTGACGATGAGCGCGGCCAGTTCGGCGGCCGTGAAGGAGACGAAGGTGCCGTCCGCGCGGGCGGCCATCTTCACCGACCGCACGGTGCGGACCTCGGCCACGCTGCGGGTCGGATCCGAGTGGCGGAGCAGGATCTCGTCGGTGCCGGTGCCGTCCAGCACCACCCGCTCGTAGCGGGGCACGAACGCCCGGTCGCAGATGGTCTCGCACTCCGCCTCGACCTCGAGGCGAGCGGCGACCAGGTCGGCAGCCGGGTACTTGCTGGTGTCGGCCAGGGTCGCATCCGAGCCGCGGCCCTCGGCGAGCGAGAACAAGAACCCGCCGACGATCTCCGCGTAGGTCGTCTGTGTCGTCGTCGCCCCGGAGATCGTGCCCGTCCAGGTGACCGTGCACGCCTTGAGTGCCGCCTGGGCGGCCAGCGTGAACGTGTAGGTCCCCGTCCCCGCGCTGACCAGGGTGGCGTTGCCGTTGGTGACGGCGGCGCCGACCGCGTCCACGACGGTGTAGGTGACCGTCGTGGACGAGTCGGTCGGCGTCTCGTCGAGCAGGAAGGTGTGACGCAGCGTCCCCGCGGTGTTCTTCTGGATGCGGGTCAGCGTGGTCATGGCGTCACCCGATCCGGACGTGGCCCTGGACCGGGCCGGTGGCGGTCACCGAGATGTAGATGCCGTTCTCGCAGCGGACACCGTCGGCGATGTCGATGTGCTTGTCTCCGTTCGCGGCGAGCACGAACGACGCCAGCACGGTCCCGGACGCCGCCGAGGCGTTGTCGTACAGCACGACAGTCGCCCCGGCCGTGGACCCGATCGTGAAGCCGCGGAAGGTGCACCGCGACGCCTGGACCGGCCCGGTAACCGTGACGTTGACCGCGACCGCCTGGGCGGTCACCGCCACCGGCCCGTCAGCATCAGCGTGCCGCCGGGGGCGATCAGGCCAGTGCCGGAGGTGGTGATCTCGGCCGTGAGCACGTCACCGGCGGCCGCCTGCAGGTCCGTGGCGGTGCTGGACAGGGTGATCGCCACCGGGGTCGCCTTGGCGGCGTTGATCCCGTTGGAGTAGGCGATCGCCGTGCCGAACTGCACCGTGCCCGCGCCTCCCGGGCCCCGGTTGAAGAACGAGGCGGTGAAGAAGTTCGTCGCCGCGCCCGTGACGGCCGCACCCCACACCAGCGACGCCGCGGTGATGAGGAAGTTGTTCGGCACGACGAACGTGCCACCGCCGGCGCCACCAGCCGGCACGAACGGCATGGCGATCGCGACGGGGAAGTTTCCGCGCAGTTCCTTGAACAGCATGGTTGTCCTGCCTTCTCCCTGATCTAGGGATCACGGGGACCCCCGACGGATGCCGGGGGTCCGAGGAGTGAAGCGATGGCCTACTGGGTCCCGCGCTGGAAGCCGCGGTAGTCGAGGACCGCGCCCGAGTAGATGTGGCGGATCTTGTAGGTCAGCGTGTCGCTGTTGAACATCGATCCGACGTTGCTGTCGGACTGGGTGAACAGCTCCGGGTCCTGGCGGCCCTGGTAGAAGCCGACCTCGATCGTCGGGCACATCGACGGGTCCGCCGCGACGTACCAGTCGTTGGTGTCGGTCAGGTAGTCGACGACGATCGGCACCATGTTCTGGTGAAGGTTGGGGGTGTTGGACGGGCCGGCCGGGGTGGCCGGGATCGCCACCGCCGAGGTGGTCAGCTGGAACGCCAGCTCCTCGAGCTCCTTCGGGACGATCAGGAACTTCGGCGTCAGCGACAGGATGTCGCTGCTGTCGCCGTACGCGGTCTGGCCGCGCATCTTCGCCCGAATCGCGCTCAGGTTCGACTGGCTGAGCGCCACCGCGGTGGTGTTGTTGTGCGTGGCGTGGAACAGCGCCAGCGCGTCGTACACCGTCGGGTTGGTCTGCAGGAAATCCCACACGAAGTTGTGCAGCGTGCGCGCGGCCGCCAGGCCCAGCCGGTTGGGGATGTTGGAGATCGCCCGGACGTCGTCGTTGGCGATCATCTCCATCGTCAGGTCCTCGGTGCCACCACGCTTGGTCAGCGCGTACGTGACTTCCTCGTTCGTCGGCGAGGTCAGCGGCTGGTACGGGGCGCCCTGGTTGACCGCCGGGAGCACGCCGTAGCCGCCCACCCGGTCGATGCGCTGGGTGCGGAAGTCCGCGACGGGAATCGTCGACGAGACGATCTCACGCCAGGTCTGCAGCGACGGGTGCGCGTACACCGCGACCAGCCGCCGCGTCACCGAGTCGCCCAGGACCAGGTTCCACGAGCTCGAGGTCAGCGACTCCGTGGCCCGGTCGCCCGAGTCGTAGAGGTCGCCGATGCTCTCGCGCATCACCCGGCGGTTGAGGTCCTCGTCCATCGAGCGCGGCCGGTAGCCGGTGATGTCGAGGTACGCGGACCGGAAGCTGCGGTAACCCTTGGAGAAGTCGCCGGCGAAGAACGCGTCCAGCGCGGCCGTCTTCTTTTCCAGGCTCTCCTGCGTGACCGCCGCGGTGGCGGTCGGGGCGAGCCCGGAACGCTCGGCCAGGCCCAGCGCCGTCTTGAGGCTCGCGATCTGCGCGTCCACGTCGGACTCGGTGATCCGGTCCGGCAACGACTCGCGCAGGCTCTCGGCGACCTGAGCGGGCAGGCCGGCCGCGGTCACCTTCTCCTTGATGAGCAGGCCGCCGAGGAACGACGCCTTCTCCATGCCCTCGGGCTCGGTTGCTTCGCTCGTACGACTGAGACCGACCGCGGCAAGATCCTCGGGCGTGGCGGTCTTCAGCGCGGCGAGCACGTCGGTGGTCGTGACCACGTCTGACTCCCTTGTGTTCTCTCCGGAGTCGGTCTCCGGGTCGGTCTCGATACCGCCCGCGAGAACGCGGGTGGCCTTGCCTCCGGCGGCGGGGTCGGCGACCACGTCGGCGGAGTTGACTTTGGTGATGGCCGTGGCCTCCTGCATGCGGCGGCCAGCGACGACGATCGGCTTGAGGGACGTCATCGCGTCGTGGCTGATACCGACCAGCGGCGGCAGGCCCTGGTCCTGGGCGGCGATCGTCGCGTCCAGCGCCTCGGCCGTGTGGGTGGCCCCGGGCAGCAGGCACAGGTCACCGTCCAGGCCCTGGGCGCTGGCCTCAACGTTGCGGTAGTAGCCGACCAGGCCGGTGATCGTCGACGAGCGCAGCTCCTCGGTGGACCGGTGATGGTCGTACGCCTTCGCGCCCTCGTACAGCGACGTCGCCTCCTGCAGCACACCCGCCGGGTAGCGGCGGCCGTTGCGGGAGTCGCCCGCGGAGATGATCCGCACCCGGAAGATGCGGCCGCCGGCGGCGTCGACGCCCTTGCCCTCCAGCACGCGGCCGTCAATGCGGCACAGGCTCTCCACCGCCATGTCATCGGCGGGCGAGAACCCGGTCTGCGCCGGCTCGTCGACCGCCGGCTCACCGGCAGGCTCCGCGGCGGCGGCCACGTACCAGGTCTGCTCAACGACCTCGATCGGGTCGCCCAGCGCGGCCTCGCCGGTCGTCCCGGCCTCGGTGAGCGTGTAGGGCGCCTGCCACGTCTTGCCGCCCAGCTCGTACACCACTTGCTCGTCGGTGTAGTCGCGGACCTGCGCGTACGCCCACGCGTTGCCGGACTCCTCACGGGCCAGCTCGTCGACGGCGTCCTGCAGGATCGCCCGGGTGTCGCCCGCCGAGCGCTGCCCGGCGATCGCCTCGGTGCTCGCGTCAGCCTCGCGTGTCGTCGTGGTCATCGGCCGGGGCTTGGCCGCCGTGCGAGCCGCCGCCTTCGCGACGGGCTTGGCCGCCTTCTTCACCGCGGGCTTCGCCTTCGCGGCCGGCTTGGCCAGCGACTTCGCGGCAACCAGCTTGGCCAGCAGCTTCGGCGTCACCACCCCGTCGGCGGGCATACCCAGGGCGCGCTGCGCCTTCTTCACCGCGGCGGTGGTCTTCGGGCCGAGCTTGCCGTCGTCGACGAGCTTCTTGCCCGCGGCGTCGGTGAGGCCGAGCCGGTTGAGGGCCTGCTGCAGCGAGTGGACCCGCTTGTCACCGCCCGGCTTGCCGTAGCCCGGGCCTGACTTGCCGTTGAAGGACAGCGACCCGGCCGGGTTCTTGCCACCCGCGGCCGCCTTCTTCGCCGGCGCCGCCTTCTTGGCCCCCGCGGGCGCGGCGCCGCCAGCGGCGAACTGCCCGCCGCCCGCGGCTCCGGCAGCCGCACGCGGGTGCAACGTCTCGTCGAACGCCACCGACTCCTGCGCCTCCGCGGGCTCGTCGTCGGCGAGCCACAGATCGAGGGCGACGGCGACCGCCTCGTCAACGCGCTCGGCGTCGACGTCGACGTCCTCGAGTGCCTCGACGATCGCGGCGAGGGCGTCGTCGGCGAGCTCGGGCGCGGACTCGCGGACCAGCTCGTCGGCGACCTCCCGCCAGCTCATGCCCGGCCCCGGCTCTGACGCTTCGGCGCGGGCTTGGTGGCCGGCTCATCCTCGGGATCGGCGTCGCCGTGGAAACCGCGCAGCATCTCCTTGGTTGCCTCGTCGCCGTCGACCAGGGTGGTCGGTGCCGGGACGCGGTCCACACGCACGCCGTCGTCGCGGATCAGCGTCCACTGCCCGTCGTGGGTGCGTACCAGGTCGCCGTCAGCCGACGGCACCACCTCGAGGACCTCGCGGCGGCGCATGCCCAGCAGCTGGGCACAGCGTTCGATGTCGTCCATCACTACCTCTCTCGGTACCGGCCCGGGCGGCCCCACCTCGAACAGCTGGCATTCCTGGCACTGGCAGGCGCGGGCGCAGCGGACGTGCGCGGTCACGCCGCACCAGCGATGAGACCGTCCAGCGCAGTCAGCAGGTTCTTGGCCCCGGCTGGCGACTTCAGGTCAAAGGTGTCGTTCTGGCCGGCCGGAGTGCCGCCCTGGGCCGGATCGATGCTCAGCCTCCACTCGCCGCCGACCCACTCCTCGCCGCCGGGAAGTGTCAGGAAGTTGTCGCCTTCCTGGCGGTCCAGGCTCCAATGCAGCTGACCAAAGCGGCCACGGATGGTGCCGGAGGAGATGCTTGCCTCGACGTCCGGCCATGCACTCTGCGGCAGATGGGAAGCGTGGGCGGCGCGCAGAGCCGCCCGGTAGTCACTGACGCTCTTCTTGCCCTCTGTGGCGGCGCCGGCGACCACGTCACGCAGTTGTCTGGCGCCTTCGACATCCAGATCGACCGTGCGCCCCTTGTCCTCGGCACGCCAGCGCCGGCTGTCCTGCGGATCTACCGAGCCCAGCCTGAGCCGGGCGCCGGTCGGTGTGTCCAGCCCGGCCATGACGATGACGCGGTCCTGGTTGCCGTCGGACACGCGAGCGCTGCCCGTGAAGGTCTCGCCGGGGCCCAGCCGGATTCGTGAGGCCAGCTTCAGTGGGTCGGACTTCGGATCCACGTTGGGCGGATCGGTCTTCTCGGCCACCCCGCCGGTGGTGCTGCCGGGGTGGCCGATGCCGCCCGAGGTCTGTGAGAACTTCCCTTCGTGGTCGCGGACGTAGTCGCGGTTCCCGCCGCCGGCACGGTGGCGTTCGCGGACCCTCGCCGCCTCCGCAACCGCGGTGGCGAGGTCGTCGGGGTTCGCAGTGGGGGTGTCGAGCTCGTGCACGTACGGCACGCCGACGTAGTCCTCCCACGCCTTGCGCGCGGCCGTCGCCGCGGCGTCCTTGGACAGCGCGCCGATCGCGACGAGCTTCTCCAGGCCGGTAGACAGGTTCAGCAGCACCTGCGCGGTCAGCTGCGAGTCGGAGGCGGCGATCTCCGGGCCGGTCACGATGACCGCCTGCGACGCCGGGATGGTCGTCGAAGCGCCGGTGCGGGGATCGGTAGCCTCGACCCGCTCCGGGAGCCGGCGCGCGGCCACCGCCCGGTCGACGACAAACCGCACCAGCTCGGTCTGCTGGGCGAGCCACACCTTCTGCACCGAGCCGACCCGGCGGCGCACCGGCTCGGCCATCGTCTGCGAAGTGGCCCGGTTGGCGCCCTCCGGTTCGGCGAGCCACGTCTTGGCGAGGCCGGTGCCGGAGGCGATGTTCGTGAGCACGCTGCGGTTGGCGACGGTGTCCTCCATCGCGCCGGTGCTGACCGTCTGCGGCTTCCAGGTCACCGAGTCGTTGTGCACCTCGACCGAGCCGGACGGCGGCACGTGCAGGCCGCCGCGGGCGGCGACGAAGTCGTCGACCTCGCCCTGGCCGCCCTTAACCTCGACGTCCCACACCATGTACCGGGCCAGGGCCGTGCGGTCGATCAGGTTCGACAGGACCGTGTCGTAGCTGTCCAGCCAGTCCAGGATCGACGTCAGGAACGGCATGCCCCGCACGTCGGTGTCCAGGGTGCGCCAGGGCGCCCAGAACATGGCCTGGCCGTCACGCAGGCCCGTGCTGTCGTCGACCTGCACCAGCGACCACTTCCGGTCGTCGCCGGTGTCGTCAGTGCCGAGCAGAGTCACCATGTCCGGCCACAGCGGGTTGCCGCTCCGGCAGCCGATGCCCTTGATGTGCGTCGGATCGATCGGCGCGAACCGCACCACCTGGCTCAACGGGGCCACCATCAGCTCGTACAGCTTCTCGCCGAGCAGCAGCTGCGAGCGCAGCGACAGTTCCTGGATGGAGCCGAGCCGGTTCGCCGGGTCGTCCCAGAACTCGCGGACCACGTCCCCGACCTCAGGGTTCGTGGCCTGCCAGCTGACGCCCGAGTCGCCGACGCAGAACGCCGTGTAGGTGTCGATGATCGCGGTCGCCATCGGGTTCGACCGGTACGCGGTCACGCTGTAGGTGCGCGCCTTCTCCTGCGTCCAGTAGGGCACCTCGCGGTTGCCGGCACCGAGCCGCCTGTAGCCGACGTCGCCGTCGACCGGGTCGCGGCCGTACGCGCCAAGCGCGCCACCGGTGGCGATGATCTGGTCGGCGATCGCCTCGGTTTGGCGGATCGAGCGGCGGGCAGGCACCAGCAGGGGCCTCATCGCGCCGCGCCGTCCAGGATCTGCATCCAGGCGCACAGGCCGAACACGGCGGCCACCACGGCCAGCGCACCCAGCCCGACGAGCACCCAGGGGTTGTCCCGGCCCGGCTCGCGGCTACGGCTCATGCCGACTTCGCTGCCGAAACGAGCCGGGGTGCCTGCGCGGCGACCGGCACGGTCACATCCGCCTCGGCCGCCGCCGCGTGCGTCTGCGCGACATACGACAGTCCGACGGCGAACAGACCACCCAGCAGCGCCGACCACCACCAGTTGCCCGTCAGGCCACCGATGGCCAACGCGACCGCGACGAGGCCGAGCAGGCCGGCCAGGTTCGCGCCGAGGCCCCGCGGCAGCCGGGGCACCGGGATACGGATCTCGGTCATAGGTGGCTCCTCAAATGCTCAGTCGAGACGACGGCCGGAACAGGCTCGTCTTCGGGGCACTGCCGGCCCGGGCGGTCGCCGGCGGCCGCGGTTTCTCGGCGATCGGCATCGTCTCGGCCGCTTCCAGTGCGAGCACAGCGCCGACGCCGGCGTCGATCTTCGATCGGTCGGGGCCCTTGACGAAGACGTACTTGGTGCGGCCGTCGTCGTCCTCGTCGCGCACCCGCACCTTGCGCCGGTGCATCGCCAGCACGTGCGCGGTCAGCGTCGACGAGCCGTCGTGGCTGTAGGCCCGCTGCTCCACCGCGGTGGAGAACCGGTCGCAGGCACGCCACATCCGAGTCGGCTGGTTCGTGTCGAAGAACAGCACGACCTCTTCGCCGAACTCCTCGGCCCAGAACTCGATCTCCGTCTGCCACTTCGCGGGGTCACACAGCATGCGGCCCACGTCGTAGTAGGCGAACGTCTCGACGACCTTCGCGCGGATCTCCGCCCGCGGCACCCGCCACGCCTTCGGCGCATCCGCCGGTCGCTTCCACACCTCGATCTCGAAGGTGTGCGGCAG
>JAOPXC010000437.1 GCA_025965335.1 Nocardioides sp. | reverse complement strand
GGCGCAGGCGGCCGCGGGCCCAGCGGCCGGCGAGCGCGACGGTCGCCGGGAACGGCGTGCCGTCCAGGCGCGCGATGGTCCGGAGCAGCGCCGCCTCCATGGCCGGGGTGATGTCCGCGTCCAGCTGCCGCAGCCACGCGCGCTGCTCGTAGCGGCCGCACCACTGGGTCACCGCCGCGCGCAGGTCGTGCAGCTGCACGCCGCGGTGGTGATTGCCGGTCCACACGTCGACCAGCCCCTTGCCGAGCTCGGCATGCCACATCAGCGGCGGCAGGTCGTCCAGGACGACCGCCATCCCGACGTGGTTCACCGGTGCGTTCGTGACCATCCGGATAGCGTGGTCCGCGGCCGAACGGCCACGGAACAGCCAGAGGTCTCCCGTGCGGGTCAGGTCGACCGCCTCGTCGAGGGACAGCCGGCTGCTCGTCACGGAAGGAGTCCTCTCGGTGAAGCTGTGGAAGGTGCTCGGCATCGCTGGGCTGACCGGGGTGGCCGCCACCGGGGTCATCATCGCGCGCGACGAGCGTCGGCGCGCGCAGCTGACACCCGACCAGGTGCGCAAGCAGCTGCACCGGCGGCTCGCCGAGATCGAGCACGGGGGCCCCGCCGGTGCCGCCGGGACGCCCACCCGGGACGACCTACCCCCGGGCCTGCCCGTGAAGCGGCACGGGCACCGCCGCCGTCGCTGACGGGTCAGGTCATTCCAGGCTGCTGGGATCGGCCGGTACGTCGACCGAGTGGTCGAGCAGCATCTCGATCGGGATGATCTCCAGGGCGCGGGCGTTCGTCGAGGCGAGGACGACCGGCGCCGCGACGCCGGCTTCGAACGCCTGGCGCCACCGGCCCGCGACCACGCACCACCGGTCGCCGGGGTGCAGGCCCGGGAACTGCCACTCCGGGTGGGGCGTGGCGAGGTCGTTGCCGACCGAGCGCTGGTGCTCGAGGAACTCCTCGGTCATCACCGCGCAGACCGCGTGCAGGCCCCGGTCCTCCGGGCCGCAGGCGCAGCTCCCGTCGCGGTAGAAGCCGGTCACGGGATCGGTGCCGCAGGGCTCGAGCGGGCCACCGAGGACGTTGAGTTCGCGCACGGGAGAGAGCCTCTCAGGTCGGTCGACCCCCGGCACAGCGGTGTGGCCTCCTCTGATCCGGGCGAAGCGTGACAAAGCCGCAACATTCGTCGTTGTTCCCCCGTGCGGTCCCGGGGATGGACCTACAGTTTTCACAACGAGTTCGGGTGCGTGATCTACAGTTTCAGAACGTTTCGGGGGCGTGGTGAGCAGGAGGCGGTACGTGCGTCGGGCAGTGGTCTCGGTGACAGGTGCGGCAGCGGCCGTCCTGCTGTGGTGCGCCCCCGCGACGGCCGACTCGACGATCACCGTGCGGGGCACCGACTTCCCCTCCGGCATCCAGGCGCAGCTGTCGTTCGTCGGCTGCGAGAACCCCTTCCAGCGCACGATCGAGCCGCTGGAGCCCACCGTCGGCTACGGCACGGGCAGCGCGCCCGCCGGCGCGCGCAGTCTCGGCTGGGACCTCGCCGGCGGCAACGCCATCGGATCGCTGCACTACGTGGCGTCCATGGCGGCCACCAAGGTCGCCGCCCTGTCGGTCCAGTCCGAGGAGCGCGCCGCCGGGGTGGCCTTCGCCGGCTACGTAGCCCCGGCGGACGTCGGTACGGGAGCGATGTGGGTCGGCCGCTCCTCGCTCAGCGCCGCACCAGGGGCCTGGCGCACGGTGAACGCCCCCGGCCTCACCTACACCTGGGTCAGGTGGGACAACGCGACCCAGAAGGTGGTGGAGACCGCCGACGCGGCCACGGTGCCGGCGTTCATGGCGGCCCACGGCGGCGACGGCCCCGGCTTCTACACGATCGGCTTCGGCTGCGACGGCACGCCGTTCCACATGGACGCGCTGCGCATCGGCACCGCCGGTGACGTCACGACGTACGACCTCGAGGGGCTGGCGACCACCACCACGATGGGTGCCGGAACGGCCCGCTCCATCGTCGCGGGCCAGCAGGTGACCCTGACCGGCGCCGTGCGCGACGGCGCCGGCGCACGGGTGCCCGAGGCAACCGTGATCCTCGAGGCCAGACAGTTCGGCGAGGGCGACTTCCGCACCGTCGAGGTGGTCCCCGCCGACGCAACCGACCCGTCGTACGTCGCCGAGCCGACCACGCGAACGACGTACCGCTGGCGCTTCGTCGACCGGCCCGTCGCCGGGGCGAGCGTGTCCCAGCCGGTCACCGTCGAGGTGGCCCCGGCGGTCACCGCCGCGCAGCAGTTCGCCCCCGGCACCGACCGGGCCCGCGTCGTCGGGACGGCGACCCCGGCCCGGCCGGGTGCCCCCGTCACCCTCTGGCGGGTCACGCCGAAGGGGCCGGAGCGGGTGGCGGTCGCGCGCGCGTCGGAGGACGGGGGCTATGTGTTCGAGTTCGAAGCGGACGCTGCGGCCGAGAAGCCCTACGTCGTGACCATCCCCGCCGGTGCCGGCAACCTGGCCGGCCTGTCGGAGGTCGTGCATGTCCGGCCGGCCGACATCCGACGCTGACGCGCGGGCCCGACTGGCCGGCGAGCGGGCTCGGACCGGAAGCCGGCTGGCCGTCCTCCGCGGGGACTTCGACGGCGTGGTCGAGGCGTCGCGCGACTCCAACGCCGACGACGAGCACGACCCCGAGGGCCAGACGATCGCGTACGAGCGGTCCCAGCTCGCCACCCTCATCCGGCAGACCGAGCACCACCTTCGCGACATCGACGCCGCGCTGCAGCGGATCGAGGACGGCACCTACGGGATCTGCGTCGTCTGCGGCGGGCCCATCGCGGCCGCCCGGCTCGAGGTCCGGCCGATGGCCCTGACCTGCGTCGCCTGCGCCTGCGCCTGAACCGTGAGCATGTGCCCGGCGTGGCTCGGGTACCCGAAAGGCATGGCCCGCCTCGACCCCTTGCGCACCCGCGCCTCGTCCGTCGGCGGCGGGCTCCTCGCCACCGCCACCCGATCCGTGGCCGCGGTCCGCAGCGCTCGCAAGCCCCTCCATCCCCGCGGCGTCGTCGTACCCGGCCGGATCCACCGCACCGGCCTCGCCGAGCCGACGGGGTCGCCCTGGCTCGACGAGCCCGGCGAGGACGAGGTCGTGGTCCGCCTGTCCCGGGCGGTGGGGCTGCCCACGAGGCTTCCCGACATCCACGGCCTCGCGATCCGCGTCCTCGTGGGGGAGACCTACGGCGACCTGCTGTTCGCGTCGACCGGGTGGGGCCGGCTGAGCCGGTTCGTGCTCACCGCCGGGATGACCGTCGAGGACCGGCCGATGACGACGTTGCTGCCCTACCGGACCGCCTCGGGCCCCGTGGTGCTCGGTCTCCGCTCCACCGGGACCGAGACCTTCGAACTGGCCTGCGCGCGGTACGACGGGGACTGGCGGCCCGTCGGAGACCTGCGGATCTCCTCGGTGTCCGGGCCCGACCCCGACATCTCCTTCGACCCGGTGCGCCACCAGCTGCCCGGGCTGGAGCAGTACCCGTCCGTCGCGCGGCTGCGCGAGCCCGCCTACCTGCGGGCCCGGAAATCGCGGTCTCCGGGCTGACGCGAGGACCGAAGCGCTGGTCGTCCGGGAGGTCTGGACTGGTCTTCGTACCGCTCGTCAGCATCGTCGCGTAGCACTACGTTGCTCCCGTGGCAGCTCCGGACGACAAGGCAGGCGCCGGCGACCGCGCCGCGGCGATCGAGCTCGTCGAGGCCGCCCTGGCCAACGGCCGGATCATCGCG
>JAOPXC010000401.1 GCA_025965335.1 Nocardioides sp. | reverse complement strand
TGCCCAGTGCGCGACGCGCCTCGAGGTCGGCATGCGCACGGGCCGCCTCGCCGCGGCGCAGGGTGGTGTCGACGGTCGCTCAGTCGGCCGGCAGCGAGACGTACGTCGTGTCGAGGTACTCCTCGATGCCCTCGAAGCCGCCCTCACGCCCGAAGCCGCTGTGCTTCACCCCGCCGAACGGCGCGGCCGGGTTCGAGACCAGCCCGGTGTTCACACCGACCATCCCGAACTCCAGCGACTCCGCCACCCGGATGGTGCGGGCGAGGTCGCGGGTGTAGACGTACGACGCGAGGCCGTACTCCGTCGCGTTCGCCCGCTCGATGGCCTGCTCGTCGGTGTCGAAGGCGGTGATCGGGGCGACCGGCCCGAAGATCTCCTCCTTGTTGATCGCCGAGTCGGCCGGGACGTTTAGCAGCACCGTCGGCTCGTAGAAGTAGCCCGGGCCCGCGGGCGCCGACCCACCTACGACGACCTTCGCGCCGTCGTGGACCGCATCGGTGACGAGCCGGCCGACCGACTCGACGGCGTTCTCGTCGATGAGCGGACCGACGTCGACCCCGGCGTCCTGCCCGCGGCCTAGCTTCAGGGCGCCCATCCGGTCGGCGAGCTTGCGGCCGAACTCGTCCGCGATCGAGGAGTGCACCAGGAACCGGTTGGCCGCCGTACAGGCCTCACCCATGTTGCGCATCTTGGCGATCATCGCGCCGTCCACCGCGGCATCGATGTCCGCGTCCCCGAACACCAGGAACGGCGCATTGCCGCCGAGCTCCATGCTCACCCGCTGGAGCTGGTCGGCGGACTGGCGCACCAGCACCTTCCCGACCCCGGTCGAGCCGGTGAAGCTGAGCTTGCGGAGCCGGTCGTCGGCCTGGAGTGCCGCGCTCACCTCACCCGCGTGCTTCGTCGTGATGACGTTGAGCACGCCGTCGGGCAGCCCGGCCTCGGCGAGCACCGCGGCCAGCGCCAGCATCGTGAGCGGGGTCTGAGCGGCCGGTTTGACGACCATGGTGCAGCCGGCCGCGATCGCCGGCCCGATCTTGCGGGTGCCCATCGCGAGCGGGAAGTTCCACGGCGTCACGAACAGGCACGGCCCGACCGGCTTCTTGATCGTGAGCAGGCGGCTGCCCCCCGCCGGCGCCTGCATCCACCGGCCGTGGATTCGTACGGACTCCTCGGAGAACCAGCGGAGGAACTCGTTGCCGTACGCCACCTCCCCCTTCGCCTCGGCGACCGTCTTGCCCATCTCGAGGCTCATCAGGGTCGCGAACCCGTCGGCGCGAGCGGCGATCAGCTCGAACGCGCGACGGAGGATCTCGCCGCGCTCGCGTGGGGCCGTCCGACCCCAGGCGGCCTGCGCCGCGGCGGCCGCGTCCAGGGCCTCGAGGGCGTCGGCGACGGAGGCGTCGGCCACCTCGGTGAGCACGGAACCGTCGGCCGGGTCGAGGACCTCGAAGCGGTCCCCGCCGTCGGCGTCGCGCCACTCGCCGCCGATGAAGAGGTTGCGGTGCTCGGGGGCGAGAAAATCTAGACCAGTCATGCCTCCAAGACTGTCATCCCGAGGACTTCGGACAAATGCCGGACAGGTGGGTTCCGTCGTGGAATCCTTCGGCTGTCGACTTCGGAGGGAGCCCTTCAAGGCGGCATCGAACCCCTTGCCGACCCCATGCGGCGAGGGGTTCGCCGTCTCCCGACCAGTTCGGCGCCCGGCTAGTTGCGGGCGGCGCGCAGGAAGCTCTCGAGAATCGGCCCGGCGGTCCCCGACCCCGACGCGCCGATGTCGACGAAAACCGCGACCGCGAGGTCGCCCTGCGCCGCGATCATCCAGGCGTGCGTGAGGATCCGGCGCCCGGACGAGAACTCCGCGGTTCCGGTCTTGGCGATCACCGGGGGGCCGGGTACGTCGGCAAGCAGGCTGCCGCTGCCCGACGTCACCACCCCACGCAACATGGACCGGAGCTGGCTCGCCTCGTCTGCCGACAGGGGCGCCGCACCGTCGGGCCGCGTGACGTCGACCGACTCGACCATCCGCGGGACGACCAGCTCACCCTTCTGGATCGAGGCGATGACGGTCGCCATCACCATCGGCGAGGCCAGGATGGTGCCCTGGCCGATCATGTCCGCGGCCGCCTCCGTCTGCGACTTCGCGGGCTCGACGCTCCCGAAGTACGCCGGGAAGCCCAGGTCGTGGTCGAGCCCGAGGCCGAGGGACGCCGCCGCGTCGAACAGGTCGGTCCCCCTCAGCCGGCCGGCCTGGGAGATGAAGGCGGTGTTGCACGAGTTGGCCACGGCGGTCCGGAGCGCGATCCGCCCGAGAGCGCTGGTCGGGTAGCCGGAGTAGTTCTCGAACCTCTTGCCGTCCACCGTGATCGAGGTCGTGCACGGCACGGCGGACTCGGGGGTCAGCCCGGACCGGAGCAGGGCCAGGCTGCTCACGCTCTTGAACGTGGACCCGGGCGCGAACTGGCCGTACGTGGCGATGTTGTAGCCGCCGTTCCCGGGCCCGTTCGCGGCGGCGACGATCGCTCCGCTGCTCGGCCTGATCGCCACGAGGGCGCTCGCGGGACCGACGTCGGCGAGCAGCCGTTCGGCCGCGAGCTGCAGGTCCCGGTCGAGGGTCAGCTTCAAGGCAGCGCCGGTGTGGCCGCTGACACGGAAGAGCTCGCGCTCCTTGCCGTCGGACCCCACGGCGTTCACGACGACGCCGGGCGTCCCCTGCAGCTGGTCGTCGTAGCGGGCCTGGAGGCCGGAGAGTCCGGCCTGGTCGCCGACCTGGTACTTCTCCGGGTCCTTCTTGATCATCTCGGCGGTCACCTCGCCGACGGTGCCGAGGATGGGCGCGGCGAATCCCTTGGTCGGAGCCAGCGGCAGGTCGCCCTCGAGTGCGAGCACCCCATCGATGCCCGGGTAACCCGCGCTCACTGCCGGGGGCACCTCGTCACGTCGGTAGACGATCGCCTCGACGTACGCCTGGGCGCCCGCCCCCTCCACGCGCTTGACGTAGTCCCCGACACCGATGCCCACCAGGGTCGCCAGCCGCCGCGCCGACTCTCCCGCGCGAGCCGGGGGCACCTGCGAGCGGTCGATGCCGAGCCTGAGGACGGGCCGCTGGGACACCAGCTCGACGCCGTGGGCACCCGTGATCGCGCCGCGGCGGGCGGCGATCAGCGTCAGGTCGAGGGTGACCCCCCTGCCGATGCTCGCCTCGATGACCGACGGCGCCCAGACCACCTGCCACTCGTTGTCGACCCGGGTCATCGGCGCCTCGGTGTCGTAGGTCCACGCCTTGTCACCGACCGGCCAGCTCCACGCGAGGTGGGCGGTCGCCGAGTCTCCCGACGCATCGACGGTGCCCAGGCTCACGGCTGGCTGGAGGTCGCCCATCCCCTTGACGACCGCGTCGTACGACGACGTCACCTCGCCCGGCGTCGTCTTGGCGAACGCGACGCCCGAGAAGTCCCCCGAGGCCAGGCCCTGGGCCAGCCCCTGGGCCGCCGCGTCGGGGTTCGGCCCACTGGTCGGCTTGACCGAGTCGCAGGCCATCAGCGAACCGCCGAGGAGGAGAAGTGCCGGAAGGGTGCCCACGAGACGTCGTACCTGCATGGACACCCTTCTACCAGCCTGGGTGTCGAGACGGGCGCCAGGGCGCCCTCCTCGACCACCGGTGGTCAGCTGTGGTGGGCCACCCACCTCGCGACGTCGATCCCGTGCCGACGGGCCGCCACCTGCACCCGGTGACTGGTCAGGTCGGGGACGCGGAACGACTCCGGCTCGATCGACCGGTCGGCCTCGGCGTACTGGCGCTGCTGCGCGGCGAGTTCGGCACCCGACGCGGCCGCGGCACGGAGCACGCCGGGGGTCACCCGGGCCACTGCACCCGTGAGCAGCGGGCTCACCAGTGGCGTGTACCCGGAGGAGTGACCCAACCGGTTGGGGTGGTAGCTCTCGCTGACCGGGTTCGACAGGCCGTTGAGCCACTCGGGGTCGTTGCAGACCGCGTGCCCGATGAACCGGCTGGTCGGGTTGGCGAACGAGAATCCCCTGGCCGAGGCGGCGGTCGACAGCTTGCCGTTGAGCAGGTCGGCGGTCTGGTTGAGCCGCGTCTCCTCGGCCGGCGAGAACCAGGTGAAGGCGTTGCAGTCCTCGCCCATGAACATCCGCGGGTAGCCGACCACGACGACCTTGGCGGACGGCGCCCGGGACCTGATCGAGGCGTACAGCGTGGAGAGCGCGCCGGGCAGGGTGTTGTTGATATAGGCCTGCGCGGTGTTGATCGCCCCGTCGCAGTTGCTGGCCCAGCCGGGCTGCGCACACTCGGTGAGCACGTCGGCGAAGCCGGCGTCGTTGCCGCCGACCGAGATCGTCACGTAGCGCGTTGCCGCGCCCAGCGCGCTGAGCTGGGTGTTGGTGACGTCGGGGATCTTGGCGCCGGAGCAGGCGCGGAAGTTCAGGGCGTAGCCCTTCTGCGCCGCGATCAGGCTCGGGTAGGCAGCCGTCGACCGCTGGCAGGACGTCCCGTCGCTGATGTACGAGCGGGTGCCGACCCCGGAGGAGTAGCTGTCGCCGAGAGCGACGTACGGCGGGGCGGCCGCCGACGCGGGCGTCGTGGGGACCAGGAGCGTGATGACGGCCGAGAGTGCGGCTGAGAGCAGAAGAAGCCGCGGGTGTGTACGCAAGGAGACCTCCGGGGACCGAGACGCGGTCACCCGATGTGACCGCGGTCACACGCTAGGGGTCCCGGGGTCCGGTGACCAGAGGAAGTTACCGACGAGTTCCCCGGGCTCAGGTGAGGATGACGCCATGGGATCCGGACACTCGCACCGCGCGCACACCGATCTCGACCACGACGTCCAGGTGCATCGGCGCCCCCGGATCGTCCTGCTCGCTTCGCTGGCGCTCGCGGCAGCGGCGACGGTCGTCGGACTCGTCGCGCTGTGGCCCGACGGGGCCCGGGTCGACGAGCTCCGGCAGTCGGCCGTCTTCGCCGCTCCGGGCGCGACCTTCCCCGACGCCGTGGTCAACCGGGTCGAGCCGGCCTGTGCGCAGCAGACAGGGACCGGGACGCAGCCCCCGCCGGACACCAGCCAGCCACCCAGCTGCGGACAGATCCACGCCACCGTCGCGACGGGTGCCGACCAGGGCACCCAGGTCCGGGTGACCGTGCCGCCCCAGGTGTCGGACTCCGGGCTGTCCCCGGGCGACCGGATCCGGCTGCTCGCTCCGCCCGTCGCGCAGGGCGACCCGGCGGTGTTCTCCTACTTCGGCACCGAGCGCACCGGCTCCCTGTGGTTCCTCGCCATCGCCTTCGCGCTGGTCGTGGTGGCGGTCGCGAGGTTGCGGGGCGTCTTCGCGATCCTCGGGCTGGCCTTCAGCGCGCTGGTCATCTGGAAGTTCGCGCTACCCGCCCTGCTCGTCGGTGAGTCGGGGCTCCTGGTCGGGCTCGTGGCATCCGCCGCGATCATGTTCGTGGTGCTCTACACGACCCACGGGTTGTCGATCAGGACCAGCGCCGCGCTCGCGGGCACCCTCGCGGGCGTGGGCATGACGGCGGCCATCGGGATCCTGTCGGTGCAGTCCACCCATCTCACCGGCGTCAACGACGAGAGCGGCGGTTTCCTGTCCGCCTTCGTCGGGGACGTCAGCTTCCAGGGGCTGCTCACCTGCGCGATCATCATCGCCGGGCTGGGTGTCCTGAACGACGTGACCATCACCCAGGCCTCGGCCGCGTGGGAGCTCCGGGGCGCCGCCCCGCACCTGACCAGACGGCAGGTCTTCGCCCGCGGCATGCGGATCGGGCGTGACCACATCGCCTCGACGATCTACACGATCGTGTTCGCGTACGCCGGCACGGCCCTGACCGTGCTGCTCGTGATCCAGCTCTACGACCGGCCGCTGGTCGACCTGCTGGCCACCGAGGAGATCGGCCAGGAGGTGGTCCGGGCCCTGGCCAGCAGCATCGGCCTGGTGCTCGCCGTACCGCTGACGACCGCGATCGCGACGCTCACCCTCCCCGGCGCGCCCGTCACGGTCGCTGTCGATCAGTCGTCGTAGCGCTTCTTCGCGCGCGGCTTCTTGCGGTCGCCGTGGCTCGGCGCGCCGACGGCCGGCTGGCTCGGACCACTGGCGTCGAGGGTCAGCTCGATCAGCTTGCCGGAGATGCGGGTGCCGGAGAGCTTGGTCCACACATCGCCCGGCAGGTCCGCCGGAAGCTCGACCAGGGAGTGGTCGCCGCGGATGTCGATGTGGCCGAAGTCCTGGCGGCCGAGGCCGCCCTCGTTCGCGATCGCTCCGACGATCTGGCGCGGCTCGACCTTGTGCCGCTTGCCCACCGAGATCCGGTACGTCGCCATCGGGATGTCGGTGCGCCCGCGCGGCTTGCGCGCCGGCCGCTCGCCGCGGTCCTTGAACTCCTTGCGGGGCTTGGGTCCACGGTCGTCGGCGTACTCACGCTCGGCACGGACGGGGCGCTCCTGCTCCGGGTCGAGCAGCAGCGGGGTGTCGCCCTGCATCACCACGGCCAGGGCGGCCGCCACGTCGACCTCGGGGACGTCGTTCTCGCGGACGTAGTGCGCGACGATGTCCCGGAACTTGTCGATGCGGGCCGTGTTGGTCAGCGCCTCGGTGATGGCCTCGTCGAACCGCGCGAGGCGCGTGGTGTTGACGTCCTCGACGGTGGGCAGCTGCATCGGAGTCAGCGGCTGCCGGGTGGCCTTCTCGATCGACTTGAGCAGGTAGCGCTCCCGCGGCGTGACGAACGAGATCGCGTCGCCGCTGCGCCCGGCGCGACCGGTGCGGCCGATGCGGTGCACGTAGGACTCGGTGTCGGTCGGGATGTCGTAGTTCACGACATGGCTGATGCGGTCGACGTCGAGACCCCGGGCCGCGACGTCGGTCGCGACCAGGATGTCGAGCTTGCCCGACTTGAGCTGGTTGACCGTGCGCTCGCGCTGGGCCTGCACGACGTCACCGTTGATGGCCATCGCGGAGAACCCCCGGGCACGGAGCTTCTCGGCCAGCGTCTCGGTCTCGTTCTTGGTGCGGACGAAGACGATCATCCCCTCGAAGTTCTCGACCTCGAGGATCCGGGTGAG
>JAOPXC010000386.1 GCA_025965335.1 Nocardioides sp. | reverse complement strand
CGGCTGCTGCGCTCGGCCATCGACGCCTCGGACGCCGAGCGCCGCAGGATCGCCCGCGACCTGCACGACGGGGTGGTCCAGGACCTTGCCGGCACGACCTACTCGATCTCAGCCGTGGCGCGCGATGCGGGGACGCCGGTCAACGCTCGGGAGAGTCTCCAGGGAGCCACGGTCTCGCTGCGGGGCAGCCTCAGGGGGCTGCGGTCCCTCCTGGCCGAGATCCACCCGCCAGAGCTCCATGCCGACGGGCTCGCCGCGGCTCTCGCCGACCTGATCGCCCCGGCCGGCGCGGCCGGCATCCAGGCCTCCGTGAGCGTAGAAGGGGCGGAGTTGGCCTCCGACGCCGGCGTGGCACTGGTGTGGCGGGTCGCCCAGGAGGCGGTCCGCAATGCGATCCGGCACTCGGGCGCTTCCACGCTCGCCGTGACGGTGCGAAGCGATGCCCGGAGGCTGACTCTCGAGGTCGTCGACGACGGGGTGGGGTTCGACCCGGAGGTGCGCGACCCGGACCGCTACGGTCTGCGTGGGCTGCGCAGTCTGGTCACCGACATCGGCGGCAGACTCGAGGTGCGGTCCGCAGTGGGCGAGGGGACCACGGTCCGGATGGAGCTGGATGTGCGGTGACGGGAATCATCGACGAGGCCACCCCGCGGGTGCGGGTCGTGCTCGTGGACGACCATGCCGTGATCCGGGCCGGGCTGCAGCAGCTTCTCGGCGGCACCGATGACATCGAAGTCGTCGGCCAGGCCGAGAACGGCGCCCAGGCCCTCGAGGTCGTGCGCGAGCTCCGCCCCGACGTGGTCCTGATGGACCTGCAGATGCCGGGTGTCGACGGCGTGACAGCGACCCGCAACATCATGGCGGCGAATCTGGGCGTGGATGTCCTGGTGCTGACGTCCTACTCCGACGGAGAGCGGATCGTGGGTGCTCTCGATGCGGGCGCCGTGGGCTACCTGCTCAAGGACGCCGATCCCGAGGACGTGCTCGAGGGGATCCGGGCCGTCAGCCGCGGGGAGTCGCCGATCCACCCCAAGGCCGCTCGCGCCCTGCTCGGCAGCCGGTCGGGGTCGGGCCAGGCGCAGCTGACGAGTCGCGAGACCCAGGTCCTCGGGCTGGTGCGCGCCGGCCTGGCGAACAAGCAGATCGCGCGCCGGCTGGAGATCAGCGAGCGGACGGTGAAGGCGCACCTGACCTCGGCCTTCGCCCGGATCGGGGTCGGAGACCGGACCCAGGCAGCGCTCTGGGCCGAGCGCAACCTCTGAGCCCCCAGCCCGCGAGTCAGGCGAGGTGGTCGGAGACCAGCATCCCGGGGTCGCTGTCGCGGGCGGGCAGCGGCGGAGGAGTGCCGCCGAACTCCGGACAGACCGCCTGGTGGGCACACCAGTCGCACAGCCGGCTCGGGTTGGGTCGCCAGTCGCCGGACTCCTGCGCCAGTCGGATCGCCTGCCAGATCGCCTCGACCTTGCGCTCGGTCGCCAGCAGGTCCTGTTCGTCGGGGACGTAGCGCAACATCTCGCCGTTGCCGAGGTAGATCAGCTGGAGCATCGCCGGCACCACTCCGCGGGTGCGCCAGATCACCAGTGCGTAGAACTTCATCTGGAACAGCGCCTTGGCCTCGAACGCCTCCCCGGGCGAGCGCCCGGTCTTGTAGTCGACGACCCGGATGGCGCCCTCGGGCGCCACGTCGATCCGGTCGACGAAGCCGCGCAGGAGCAGCCGGGAGTCGAGCAGTGCCTCGACGTACAGCTCACGCTCCGCCGGCTCCAGGCGGCGCGGATCCTCGAGCGTGAAGTAGCGGTCGAGCACGGTGCGGCAGGTAACCAACCACTCGGCGACATCGGGGCCTTCGCCACCGAACATTTCGGCGATCGCCGGCTCGCCCTCGATCAGCTGCTCCCACGCCGGGACGAGCATGTCGCGGGCCTGCTCTGGGGTGCGCTGGGCCGCGGGGAGGTCGAACAGGTCCTCCAGCACCTTGTGCACGACGGTGCCGCGGACCGCATCGGGGGAGAACGGCTCCGGAAGGTGGTCGATGGTGCGGTAGCGGTAGAGAAGCGGGCAGCTCATGAAGTCGCCGGCTCGGCTGGGCGAGAGCGCACCGAGCACCTCGACCCCGTCGACGGGGGTCGAGACCGGCTCGGCCGGTGACGGCTGCGCGCTCATGCTCCGCACCTTAGGTGACGCCTCCGACACAACTGCGTCGGCGGCAGGCTGCGTCGGATAGCCTCGTGAGCGTGGCCGACGATGACCTTCGCGGGGACGCCCGTAACGGGCCGTCCGGCAACGGTCGAGCCTCAACTCCGCGGCCGCCCGGCACCTTCAAGGTCGGCACCATCGCCGGCAGCGACGTGCTCGTGTCCTCCTCCTGGTTCCTCGTGGCGGGACTCATCGCGGTGGTGATGGCGCCACGCGTCGAGGAGGTCTCGCCGGGCCTGGGCCCCCTGAAGTACGTCGCCGGGCTGGCGTTCGCCGTCGTTCTCTACATGTCCGTGCTCCTGCACGAGGCCTCGCACGCGATCGTGGCAAAGCGCTACGGGTTCCCGGTCACCTCGATCACGCTCCACTTCCTCGGCGGCATGACGGCCATCGAGGGCGAGGCGCGCACACCCCGCCAGGAGTTCATGATCGCGGTCGTGGGACCCGTCACGTCGCTGGCCGTCGGTGCGGCCGCGGTCGGGCTCTGGTTCCTCACGCCCGGGGGCCTGCTCCTCATGGCGGTCGAGGGCCTGGCCGGCGCCAACCTGCTGGTCGGCGTGCTGAACCTGATCCCCGGACTGCCGCTGGACGGCGGCCGGGTCCTCAAGTCTCTGGTTTGGGGCGCCACCGGAAACGTGCACCGCGGCACGATCGTCGCGGGCTGGGGCGGTCGGGTCACCGCCGTGGCCGTGATGCTGTGGCCGCTGGTCCAGCAGCAGGTGATCGGGGCGCCCCCGGACTTCCTCGACCTGATCCTGGCGTTCGTCGTGGCCATGTTCCTGTGGTCGGGAGCCACCGCCGCCATGACCTCGGCCCGGTTGCGGCGCAAGGTCCCCGGCCTCATCGCCCGCGACCTCGCGCGGCGCACGCTCACCGTGCCCGGCGACCTGCCGCTCTCCGAGGCCGTGCGCCGGGCACAGGATGCGCACGCGGGCAGCATCGTGACCGTCACCGGGAGCGGCAGCCCAGTCGGCGTCGTCAACGAGGCGGCCCTGCTGGCGACACCCGACGACCGACGGCCCTGGGTTGCGGTGTCCGCGGTCGCCCGCACCCTCGATGACGGACTCAGCCTGCCCGCGACCATCACCGGCGAGGACCTCATCCTCGCCATCTCCAGGCAGCCGGCCGCCGAGTACCTTTTGCTCGAGGACGACGGCTCGATCTACGGCGTTCTCTCGACCGCCGACGTGGACCGGGCGTTCCGGGAGTCCACGCGCTGACGTGCCCCGGCGTGACCCCTGGACGCACTCATCTATGGTTCCGCGCATGTCCGAACCCACCGATCAGCTACCGGACGTCAGCAACGAGGCGTGGTCCGGCGTCCGCCGCGGCCCATTGCGCGAGGGGGAGTGGGTGCGCCTGGTCGACAGCAAGGGCCGGCGCCACAACATCTGCCTCGAGGCCGGCAAGCGGTTCTTCTCCAACCGCGGCCACTTCGAGCACGACGAGCTGCTCGGGCGAGAGGAAGGCTTCACGGTCACGTCGTCCGCCGGCGGTGAGTACCTCGTGTTTCGCCCGTTGCTCTCGGAGTTCGTGGTGTCGATGCCGCGGGGCGCCGCGGTGGTCTACCCGAAGGACGCCGCGCAGATCGTGGCCATGGTGGATGTCTTCCCCGGCGCGCACGTGGTGGAGGCGGGCGTCGGGTCGGGGGCGCTCACCTGCTCGCTCCTACGCGCCGTGGGGCCGCAGGGGCGGGTGTCGTCGTACGAACGTCGTGAGGAGTTCGCCGACGTGGCCCGCCAGAACGTCACCCAGTTCTTCGGCGGCGACCACCCGGCGTGGAACCTGACGCTCGGCGACCTTGCGGAGGCGCTGCCGGAGTCGGGCGAGCGCTGCGACCGCATCATCCTCGACATGCTTGCGCCCTGGGAGTGCCTCGACGCGGCCGCGACGGCGCTCCTGCCCGGCGGCATCGTCTGCGCTTACGTCGCGACCACGACCCAGTTGTCCCGCTTCGTGGAGACCGTCCGGGTCCACGGTGGCTTCACCGAGCCGCAGGCCTGGGAGTCGCTGGTGAGGGACTGGCACGTCGAGGGGCTCGCCGTCCGGCCGGGACACAAGATGATCGGCCACACGGCGTTCCTGGTCACCGCGCGGCGGATGGCCCCGGGGCAGAAGCCGCCGCTGAAGCGCCGTCGGCCCGCTCCCGGTGCCTACGGCGAGGACTACACCGGCCCGCGACCCAGTCCCCAATCGTGATCAACACCGGTGGTCAATGACTTCCGTTGATACATGTCGCAGGTAGGGTCACAGGTACAGGAGGTGACGTCGATGCCCACATCATCAGAAGGCGTTTCCAGCACGAGCGGCCGCAGTCCCGACGAGCTCATGAGCCAGGTGCGCTTCCTCGAGGCCGAGGTCTCCGACCTCCGCCGTCGGCTCGGTGACTCACCCACGCAGTCGCGCGGCCTCGAGCTCCGGCTCGCCGACACGCAGCGCTCCCTGTCCGCCGTCACGTCCCAGAACGAGCGCCTTGCCGAGACCCTCCGCGAGGCCCGCGACCAGATCATGAAGCTCAAGGAGGAGGTCGACCGGCTCGCCCAGCCGCCGGCCGGGTTCGGCACCTTCGTGTCCCGCAACGAGGACGACTCCATCGACGTCTTCACCGGCGGCCGCAAGCTCCGTGTCAACGTGAGCCCCTCGGTCGACCTCGACTCGCTGCACCGCGGTCAGGAGGTCATGCTCAACGAGGCGCTCAACGTCGTGGCGGCCCTGGAGTTCGAGCAGATCGGCGAGGTCGTGATGTTCAAGGAGCTGCTCGCCGACGGCGAGCGCGCCCTGGTCATTGCCAGTGCCGACGAGGAGCGCGTCGTGCGCCTCGCGGAGCCGCTGCGCCACGAGACCATCCGGGCCGGGGACTCGCTGCTCCTCGACACGCGGGCCGGTTACGTCTACGAGAAGGTCCCGAAGTCCGAGGTCGAGGAGCTCGTCCTCGAAGAGGTCCCGGACATCGCCTACGAGTCCATCGGGGGTCTCGCCGGCCAGATCGAGCAGATCCGGGATGCCGTCGAGCTCCCGTACCTCCACCCCGAGCTGTTCAAGGAGCACCAGCTCAAGCCGCCGAAGGGTGTCTTGCTCTACGGCCCCCCCGGCTGCGGCAAGACGCTGATCGCGAAGGCCGTTGCCAACTCGCTCGCCAAGAAGGTCGCTGCGAAGACCGGCCAGGAGGGGAAGTCGTACTTCCTCAACATCAAGGGCCCCGAGCTGCTCAACAAGTACGTCGGCGAGACCGAGCGGCACATCCGGCTGGTCTTCCAGCGCGCCCGCGAGAAGGCCAGCGAGGGCACGCCCGTCATCGTGTTCT
>JAOPXC010000366.1 GCA_025965335.1 Nocardioides sp. | reverse complement strand
TCGCCGTTCACCTTCTTCCGCGGCAGTGCCTACCTGATGGCCGCCGATCTCGCGGAGGGGCCGCGGACGGGACTGCACGCTCAACTCTGCGGAGACGCGCACCTCTCCAACTTCGGCATCTACGCCGCGCCGGATCGCAGGCTCGTCTTCGGCATCAACGACTTCGACGAGACGCTGCCTGGGCCATTCGAGTGGGACGTCAAGCGACTCGCCGCAAGCTTCGCGGTCGCGGGCCGCGATCGCGGCTTCAACAAGGCGATCCGCCGCTCGATAGTCATGACGACGACGCGTGAGTACCGCGCAGCGATGGCGCGCTTCGCGGAGATGACGAACATCGACGTCTGGTACGCACGCCTCGACGTCGCGGGGATGGTCAACCAGATGGTGACGGCGCGGTCCAGCAAGCAGATGAAACGCTTCCAGGCGACCGTCGCCAAGGTGCGCACGAAGGACAGCATGCGGGCTCTCTCCAAGCTGTGTCGGACCGTCGATGGCGAGCTACGAATCGTCGGAAACCCTCCGCTCGTCTCGCCGATCGAGGACGTACTGACGGGCGTCGAGCAGGACCACCTCGAGGACGTCGTGCGGCGCATGATTCGCACGTACCGGCGCACGCTGCCCGGCGACCGGCGCCACCTGATCGAGAGCTACCGGTACGCGCATGCCGCACGGAAGGTCGTCGGCGTCGGCAGCGTCGGTGCAAGCGCCTGGATCTTGCTCATGATCGGCCGCGACAACAACGACCCGCTGTTCCTCCAGTTCAAGGAGGCGCAGGCCTCGGTGCTCGAGCCGTTCCTCGGAAAGAGCCAATACTCCCAGCACGGGCAGCGCGTCGTCGAGGGGCAGCGGCTGATGCAGGCGGCGCCCGACATCCTGCTCGGCTGGGAGCGAATCCCGGCGATCGACGGACAGCGGAGGGACTTCTACATCCGGCAGCTCTGGGACGCGAAGGGCTCGGCGGAGGTCGAACGGATGGACTCGTCCACGCTCGAGGCGTACGGCCGAGTGTGCGGCTGGGCGCTCGCGAAAGCACACGCTCGCTCGGGTGACCGAGTCGCGATCGCCGCTTATCTCGGCAAGAGCGACGCCTTCGACCGCGCCATGGCTTCGTTCGCCGAGACATACGCCAAACAGAACGATCGGGACTATCGCGCCTTGCAGGAGGCAGCGGCTGCCGGCCGCGTCCCGGCCGAGATGGGCGTGTGATTGCCGCCCCGCTCCACGGTCGCAGATCCGCGCCGGCCCTGGGCGTCGGTGACAAGGGCACCGGCGACTCCACGCCTGTCGGGTGCAGTTCAACGACCGCCACAGACGCCGGGGGAGACCGGCTGGCACAGGTGTGCAACGCCACGTCCGGGGTCTAGGCTCTTTGTCAGTCTCGACGTGACTCCCGCCAGAAATCGGCCGGAATGTGGAGGTGGCACGATGGCGACGACTCAAGGGAAACATCCCGCTACGAGGTCCACGTCCCTCAGGCGAGAAATCGGTTTGATTGGGCTGTTGTGGGCTTCTACGGGGTCGATCATCGGATCCGGGTGGTTGTTCGGCGCGCAGGAAGCTTTGATTGCCGCCGGTCCGGCCGCCATCATCTCCTGGGTCATCGGAGGCGTGGCGATTCTGGTGTTGGCGCTGGTCCACGCTGAGCTCGGAGGGATGTACCCGGTCTCGGGCGGAACCGCGAGGTTTCCGCACTATGCGTTCGGTGGGGCCGCTGGTGCGTCGTTCGGATGGTTCTCCTGGTTGCAGGCGGCCACCGTTGCACCGATCGAAGTGCTGGCGATGGTCACGTACAGCCAGCACTACTCCTTCGCCCACGGTTGGCTGGACATCAGCCACGCAACGCCGGTGCTGACCACCAGCGGGCTGATGGTGGCGATTGTGTTGATGGCGCTGATGACGTCGATCAACTTCCTCGGCGTCAAGAAGTTGGCCGACACCAACAGTGCGGCGACCTGGTGGAAGATCGCGGTCCCCCTTCTCACGATCTTCGTCCTGGCGATCACCAATTTCCACGGCTCCAACTTCTCTGCCGCCAACGGGTTCAACCCCTTGGGCGCCCACGGCATCCTGGCAGCGGTCTCGACGAGCGGCATCATCTTCAGCTACCTGGGATTCGAGCAGGCCGACCAGCTTGCCGGCGAAAGCAAGAACCCCAGGCGCGACATCCCCATCGCAATCATCGGGTCGATTGTGGTCGGCATGTTCATCTATATCGCCTTGCAGGTGGCATTCCTGGGTGCGCTCCCCGCGTCGGCTATCGGCGATACGTGGGACGCCACCGGGCAGGGTCTCTACACGGCCTTCACCGGTCCCTTCGCCGAGATCGCGACGTTGGTGTCGATCGGCTGGCTGGCCACCATCTTGTACGCCGACGCGATCATCTCACCGGCTGGCACCGGCCTGATCTACACCACGGGCAGCTCACGGGTGTCGTACGGGCTGTCGCGCAACGGATACATTCCGACGCCGTTCGAGTGGACAAACAACAGAGGCGTCCCGTGGGTCGGATTGATCGCCGCGTTCGTCGCTGGCTGCGTCTGCTTCCTGCCGTTCCCGAGCTGGCAGTCGCTCGTTGGACTGATCACCAGTGCGAGCGTCCTGATGTACGCCGGCGCACCGCTCGCACTCGGAGTCTTCCGGCGACGCCTTCCCGACGCCGATCGTCCTTATCGGCTCCCGGCCGCTGAGATTCTGTGCCCGGTTGCCTTCATTGTTTCCAACTTCATCATCCTGTGGGCCACCTGGACGACGGTATGGAAGCTCGGCATCGCGATACTGATCGGGTACGTCATCTTGATCGGCAACCGGGCGCTCGGGCTGAACGACAGGGCGCCACACCTGAAATGGCGCTCGGCCAGCTGGCTTCCGGTCTACCTGATCGGGATGGGACTGATCTCCTACCTGAGCACATTCGGTGGGCGCGGAGACATCAAACTGTGGTGGGACATGGTCTTGGTGGCCGGCTTCAGCCTTGCCATCTACTACTGGGCGCTCGCGGTGGCCCTCGCGGCCGATGAGATCGAGGACATGATCAACGAGGTCGTCATCCCCGAAGAGGAAGGGCTCGCCGCACCTGCCTAGCCTCTTGCCGAGAGCCCTCCGAGTGGCCGGTTGGCCGGGGGACGCCGTTCCCAAGCCGGACGAGCAGGACGAGAACGAGGTCCCTCATCGGTCGGCGCCTGGGACAAGTACACCGAACTCCGTCAGCGCCGGAACGTCCGATCGAGCAGCTCCTCGCCGCCGTAGGTCTCGAAGCGGATGAGCCTGCCGTCGCCGTCGTAGCTGAGCACGTTCACCGATCCGGCCTGCTCCCCGCCGAGGCTGATGTCGCAGATCACGGCGACCTTGTCGCCCTCCGCGATAAACTCCTTCGGCGTGGTCCGGAACCCCTTCTCGAGGAGCTGCAGCCAAAGCCCGCCCACCTCGTCCTTGCCGTTGTAGGTGCCCGTCAGGGAACTGTCACCGCTGACCACCCACTCGATGGTCTCGGAGATGTTCTTCATCGCGCCTTCGGCATCCATTGCGTCGAACGCTGCGTATCCGTCGATTGCCGCCTGCTTGTTGACTGTCGCTTCCATGTCCAAACCTCCCTGGGTCCCCTCCTTGCCGACGCTAGGACCTATTTTCAACCGCAACAAGACGCGGATGGGTCATCCTGACCAGCCGGGCCGCAGCCGTGGCTAGAGGTTGACTGGTGCGGGAGTTCGCCGACCTTTCGGCCGTGTCCGGTCTTCGCGCAGCCACTCATCGGCATCGAAGAGAGTCGAGCAGATCGTGAAGGCCGTAGCCGACCAGATCGCGGTGATCAGGCCGACGTGTGCATGGACAGCGGCCTGCGCCGAGTGGAGTGCCGCCCGCGGACGGGCCCTACAGTGAAGTCATGACGGTGCGCGTCGTCTTCGCCGACGACAACTACCTCGTCCGTGAGGGGGTCGCGGGCCTGTTGACCGAGACCGCCGACATCGATCTGGTCGAGACGGTGGCTGACCCGGCCGCGCTCCTGGCGGCCGTGGCGACGCACCGGCCCGACGCCGTGCTCACCGACATCAGGATGCCCCCGACCTTCACGACCGAGGGCATCGACGCCGCGAAGCGGATCCGGGCCGACTTCCCCGAGACCGGCGTCGTCGTCCTCTCCCAGTACGTCGAGGAGGACTACGCCTTCGAGCTCCTCTCCGAGGGCGTGGCGGGGTTGGGCTACCTGCTGAAGGAACGGGTGACGCAGGTCGACGACCTCGTCCGTGCCCTGTACGACGTGTCGCGCGGCGGGTCGGCGCTGGATCCGAAGGTCGTCGAGGGACTGCTCGCGCGCAAGTCCCAGGAGCAGAGCTCAGCCCTTCTCGCACTGACCGAGCGCGAGCACGAGGTCCTGCACGAGTTGGCGACCGGACGCAGCAACGCCGCCACCGCGAAGGTCCTGTTCATGAGCGAACGGGCGGTGGAGAAGCACGTGGGGTCGGTGTTCCAGAAGCTCGGGCTGGTCCACGAGTCCGACATCAACCGACGGGTGACGGCCGTGCTGGTCTATCTCGAGGCCACGGGCGGCAGCTCGGCAAGGTGAGGTGGGCAGCCCCACCCGGGCCGGGGGGCAGCCCCCTGCCGCCGGACCGCGATCCCCGAGACCATGTCGGTGAGGAGGTGCAACGTGGCAGATGTTCGCGTCGTCATCGTCGATGACCAGGAGCCGTACCGACGAGCGATGACGGCGGTCGTCGAGGAGACCGAAGGGTTCGTCGTGGTGGCATCCGCCACGTCGGGCGAGGAGTCGCTGGGCGCGGTCGCACGGCTGCGCCCGGACCTGGTCCTGATGGACGTCCACCTGCCGGGCCTCGACGGCATCGCAACGTCGCGGCTGTTGATCGAGGCCCCCTACCGGCCGGTGGTGGTGCTGCTCTCGACGTACGACGAGGACCAGTTCGACCTCGCCGACAGCGGCGCTTCGTCCTACGTCGCCAAGGCCACGTTCGGGCCGGATCGACTGTCAGAGGCGTGGGAGAACGCCGTCCCCACCCACTGATGCCGGCAGGTCCGCGCCGACGGGAAGCGTCAGCGTCAGCACCCGGTCGTGCACCGAGAGCGACCCACCGACCGCTTCGGCACGGTCGGTGATCGCCCGCAGGTCGATGTCGGCACGGCGTACGTCGATGACCCGGAGACGTAGGTCCTGGTCCGCGGTCGACAGCCGGATCGACGTCGGTCCAGACGCCGCGCGTGCTGCTTCGGTGCAGCAGAAGTAGACCGCCGCCTCGACGCGAGGGGAGAACCTCTGGCCGGACGCCGACGGGGCGACGTTCAGCGTCGAACCCAGCCCGCTGCGCGCCAGGAACGACCGCAACGCGGGCTCGAGCCCGTTGCGGGCCAGCTGGTTCGGGAACACCCCCCGGGTCAGGTCCCGCAGCGACTCGAGTGCGGCGTTGGTGTCCGTGACCAGCTGGTCGATCCCGTTCGCGGGCGTCCCGGCCGACACCGCGACGCGAGCCCGGACGATGGCGTCGGGCAGGGCGACCAGATGTGGCAGCACCTCGCGCGAGATGGCGTCCTCGAGCGTACGGCGGGCCTCGTCGTCGGCCTCGATGATGCGCGATCGGGACAGGGCGAGTTCGTGGGTGGCCCGGTCGAGCTCGGCCACATGCCGAGTCAGCTGGGTCTGGATGGCGGTGTTCCGGAAGGCGACCGCCGCCTGGGCGGCCAGTGCCTCGAGCAACCGCTGGTCGGCCACCCGCAGCCGGAGTCCCTTCGGGATCCACACGTCGATGCTGCCGAAGGTGGTCCCTCCGTACTGGACCGGGACACTGCGAGCAGCGGTCACCTCGTCGGCGTCCGGACCCCAAACCGCGGAAACCAGGGGCCCACCGGGCACGTCCAGGGCCGCCGTCGCTCGCCGCGCGGACACCGCCCGGCCAGCGGCGTCGGCGACGGCCCGGAGCAGGGTCGTGGACGACGGTGTTTCGGCCAGCCGACGGCTGAAGTCGGACAGGGCCTCGTACGGCTGTGCGCGCGCGCCGTAGGCCAGCCGGTTCGCCAGCCGGATCACCCGGCGGCGCAACGGCTGGAACGCGAGTGCGACCAGCACCGTGGTGAGCAGCGACAGCCAGAACCCACTGGTGCGCGTGTCCACCAGCCGCCCCACCGCCACGACCAGGCCCGTGTAGCCGAGACCGGCGAACGCGGTCACGATAACCAGGACGACGGTCCGGTTGATGATCAGCTCGATGTCGTACAGGCGGTAGCGGAGCACGGCCACCGCGAACAGGATCGGTAGCACGAGATAGGACACGAACAGGGGGAGGGCTGCCGCCCAGGTCTGCTGGCCGCCGTTGAAGGACTGCACGACGAAGAGCGTCAGCAGGCCCAACGTCACGAACGCCGCCGAGGCCGCGATCAGGCGCAGCTGCCGATGCTGCTCGCCCCGGCTCCTGTGCAACCGGACCAGCATCGACACGAGCGAGGCGATCAGGCCGGCGCTGATCAACAGGAATCCCACGGAGAACAACACGGAACGAAACGGCCCGAGGTGGCGCGAGGGGACGGAGATGTCGAAGGACCTGGGGTCAGTGGTGATCAGCGCCACCACGTAGCAGGACACGCCGAACGCGGGGATCAGCGCGGCATACCGCCAGCGCGGCGACAGGAAGTGCCCGTTCGGTGCCAGGAGGAACATCAAGGCGAGCCCGGCGATGGCAAACTGCCCGCCCAGCAGCCACGACAGCCAGCCGGCGGCTCCTCCGAGGCCGCGCGAACCCGGACCTCCCAGGTCCACAACCCAGACAGCGTAGGCCTCGCAGAGGAGGGAGATCGCGCTCGTGAACCCGATCAGGCTCAGCAGCCATCCGATCGGATGGCGATCGTCCCGGGTGATGATGAGCGCGCCCATCACGGCACAGCCCACGACCGCGCCGTTGACGAAGGGGAACCCGTGGACGGCGACCGCCTCCTCGGAGAGCAGGTGGTGGTACTGGGCGGTCACGACGGGATCGGCGACCACGAGCACCAGGGTCGCTCCGGCCAGGATCCACGACAACCGGGTGCGCATCTCAGACCCCCACGTCCACGTCCCCGAGCTCGACGCGCCCCGCCGCGGGCAACCGGGCCCGGACCCGGGTGCCGCCGGTCGGTGCCGGCTCCGTCGTCAGTTGCCCTTCGACGGACTCGACCCGGTCCCGCATGTTCGCCAGACCGGTGCCGACAGGTGTCCTGCCCGGATCGAAACCGACGCCGTCGTCCTCGACGACGCACGTGAGCCATCCCATCGCCGCGCGTAGCTCGATGCGGATCGCCGTCGCACCCGAGTGCTTGACGGCGTTCTGCAGCGCCTCCAGGCAGCAGAAGTACGCCGTGGCCTCCACGGTCGCGGGATACCGCGCGACTCCGTCCGCGGTGACGTCCACGGGGACGGAGCTCGTGGCGACGGCCGACCGCAGCGCGGCGACCAGCCCCTCGTCCTCGAGGAGGGACGGGTAGATGCCACGCGAGAGGCGCACCAGGGTGTCGAGCGCCTCGGCGGACGCCTGCTCCTGCTTGGCGAGCAGCTGGTCGGCGCGCTCGGGCGATCGCTCGGCCAGGGTCTGGGCCAGCCGAAGGTTGACGGCCAGTGCGACGAGGTGCTGCTGTGCGCCGTCGTGGATGTCGCGCTCCAGGGACCGACGCTTGGTGTCCTGGACGTCGACCAGCCGCTCCCGGGAGAGGCGCAGCTCCTGGGCACGCGTCGACAGCTCCGCGAGGCGGTCCCCGAGCTCGGCTCGTAGCCGGGCCCCGCGCAGCACGAGTCCGGCCTGGCTCGCGAGCCCGGCGAACAGGCGCTCCTCGACCGGGGTGAGCGGAACGTCCGCGCGCTCCTGGACGACCAGGACGCCGAGCAGTTCGCCATGGTGCCGCACCGGCCGCGAGCGCCGGCCCGGGGTGACCCCGTCCTCGGCGCCGTGTTCCTCGACCTGGTCCGCAGCCGTGGCCTCCCGGGTGGCGCCCGGGGGCCAGGTCGCCGAGAGCAGGGTTCGACCGCCCACGACGAGCCACACCTGTGACCACTCGGCACCCGTGCCGTCGGTCAGGACCCGGGCCATCCGAGCCGGCAGCTCCTCCGCGGGATAGCTCGCGGTCACGGTCTCGGAGAACCGACGGAGTACGTCGTAGGGCGAGGGCAGCCCGTGGTGAACGGCCCGCGACGCCATCGTCTCGAAGCGGGACTGGACGGGGTCGAAGGCCAGGGCGACGATCGCCGTGGCGACCACCGACAGGGCCATGTCCGGCGACGAGGTGTGGCCGATGAGGAGGCCCCCGCCGAGCACGATGACGACGTACACGACAACGACGAAGGTCGTGAGACCGCCCAGGACCAGCAGGGCGGCAAGCAGCTCCCGACGCGATCGTCGGCGCAACCGGGCCAGCCAGGTCATTCTTCAGTGTGCGCCCTCGCGGGCGGGCTTGGGCTGGCGCGTCCCGAACCCCAGTGGTGGGGCTGGCCGCACGTTCACCCGACGACACCACGCGGGTCAGCGCCCGGAGTCCTGCGCCCTGCCCCATCGGCGCAGACGCCGAAGTCGCGTGTGCTGGTGATA
>JAOPXC010000336.1 GCA_025965335.1 Nocardioides sp. | reverse complement strand
GGACGAGGTCGACAAGATCGGCGCCGACTACCGCGGTGACCCGGCGGCGGCCCTGCTCGAGGTGCTCGACCCCGCGCAGAACCACACGTTCCGCGACCACTACCTGGAGCTCGACCTGGACCTGTCCGACGTGCTGTTCATCGCGACCGCGAACGTCGTCGAGCAGATCCCGTCGGCGCTGCTGGACCGGATGGAGCTGGTCACCCTCGACGGCTACACCGAGGACGACAAGGTCGCGATCGCCCGGGACTTCCTGCTGCCCCGGCAGCTGGAGCGGGCCGCGCTCACCCCGGACGAGGTCACGGTCACCGACGCGGCGCTGCGCGAGCTCGCGGCCGACTACACCCGCGAGGCGGGCGTGCGGCAGATGGAGCGGCTGATCGCCAAGGTGCTGCGCAAGGCGGCGACCCGGATCGCGACCGGACAGGTCGAGTCCCTCGTCGTCGACGAGCCCGACCTCAAGGGCCTGATCGGACGTCCGCGGTTCACGCCCGAGGCGCACGAGCGGACCTCGGTCCCGGGTGTGGCCACGGGTCTCGCGGTCACGGGGCTGGGCGGCGACGTCCTGTTCATCGAGGCCTCGGCGAGCGACGGCACGCCCGGCCTGACGCTGACCGGGCAGCTCGGCGACGTGATGAAGGAGTCCGCTCAGATCGCGCTGTCCTTCGTCCGCTCGCACGCCGCGGCGCTGGGCGTCGACCCGACGGTGCTCGACCGGGACATCCACGTGCACGTGCCCGCGGGCGCCGTGCCCAAGGACGGACCTTCGGCCGGCGTCACCATGGTCACGGCCCTGGTCTCGCTCGCCACCGGACGGCCGGTCCGCTCGGAGGTCGGCATGACCGGCGAGGTCACGCTCAACGGGCGGGTGCTGCCCATCGGCGGTGTGAAGCAGAAGCTGCTCGCCGCCCAGCGCGCGGGCCTGACCGAGGTGTTCCTGCCGCAGCGCAACGAGGCAGACCTGGACGACGTGCCGGCCGACGTGTTGGAGGCGGTCTCGGTGCACCTGGTCGGGGACGTGCTCGACGTCGTGGCCGGAGCGCTCGGTGCCGCGGAGACGCCGGTCACGGCCGCGGCCTGACCGGTCCGTACGGTCAAGCCCCGCGTCCCGCCCAGCTCGGGCGGGACGCGGGGATCAGTGGTCCGCGCAGCAGGGGACCTGGTCGCGGGCCTCGAAGGGCACCAGCGTCCCGGCCGCCGGTTGCACGAGTAGCACGACCCGGCCCGAGCGCCACGTCGGACGGGCCCAGTCGGTGAGGTCCAGCTCGGACTCGTCACCGACGGTGGTTCCGGCGAGGCCCTCGACCACGTCGACGGCACTTCCGGTGACAACTTCCGCCACCGTCACCCGCCGCTCGATGTCGGAACGGCCGGGGTAGCGGGCCAGTCGGCCGGCCCCCCGGCCGCCGTGCTCGGCCGCCGCCGCGCGTGCCCCGACGAGGAGCTCCTCCGGCCCGTCGCCGGTGTGGGCTCCCGCGAGGACCACGACGGCGGCCGCCTCCCGAAGGGCCGGCTCCTGCCGCACCCGCTCCAGCAGCTCCCCGGCCCCTTTCCGTGGCGTCACCGTCGCCGGGGCCGAGGGGCCAGGAAGCGGCCACCGCCAGGTGACTGCCCGTGCCGCCGGTGACCACGTGGGTGCTGGCGACGTACGCCGGGTGCGTAGCGGGCAGGACGCCGTCGAGCACCTGCACGAGGTGCTCGGCCGCGGTGATGTCGCGGGACCGGGCGTCCACCGCCACGAGGACGGTGGACGCCCGGTGCTCGCCACTCATCGCGTCGGCACCACCCAGATCGGGTTGGTGTAGAACCACAGGTCCGCCCAGGGGTCGGCGGCGCCGACCACGTCGAGCTGCGGTCCGGAGGGGTCGACGCCGGCGCCCAGGTAACCGGGCTGCGACCGCTTCCCGTCCGTGCCGCGCAGGCGCACGTAGAACGGCTGGTCGAGCACCCCCAGGTCGTAGCTCAGGGTGAAGGTGCCCGTGCGGCCGGAGGTGTCCCACTGCCGCACGACCGAGGTGTCGGGGGCGGTGAACGTGTCCCGGTCGCCGGCCGAGGTCGGGTCCACCGCGCCACGGATCAGGTCGACCCGGTTCAGCGTGGGCACGAACTGCGACCAGTTGGGGATGTCCTGGGCGGTGACGCGGACGACCAGCTGAGCGCTGGAGCCGCGCTTGGCCTGGAGGGTGCCGCCGAGGGACTCCGTGCCCTTGCCGTTGCGACCGGTCGTGACGACCTGCACGTCGACGGACTTCACCAGGCCACCGTGGTCGACCCACACCCGTCCGTCGCGCATGCCCTTCATCACCGAGCGGTAGCCGCGGCTGGACGCGCCGACGTGGGTGCGGCTGTAGAAGCCCGGCCAGAAGTCGTTGGCGGTCAGGTTCACCCTGCCGGCGTTGACCGGGTCGCCGTACCGCCCGTCGGCGTCGAACTGCGTCTGGCTCGCGCCGTCGGGGCGACGGGAGGTGTCGGTCCAGTTGACGTGCGAGTCGGAGTTGGCCGTGATCGACCACGGCTTGCCCTCGGCGAGCAGCGAGTCCCAGAGTCCGCCTACCGTGGCGGTCATCCAGTCGAAGCCTCCCCAGGTGCGGTAGCTCTCCGGCGGGTAGCCCGCGAACGAGTTCGCCCCGGGCGCGTTCCCGTAGCCGCCGCGGGCCCCTCCGCTTCCGTAGCCGGCGGGCAGGCCCGCGGCCTGGTGGCCGGGGGCACCCTCGAAGCCGATGGCGATCCGCGGGTCGGCGTCGCGCCAGTTGCGGATCTCGTGCGGGCTGTCGATGCCGTTGCGAGCCGGGTGGTTGGCCAGGAACAGGGCGTCCTCGACGCGGCGCTGGTCGACCTGCTTGCCGAGCCACTGGATGCCGGCCACGGCCAGCGCCTCGTTCTGGGGGGTGTTGGCCCCGGCGTTCTTCACGCCGCCGTCGTAGTCGGTCTCGAACTGCTTGAGCACGGCGACCTCGTTGGCCCCGGGGGCCACGAAGACCGTCCCGTGCTCGGCGGCGGGGATGTTCCACTCGAGACCCTGGTAGATGAGGGTGTCGGGGAGCGCCTTGCGGGCGGCCACGATGTCGGGGTTGACCAGGTCGACGCCGATCCGGGCATGGGTGGCCCCGCCGTGGTCGGTGATGACCAGCCAGTCCAGCCCGTACGCCGCCGCGTGCTGCGCCTGGTCGATCACCCGGTACTGGCCGTCGGAGCTGTGCTGGGTGTGGATGTGGTGGTCACCCGCCAGCCAGTACTTCACGTCGGCGCCCTGGGGGCCGTCGTCGCCCTTGGCCTTCGCGGAAAGGTCGGCCATGGCCGGGGTCACGCCACTCATGCCGGCCATGCCGGCGGTCACGGCGCCGGCAATGCCCGCTGCGCGCAGCAGGCCACGGCGGGAGAGCTCGCCCGGGGCGAGGTCGCGGTCCGGGACCTCGGTGTCGAGCGCCACGCGGGTCAGGTCGTCGACCTCGTGGGAGTGGGTGTGGGGGTGGTCGTGCGAGTGGTCGTGGTCGTGGTCGTGCGAGTGGTCCTGGGGGTGCACAGTCGTCCTTCCGAGTGAGTGGGGGAGCAGGCGGGACTGTGCTCCCGCTCGGTGACCCTGCGGCGCCCGGCGCGTGCCCGGGGGATGAACGGCGGCCGATGCTCTGGTGCGGACGTCCGGATGGCGGACTCGATGTACACATGCTGAGACGGCTGCCCTAAGGTGGGACCTGCTCATCAAGAGGGACTGAGGGTACGGCCCAGTGAAG
>JAOPXC010000333.1 GCA_025965335.1 Nocardioides sp. | reverse complement strand
GGCCTCGCGGCCGTGTGCCGCCACCTCGTCGTCCGAGGGCAGCTCGCCGAGCACGAGGCGCTCCTCCGGCGGGCGGGTGTCGACCCAGGCCGGGTCGCGGAAGTGGAAGAACGCGTGGCCCGCGGCCTCCGGATCGTTGAGGACGCCGTGCAGCACCTCCATCTCCGTGACCGACGTACCCGACAGGCTCGAGAGCCACGGCAGCTGGTCGGCCAGCCCCGGTGGGAGCTCCTCGGGGATCCAGCCGTAGCGCTGGCCGAGCAGGCCGAGGAAGTACGGCCGGCTCCGGTCGATCTCGGCCAGGCAGATCGGCAGCACGGCCCCCTCGGCCTTCTGCTCGTCGGTGACACCCCAGCGCAGGTCGACCTCGGACCAGGCCACGCCGCGTTCCTCGCACAGCCGCCGCACCTGGGGAAAGACGCGCTTCACCAGCTCCTCGCGCTCGGCCTGCATGTCGCGGAACGTGGACGAGACGAACACCCGGATCGCCCGCTCTCCGGTGTTTCCGGGCACGTCCTGGGTGGGTCCGACCGTGGTCATGACGGGCATCCTGCCAGCGAGCGGACCCGGCATCAGGTAGATCGGTGGGCCCAGCACGACCGGAGTGGCCCGCTGGTGTCCTAGGCTCGCCCCGTGCTCACGACGCGTCATGGTGTGCGCCCGCTCGGCGCACCCGATCTCGACGCTTTCCTCGCGCTCTCAGGGCGGGACCCGGTCGTGAACGTCTTCGCCGAGTACCGCGCCCGGACCACCAACCTCGAACCTCGCTGGCTCGGTGGCGAGATGTGGGGACGCTTCGAGGGCGGCGAGCTGGTCTCCGCGTGCCACGTGGGCGCCAACCTGGTGCCGATCCAGGCCACCGCCGACGACGCCAAGGCCTTCGCCGAGCGGGCGCTCACCCGGGGCCGGACGGTCTCGACGATCGTCGGACCGCACGAGGCGGTGCGGGTGTTCTGGAACGGCGTGGCGGCGGCGTGGGGCAAGCCCCGTGAGCTGCGCTGGCGGCAGCCGCACCTGGAGATCACCGGTCCACCCCACGTCGAGCCGGACCCGCTCGTGCGCCGCACCGACCGTGCGGACATGGGCGAGCTCTACCCGGCGTGCGTGGCGATGTACACCGAGGAGGTCGGCATCTCTCCGGAGGCTGGGGGCGGCGCCGAGCTCTACAAGGCCCGGATCATCCAGCTGATGAGCCGGGGCTGGTCGTTCGCCCGGTTCGACGCCGGTCGGCTCGTGTTCAAGGCCGAGGTGGCGTGTGTCTCGCCGTACGCCGCCCAGGTCCAGGGGGTCTGGGTGCCACCGGACCGCCGCGGCGAGGGCCTCGCGATCGGGGGTATGGCGGCGGTCGTCAAGCTGGTGCGGCAGGACATCGCGCCGACCGTCTCGCTCTATGTCAACGAGTGGAACGAGCCCGCCCGTAAGGCCTATCGCCGGGTCGGCTTCGCGGAGACGGCGCGGTTCTCGACGGTGATGTTCTGACCCGGACGGCTACGGTCACCTCCGTGAGCCTCGCCAGAAGCACCAAGTTCCTCGCCCTCGGCTTCGCCGCCAGCGGCGTCGTCCACCTCGTCAAGCCCGAGGTCTACGAACCGTTGATGCCGACCTGGGTGCCGGCCCACCGCGAGGTGATCCTCGGCAGCGGCGTCGCCGAGCTGGCCTGCGCTGCGGGCCTCGCCCTGCCCGCCACCCGCAGGCTGGCCGGCTGGGCCAGCGCCTTCCTGCTCCTGGGCGTCTACCCGGGCAACCTCAAGATGGCCGCGGACGCCTCGCGCTCGAACAACACCCCGTTCAAGGTCGCGGCCTTCGGTCGGCTGCCGTTCCAGATCCCGATGATCCGGGCCGCCCTGAGGGCCGCCCGCGGCACGGCGTAGACCTCGACGCCGGGTGGGGAGGAACTGGTTCGCTCCGCGCCGACCCCCACCCGTAGCCTTGCGCCCATGATCACCCGGATGTCGAGCCTGTTCGTGCGGACCCTGCGAGAGGACCCCGTCGACGCCGAGGTCCCGAGCCACCGGCTGCTCGTCCGCGCCGGTTACATCCGCCGGGCCGCCCCCGGGATCTACACCTGGCTGCCGCTCGGGCTGCGTGTGCTGCGGCGCGTGGAGCAGATCATCCGCGACGAGATGGACGCCATGGGCGCCCAGGAGATGCTGTTCCCGGCGCTGCTGCCCCGCGAGCCCTACGAGGCGACCGGCCGCTGGACGGAGTACGGCGCTGGGCTGTTCCGGCTCAAGGACCGCAAGGGCAACGACTACCTCCTCGGGCCCACCCACGAGGAGATGTTCACGCTCGTCGTGAAGGACCTGTACTCGTCGTACAAGGATCTGCCCCTGTCGATCTACCAGATCCAGACGAAGTACCGCGACGAGGCCCGCCCCCGGGCCGGCCTGCTTCGGGGTCGCGAGTTCGTGATGAAGGACTCCTACTCCTTCGACGTCGACGACGCCGGTCTCGAGCGCAGCTACCAGATGCATCGCAACGCCTACATCCGAATCTTCGACCGGCTCGGGTTCGAGTACGTCATCGTCAAGGCCACCTCGGGTGCGATGGGTGGCTCGAAGTCCGAGGAGTTCCTGGCCCGCGCCGAGGTCGGCGAGGACACCTACGTCAGGTGCACCAACTGCGACTACGCAGCGAATGTGGAGGCCGTGGAGGTGCGCGCGCCCGCGCCCGTCCCGTACGACGACGCCCCCGACGCGCATGCCGAGCAGACGCCGGACACGCCCACGATCGAGTCGCTGGTCAACCACCTCAACGAGAAGTTCCCCCGCGAGGACCGCCCCTGGGCCGCCGGCGACACGCTGAAGAACGTCCTCGTCGTGCTCAAACACCCGGGCGGGAGGCGCGAGCCCGTCGCCATCGGCGTGCCCGGCGACCGCGAGGTGGACCAGAAGCGTCTCGAGGGCCAGATGGAACCCATCGAGGTCGAGCCGTTCGGAGAGGCCGACTTCGCGGCGTACCCGTCGCTGGTCAAGGGCTACATCGGCCCGGGCGCGCTGGGGGAGAAGAGCGAGTCGGAGATCCGCTTCCTCGTCGACCCCCGGATCGTCGAGGGCACCCGGTGGGTCACCGGAGCCAACGTCGACGGCAGCCACGTGATCGACCTGGTCGTCGGACGTGACTTCGTGCCCGACGGCACCATCGAGGCGGCCGACGTCCGCGACGGTGACGCCTGCCCGAACTGCCAGGACGGCACCCTGGAGTCCGCCCGCGGCATCGAGATGGGCCACATCTTCCAGCTGGGTCGCAAGTACGCCGACGCGCTCGACCTGAAGGTGCTCGACGAGAACGGCAAGCTCGTGACCGTGACGATGGGCTCCTACGGCATCGGTCCCTCGCGAGCCGTTGCCGCGATCGCCGAGGGCACGCTCGACGACCGCGGGCTGGTCTGGCCGCGCGAGGTCGCGCCCGCCGACGTGCATCTGGTCTCCGCCGGCAAGGACGAGGCGGTCATCGCGGCCGCCGAGCGGATCGCGCACGAGCTGTCCAACCAGGGCATCGACGTGCTCTACGACGACCGGGCCGGCAAGATCAGCCCCGGCGTGAAGTTCAAGGACGCCGAGCTGATCGGCGTCCCGACCATCGTCGTGGTCGGCAAGGGCCTGGCCGACGGCACGATCGAGGTCAAGGACCGCGCCACCGGCAACGCCGAGAACGTCGCGGCCGACCACGTCGTCGACCACGTGGTGCGGCTGGTCCGAGCCCGCTGACCAACCCTCGCTGGTTGAGGAGGTTGCGCTGAGCAACGTCCCTCTCGCTGGTCGAGCTTGTCGAGACCCGGTGAGGGAACGCAGGGGCGGTGACCCCCGCTGGTCGAGCTCATCGAGACCCCCTCGCTGGTTGGGGAGGTTGCGCAGCAACCGTCTCGACCCACCCCCGCTGGTTGAGGAGGTTGCGCTAGCAACCGTCTCGAAACCCGGCGACAGCAGGCAGGGCGGTGCCCCCTCGCTGGTCGAGCTTGTCGAGACCCGGTGAGGTAACGCAGGGCGGTGCCCGACCGTTGGTCGAGCTTGTCGAGACCCGGTGAGGCCAGGCAGGGCGTCTTGAGTGGGATCACCGGGGTGGTGTGGCCACTGTCGGCGGTGGTCACCGTGGACCTCGGTGTACGTCGGGCACCTCACCCGCCGTCGTGGTCAACCGGGTGTGGTTGCTCTCGAAAGATTTTCCAGGTGTTGTTCGTTTCCCCTGTGGAACAAGGGCTTCCGGGCCCCGGGACTGTCGGTGCCGGGTGCTTGGCTGGACCCATGATCGAGATGGACAGCGAAGGGTTCCCCTACGAGGTCGACGACCTCGACGCGGACACGCTGCTGGTCCTGGCCAGGGACGCCGAAACCAGGGTCCGGGCCGCGGAGCGGACCAAGCTGAACCTCGCGGCCAGGTGGTGTGTGCTGCAACCCGCCAAGACCGACACCGGCGACCCGACCGGTCATGCGACCTGGTCGGAGGCCGGCGGACCCGACTTGTTGGGTTGTGACGAGGCCATCGGTGGGGACGGCACCCCGCTGGTCGCGGCGTTCGCCGCGGAACCGTTCGCCGCCGCGTTGGGGATCTCCACCCGCGCCGGGCTGCAGCTGATGGCCGACGCGTTGAACCTCGAGCACCGCCAGCCCGGGACCTGGCGGCGGGTGCAGTCCCTCAACATTGCCCCCTGGCGGGCCCGCCGCCTCGCCCAGGCCACCGCGTCCCTGTCCCTGGCGGCCGCCCGGCAGGTGGATGCGGTGCTGGTGGAACGGATCGACTCCTGCGGGACGCTCACGATCGAGCGGGCCGTCGCCGAAGCCCGGGCCCGGTTCGACCCCGAGACGGTCGCGGTCGCCGAGGACCGGGCCCGGGCCGCCTGGGGGGTCGACCTCCACCACGGCGGCCCCGGGGACTGGGCCGCAACGTCGTGGATCGACGCCGTCGGTGACACCACCGACCTGACGAGGTTCCACGACCTCGTCTGCGAGACCGCCGAGGCGTTGAAACGCGGCGGGGACGAAGACGCCCTGGACCTGCGCAAGGCCAAGGCCCTCGGCGTGATCGCCGACCAACTCACCAACCCCGACACCCCGTCCGGGCCCCCCGCACCCGCCGGCGACCCCCGCTGGTCGAGCTCGTCGAGACCCACGACGACGATGCGCAGGAGGCGGGACTGGACGTGCTACGTCCACCTCGACTGGGCCCAGCTCGACGCCGCCCTGACCGACACTGACAGGGGTGCTGCGGGTGTGGGAGTGGTCGAACGGCTCGGACCCACCACCGTGGCGCGGATCGGGGACTGGCTCACCGGCTCCCGGCACGTCAGGATCCAACCCGTCCTGGACCTGGGCCGGGTCGACGCCGTCGACCAACACGACCCACCCACGTGGATGCAAGAACTCGTCAGGCTCCGGGACCCGCACTGTGTGTTCCCGTGGTGCGAAACCGGCTCCCGCAGCTGCGACCTGGACCACATCGCCCCCTACGACCCCGGCACCCCGCAGGACCCCGGCCCACCCGCCCAGACCAGACCCGAGAATTTGGCGCCGCTGTGCCGACGACACCACCGCTGCAAGACCGCCGGCAGATGGCGATACCAACGCAACACCGACGGCAGCTACACCTGGACCTCACCCCACCACCGGCGCTACCTGGTCACCCCGCTCGGCACCCACGAGCTCCGCTGACCCGCGCGTCCCTGCTCACCGCCCTGCCTGGCCTTGCGGGGTTTCGAGACGGTTGCTCAGCGCAACCTCCTCAACCACCGGGGGACGGGTGTCGTGGCAGGGGTTTCGACGACGCCCCGCCAGCGCTCGCTGCTCAACCGGCGATGGCGCTCAGTCCTGGATCGGGTTCTGAGCCGGGCCCGGCACGGGGACGTCCTTGTACGCGGCCAGGTTGTGCGCGTTGTAGGCGCTCGTGTCGGCCGTCTCCATCGGGCCGTCCCACTCGGTGGGAAGCGGGACCGGGACCGACGGCGCGACCCGCCGGACGATCTCGTCGAGGACCTTCTCGGCATCGCCGACCCACAGGTGCTTCGAGCCGGGAAAGGCCACGACCTCGGCCTGCGGGATCGCGGCGAAGCGCTCGCGCGCCTCGGGCGGGCGGAGGTAGTCGTCGAGCTCCGGGACGAACACGTGGACCGGCTTCCCGGACTCCGCCCAGTCGGCGAGATGCACGTCGGACGAGAACCGCAGCGGCGGGCTGAGCAGCACGACGCCCCGCACGATCGGGTCCAGGCCGTACATCAGCGCGAGGTCGGTGCCGAACGACCAGCCGACCAGCCAGATGTTCGGGAGGTCGTGGAAGTCGGCGTACTCGATGGCCGCCGCGACGTCGTACTGCTCCCCCACCCCGTTGTCGAACTCCCCCTCGCTGGTGCCCTGCTCGCTCCACGTGCCCCGCGTGTTGAACCGGAGAACAGCGATCCCAGCGAGGGCGGGCAGGCGGAACGCGGCCTTGCGGAAGATGTGGCTGTCCATCATCCCGCCGTGGGTCGGCAGGGGGTGCAGGCAGATGAGGGTCGCGACGGGCTCGCGGTCGAGGGGTACGGCGACCTCGCCGACCAGCGAGAGGCCGTCGGCGGTCTCCAGGGCGAGGGGGGTACGCCGCGCCGGCAGCACCGAGTTGGCGCGGATCTTCTGGGCGGTCACAGCACGAATCTACGGCGTGGCCACCGACCTCAGCACCAGCGGTGCACGCCGCCCGGGCTCAGCGCCCGGTTGCGCAGCACCACCGCGAGCCGGCTCCCGAACTGGTCGCAGGTCGATCGGAAGTCCTGACGGCGGTACTCGATCGCCAGCACCCGGCGACCGTAGTGCGCGACGTACGAGGCGCACTCGTCGTAGCGCCCACACTCCTCCGACACCGCGAAGTCATAACCCACCCTCGTCCCGTCGAAGCCGGCGAGGTTCTTCTGGCCCGCGGCCAGACCGGAGCCGTGCGCCTTCTTCACGAGCAGCGTCGCGTAGGCGATCGCCTGCTTGCGCTTGAGCAGCCCGTCGCTGCGGGTGAAGGAGTCGAGGTTGTCGAACTCCACGGCGTCGAAGCCGTCCTCGGCGCAGCCACGGACCCACCGGCCGACGATCTTCGCGAGGGCCACCCGTTTGTCGGCGGTGCGCAGGTCGAGCAGGAACTCGTTCCAGGCCTCGTCCTCCACCGGCTGGCCCGCGGCGTCGTGCAGTACGAGGTCCTGGTGCCGGCCCCAGAACCCCTGCTCGCCCTCCTGGGTCTGGAAACCGTTGACGTAGCAGACGTTGTAACGGCGCGCCGCCGGAGCGGCGGCTCGGTCCCGCACGACGATGCCGACGTGCGCGGGCATCGCCTTGGCGCCGCCGAGCTGGTAGTCGACGTCGGTTCCGACCGGCAGCGGATCGATCGCGGCGTACGACGCCGCAGGCACCGCCAGGACCCCCAGCAGGAGGCTCAGCAGGCCGAGGACCCTGAGCTGGCTCAGAAGTCGAACCCGTCGAACATGTCCCCGATCCCGTCACCGATCCCGCCGAACACGTCTCCGACGCCGTCGCCGAGCGCGCCGATCCCGTCGCCGAGCGCGTCGAAGCCACCCAACCCGCCGAACATCAGGCCCATGAACATCAGATTCATCGCCCCACCGCCGCCGAAGTAGCCGGCGGCGTACGGCTGGTAGGCACGACCGCCCTGCCAGTACGGCACCCGCTGCGAGCCCACCATCACCTTCCGGATGTCGGGGTCGGCGCCGGCACGGACCCGCTCGGCGTCCAGGGCGCAGGCGGGTACGTCGCGCGTGGCGCCACCGGGCGGGGCGTACGGGACGTCCTCCACCGACGGACCGTGCCGGGGGTCGAAGAAGCACGGTGGGCGCCGGGTCGGCAGCGGTTCCCCCGCCACCCGGGCCCGGACGCAGAGGATGGCGTAGCGACCGTCCTCGAGGATCTCGGCCACGTTCTTCAGGTCCTCGGGCTCCAGGATCGCGTCACCGGCCGTCTTGGCGGCCTCGTAGGAGTCCAGGGCCCGCTGGTAGTCGGCGTTCGCCCCCGCGTCGAGATCGTGGCCGAGCAGGTCGGCGTCGAGCGACTGGAGCTCGACCCCGAGCGCGGTGATGTCCTCGAAGGCGAACTTCTTGATCGGCTCGAGCTCCGCCTGCCGCCGTTCGAGCTCGCGGCGCTTGCCGTTGCGGCTCGCCACGACGGCGGCGACGATCGCGCCGACCAGGATGAGAAGGACCACCACGCCTGTCATGGATCCAGAGTACGGCCCGCCCCTCGGGCGCCGATTCCAACAGCCGGCGACCGGGCCGGATATCTGGCCCGACCCCCTTCTAGGCTGGCCGACAACCTCGACCGGAAGGACCACTGACATGCCCGCGCAGGCTCCCCCCGTGACCGACGAGCGCTCCGCCCACGTCGCTTTCCTCATCCAGCAGCAGGACGCGTTCCGGGCCGCGGCCTACGGCCTCACCGACGCCCAGGCCGGGCTGGCCGCGTCGCCACCCAGCACGATCACCGTGGGGGCCCTGCTCAAGCACGTCACCCAGACACAGGACCGCTGGCTGCGATCGGTGCTCGCTGCTCCGGATCACTTCGTCGACGACCGGACGATGGAGCAGCAGTACGCCGACCACCAGGACGGCTGGACCTGGCACGACCACGACACGATCGAGGCCGCGCTCGCGGCGTACGACGACATGTGCGCCCGCGTGCTGGAGGCGGTCCGGACCGTCGACCTCGACACCCCGGTCCCGATCCCGCCCGCGCCCTGGAACCCGACCGACATCGACGCGTGGTCGGTGCGCTGGGTGTGGTTCCACCTCATCGAGGAGCTCGCCCGGCACGCCGGTCACGCCGACCTCGTCAGGGAGGGCGTGGACGGCGCGACGATGTACGAGCTGATCGCCGGTCGCGAAGGCTGGCCGGAGACCGACTGGCTCAAGCCCTGGCGTCCGCCGGCTGACGGCTGACGGGTCAGTTGTTCGGGACCGACGGTCAGGCGGGCTGCGTCGCCGGTCGCCCGCTGCCGCCGGCGTTGGTCCCGGGTTCGTCCTCGGCGGTCAGCGGCTGGGCGATGCTCTCGAGGGACTGGCCCTCGGCCCGCACCCCGAGGAACGCCGCCACGACGCCACCGGCCACCATCAGCGTCGCTCCCAGGTAGTAACCCGGAGCGATCCCCGTGATGTCGCCACTCGCCGACGCATCGTCGATGAGCTTGCCGAACAGCAGCGGGCCGGTGATGCCACCGGCCGCGGTGCCGATCGCGTAGAAGAACGCGATGCACAGGGCTCGCGTCTCCAGGGGGAACACCTCGCTGGCGGTCAGGTACGCGGCGCTGGCTCCGGCCGAGGCGAAGAAGAAGATGATCGACCCCATCAGGGTCAGCGTGGTGGCGGTGACGCTGTCGAGGAAGAACCCCGTGATGCCGAGCAGCACACCGGACACGATGTAGGTCCCGGTGATCATGGGGACCCGGCCCACGCTGTCGAACAGCCGGCTCAGCAGCAAGGCCCCCGCGAAGTTGCTGGCCGCGAAGATCGCGAGGTACCAGCCGGTCTGCTTCACGTCGAGGAACGTCGTCAGGCTGTCCCCGTAGGTGAAGAAGAACGCGTTGTAGAGGAACGCCTGACCGACGAAGAGCGAGAAGCACAGCACGGTGCGCCTGGGGTAGAGCGTGAAGACCGTCCGGGCGATCAGGCCGAAGCCGATCGACTTGCGCTGCCGGATCGTGATGGTCTCCGAGACGTCGTGCAGGGGCGTGCCGGCCTCCTCGGCAACCTTCCGCTCGATGTCCTGCACGATGCGCTCGGCCTCGTCCTCGCGTCCGTGGATGAACAGCCACCGCGGGCTCTCCGGGACCTGCCGTCGGACGACGAGGATCCCCAGCGCGAGGATCGCGCCCAGGCCGAACGCCAGCCGCCAGCCCCACTCCTGGTTGATGACCGTGGGGTCGAGCAGCGGGATCGTCAGCAGGGCGCCGCCGGCCGCGCCGACCCAGAACGAGCCGTTGATGGCGACGTCGACGCGGCCCCGGTACTTCGCGGGGATCAACTCGTCGATCGCGGAGTTGATGGCGGCGTACTCACCGCCGATGCCGGTGCCGGTCAGGAAGCGGCAGGCGAGGTACCACGTCGGGTTCATCGAGAAAGCGGTCAGCACGGTGGCGAAGGTGTAGACCGCGAGCGTGATCAGGAACAGCCTCTTCCGGCCCATCCGGTCGGTGAGCTGGCCGAAGAACAGCGCGCCAAGGCAGGCGCCGGCGACGTACGTCGCCCCGGCGAGACCTACCTGGTAGCTGCTCATGCCGAGACCCGTCTGCGGGTTCGCGAGAGCGTCGGACATCGATCCGACGATCGTGACCTCGAGCCCGTCGAGGATCCACACGGTGCCGAGGCCGATCACCACGAGCCAGTGCCAACGGGCCCACGGCAGCCGGTCCAGCCGGGCCGGGATGTCGGTCTTGATCCGACCGGTTTCGACTGTCATGAGAGAGTCGGTACCCACTCGTGAGCGCCGTCACTCGTGGCGAACTTCAGCGCTGCGAATAGTCCCGGAAGCCACGCTTGGTCTTGCGGCCGAGGTAGCCCGCGGTGACCAGGTGCTCGAGCAGCGGCGACGG
>JAOPXC010000298.1 GCA_025965335.1 Nocardioides sp. | reverse complement strand
GCCGTCAACGACAACGACCTCGCGGTCGTCTCGGTGCTCTCGGGGAACCGCAACTTCGAGGGCCGGATCAACCCCGACATCAAGATGAACTACCTCGCGTCCCCGCCGCTGGTCGTCGCCTACGCGCTGGCCGGCTCGATGGACGTCGACCTCTTCAACGACCCGCTGGGCCAGGACACCGACGGCAACGACGTGTTCATGAAGGACATCTGGCCGACCGCCAAGGAGGTCGAGGACGTCATCGCGACCGCGATCACCTCCGAGATGTTCACGACTGACTACGCCGACGTGTTCGCCGGCGACGAGGCGTGGCAGTCGCTGCCCACGCCCGAGGGCAAGACGTTCGCCTGGGACGAGAGCTCGACGTACGTCCGGAAGCCTCCGTACTTCGACGGCATGCCCCACGAGCCGGAGCCGGTCACCGACATCGAGGGCGCCCGGGTTCTCCTCAGGCTCGGCGACTCGGTCACGACCGACCACATCAGCCCGGCCGGCGCCATCAAGAAGGACTCGCCGGCGGGCAAGTACCTCGCCGAGCACGGCGTCGAGCAGCGCGACTTCAACTCGTACGGCTCGCGCCGCGGCAACCACGAGGTGATGATCCGCGGCACGTTCGCGAACATCCGGCTGCGCAACCAGCTCGCGCCCGGCACCGAGGGCGGCTTCACCCGCGACTTCACCCGCGACGGCGAGGTCACGTCGGTCTTCGAGGCGTCGGAGAACTACCTCGCCGCGGGCACCCCGCTGGTCGTCCTGTCCGGCAAGGAGTACGGCTCCGGCTCGTCGCGCGACTGGGCCGCGAAGGGTACGGCGCTCCTGGGCGTCAGGGCCGTCATCGCCGAGTCCTATGAGCGCATCCACCGGTCGAACCTCATCGGCATGGGCGTGCTGCCACTGCAGTACCCCGAGGGCCAGAACGCCGAGTCGCTCGGGCTCAGCGGTGAGGAGACCTTCTCGATCACCGGGGTCACCGAGCTCAACGACGGCAGGACCCCGAAGACCGTGAAGGTGAAGGCCGACGACAAGGAGTTCGACGCGGTCGTCCGCATCGACACCCCCGGCGAGGCCAACTACTACCGCAACGGCGGGATCATGCAGTTCGTCCTGCGGAACCTGCTCAAGGCCTGAGCGAGCCCTGCGCCCGATCGGGCTGCCCGGGGTTTGCCGCGCGCCTCCGGGGAGCACACTCCCACCCATGTCCCACAGCGCCACGTCCACGCCCCTCCGGCTCGGCACGCCCCGGCGGGGAGCGGTCGTCGTCGGCGTCGCGGTCCTGGTGACCTGGGCGGTCATCCTGGGGCTGGTGGTCGGCTTCGGCTGGCTCATCACGCACCCGTGGCAGCACGCCGTGGACTCGTTCGACAACCCGATCTCGCGCTGGTTCGCGGGGGAGCGCACCTCCGCGCTGAACGAGCCGGCCGAGGTGGGCACGTTCCTGGGCGAGACGATCGTGGGCATGAGCGTGGCGGTGGTCGCGGCGCTGGCGTTCTCGTTGTGGCAACGCTCGCTGGTGCCGGTGGTCTTTTTCGCGCTGCTCACGGCGGGCGTCGGCGGCTTCTACTTCGTAGCCACCCAGGTCGCGCCTCGGCCTCGGCCGCCGGTCCGGATCCTCGACGCCGGTCTGGTGGCCGACCACAGCTACCCCTCGGGGCACGTGGGCACCGCGACCGCGGTCTACGGCGGCATCGTCGTACTGACGTGGGCCTTTGCACGCGGCGCCCGTCGCTGGGTCTGGGTGCTCCTCGCGGTGCCTGCCGTGGTGCTGATCGCGCGGCTCTACCAGGGCGCACACCACGCCACCGACGTGCTGGCCAGCGTCGTCTACACCGCCGTGTGGTTGTTCGTGCTCGGCCGGTTGCTCCTGACCGGGCGCCTGTTCTCGGGGCATGCATCGGACCGCGGCCAGCAGGAAATGTGAGTCCCCGGCGTCCCGACCTGTGCCACTCTGTCGCCCATGATTCGCGTGGCACTGGTCGTGCTGGGGCTGTCCATCGCCCTCATGGCCTGCGGAGGCGGTGACAACAGCGCCGGACCGCTGGCGCCCGTGACCGTGACGCAGACCGTCACGCAGCCCGCCTCGTCCTCGGCAACCTCGGACCCATCGGGAGCGGCCTCGACCACGCCGACCGCGCTGCCCTCGATCCAGGTGCCGACCGTGACCTTCCCGGGGTCTCCAGCTCCTTCTCCGGACCCGTCCGCGAACGTCTCGCGGCCACCGCGGACCTACGTCCAGGCCCTCGAGCACATCTCGGCCGCGGAGGCGGAGAGTCCTACGTTCCAGCAGTCGAGCCGGTGGAAGTCGCCCTCGGCCAACATCTACTGCGTCCTCGGCAGCAGGCTGATGCCTCCGAGCTGCGAGCTGGTCGAGGGGGCGATCCGCGACCCGGCGGTTTGCGGCCCGGCCCCGACGCCGTTCGTGGGCAGACTCGAGATCCGCGGCGGACGGGCCCGGGCGATCTGCAACACGGACACGATCCGGGCTCCGGGGTCCTGGCCGACCGTCGACTACGGCACCGTGGTCGGCACGGCCAAGGTGATCTGCCTCTCGGAGGACATCGGCGTGACCTGCATCAGCACCTCGCGGCCCGTGGGGTTCTTCGTGCGCCGGGGTGAGTACGTCCTCTTCAACGCCGGCTGAGTTCGGTAGCGAGGTGTGGTGGATGGATGACTTCGAAGCCTTCGCCTCGCCGCCAGCGCAACTGCCCGACTGCGGCACCGGGGGAGCCGTCCATCCGCTTTCTCGGCTGGGGCGGCGACCCCGCACCGACCGCCACGACCCACCTGCGTCGGCGCGGTCAAGTCCCGGGCGCGGGACGCTCTGGCTCGGCTGCGCCTGTTGGTGCCGGCACCGGACGAGCTCGAGGAACCGGTGCCGCGCGTGGTCCGGTAGGGCCGGCTGGATACGGTTCGACCATGATCGTGGCGTTCAGCATCAGTCCCACCACCGGCGACGAGACGGGTGGTGTCTCCGAGGCGGTCGCCGCCGCGGTGCGCGTCGTCAGGGAGTC
>JAOPXC010000260.1 GCA_025965335.1 Nocardioides sp. | reverse complement strand
AACAAACCCTGACACTATCGCCAGAATCATTGCCGAAAAAACAACCCAAACCAAAAAGATAAGGGCATGTCAAACTAATTCGTCGACTATGACACACTGTTGAGTTCTCAAAAATCAGACGCGCACCGTCACAGCCCTTGCGGACCGTCGGCGGGGCAACCTGCGAAACATTACCGGGTGAGATCTGCCGAGTCAACTTCACAGTCGACCGTTGGGATCCCGCCTGGCGCCGGGCGCACCGCTCCCCTGCCGAGCTGGTCTGACGACCGTTGGGGAGCCGCTTTCCGCGGCGAGAAGCAACGTTAACAGCACGATGGTGACCCGTTCAAATCGGGGTCCGTCCAAGAGCGCCGGCGCGACGTTCGTGCAGGTCAGAGCGCCTTTGCCGGTCGGTACGACGACACCGTCGGCGCCCCGGTCGCCCAGAACCGCCAGGGCCGCTCAGGGGCCCCGCGGAGCCCGACCCGCGGCCCGGACGACACCGCCGACGGTGGCGCGCCCGGGGTGAGCGTTATCGGTCCGGCGACGAGGTCGGCGCCGTCGTCGGCGAGCTCGATGCCCAGGGCCCGGCAGAGCCGGGCCGGACCGCGGGCCAGGTCACGGTCCGAGGAGCCCGGACGTCGCGACCGGGCAATGTCGATGCCCTCGACCACCTCGCCGGCCCGGAGCAGCACCGCGCTCGGGTCGCCCGCCTCCCCCGTGACCACGTTGCAGCAGACGTGCATGCCGTAGGTGAAGTAGCAGTAGAGCCGCCCGGCCGGACCGAACATGACCTTGTTGCGACGGGTCCGGCCGCGATGGGCGTGCGAACCGGGGTCGTCGGGTCCGGCGTACGCCTCGACCTCGGTCAGACGTACGCCGACCTCGCCGTATCGGAGCACCGCGTTCAGCAGCCGGGGCGCGACCTCGAACACCGGGCCGTGGAGGGTCGGGATCAGGTCAGGCAAGGCGGGCCCGGTGGGCGCTTGCGGTCGTCAGCAGCTCGGCCAGCTGTTCGCGGACCCGGTCCGGCGCCGTGCCGCCGCGCCCGTCGCGCGAGGCGACCGAGCCCTCGGCGGTCAGGACGGCCCGGACGGCAGGGGTCAGCCGGGGTGAGATCTCGGCGAACTGCTCGTCGGTGAGCTCGTGCAGCTCGATCCCGAGCTCCTCGCAGCGCCGGACGCACGAGCCGGCGACCTCGTGGGCGACGCGGAACGGAACCCCCTCGCGGACCAGCCACTCGGCAATGTCGGTGGCGAGCGAGAAGCCCTGCGGCGCGAGCTCGGCCATCCGCTCGGCGTCGAACGTCAGGGTGGCCACCATGCCGCTGAAGGCGGGAAGCAGCACCTCGAGGGTGTCGACGGAGTCGAAGACGGGCTCCTTGTCCTCCTGCAGGTCCCGGTTGTAGGCCAGCGGGAGGGCCTTGAGCGTCGCCAGCAGTCCGCTGAGGTTGCCGATCAGCCGTCCGGCCTTGCCGCGGGCCAGCTCGGCGATGTCGGGGTTCTTCTTCTGCGGCATGATGCTGGATCCGGTCGACCAGGAGTCGTGCAGCCTGACGAAGCCGAACTCCCGCGTCGACCAGAGGATGATCTCCTCGGCGAACCGGCTCACGTCGACGCCGATCTGGGCGCTGACGAAGGCGAACTCAGCGACGAAGTCCCGCGACGAGGTGCCGTCGATCGAGTTGGCGCTGGAGCCGCTGAAGCCCAGCTCCGCCGCAACGCCCTCGGGGTCCAGCCCAAGGCTCTGGCCGGCCAGCGCACCGGAGCCGTACGGCGAATCCGCCGCGACCCGGTCATCCCAGTCGAGCAGCCGGTCGACGTCGCGCAGCAGCGGCCAAGCGTGCGCGAGCAGGTGGTGCGACAGCAGTACCGGCTGGGCGTGCTGCAGATGCGTCCGGCCGGGCATGATCACGCCGAGGTGCCGACCGGCCCGGTCGGCGAGGACGCCGACGAGGTCGAGCACCTGTCCGGCGATCGTGCGTGCGTGGTCGCGCAGGAACACCTTGAACAGGGTCGCGATCTGGTCGTTGCGACTGCGCCCCGCCCGAAGCCGACCGCCGACCTCGGCACCGACCTCCTCGAGCAGCAGCCGCTCGAGCGCGCCGTGGACGTCCTCGTCCGACGGGTCCGGGAGCAGCACGCCGGCGGCGTACCGCTCCCCCAGTGCGGCCAGGCCGCGGCGGAGCTCGGCGAGGTCCCCGTCGCTGAGCAGCCCCGCGCTGTGCAGGGCATGCGCGTGGGCCCGGGAGCCCGCGAGGTCGTACGGCGTCAGCCGCCAGTCGAAGTGCGTCGACCTCGAGAGCGCGTCGAGCTCCCGGGAGGGTCCGCCCTCGAAGCGCCCGCCCCACAGCTTGCCGGTGTTCGTCGTGCCCCGCTCGCTCACTGGTCTCCTCCGAGTACCGCCTTGACGGCGGCTCTCATGATGTCGGTCAGTCGCTCGTTCGCGGCGGACCCGTCCGCGTCCAGCGCGTCGGGGGCCCACCAGTCCGCCTTGTCGATGGCCGCCTTCTCGAGCGGCTCCAGCCCGCCGAAGTGCACCTCGGCCGGCTCCATCCGCAGCGCGAAGAACGTCTGGTCCTGCACCAGGTGCCAGATGCTCCAGTCGAACTCGATGTCCTCGCGCGCCACCGGATCGCCGAGGTCGTCCGGTGAGATCCGGATCCCGGTCTCCTCGAACATCTCGCGCGCGGCCGCGTGCTCCAGCGACTCGCCGGGATCCACGCCGCCCCCGATGCTGAACCAGTACGGCTCCTCCGGGTTCGCGGGGTCCCACCCGTGCAGCAGCAGGACCTCACCGGCCGAGCTCACGGGCAGAACCCGGGCGCAGACACGGTGCTGCACGGTGCGCTTCGCCAAGGTCATCAGTCTGTGCCGAACTCCATGGCCGCGTTGTCGAGCGCCAGGTCACCGGCGTCCAGCTCCGCAGCAGGGTTGCGGGCGATCCGGTCGGCTCCCCCGGCCTCGAGCTCGCCGAACAGGGTGCCGTGCTCGACCAGGACCTGTCCCTGGTCCAACGGCTGCGCCGCGTAGAGCTCGAGCTTCGAGCGCGAGTCGGCGATGTCGAGGTTGCGCATCGTGAGCTGGCCGATCCGGTCGACCGGGCCGAAGGCGGCGTTCTCGGTGCGCTCCATCGAGAGCTTGTCCGGGTGGTAGGAGAACGATGGGCCGTCGGTGTGCAGGATCGTGTAGTCCTCACCCCGCCGCAGCCGGAGCGTCACCTCGCCGGTCACCAACGAAGCGATCCAACGCTGGATGGACTCGCGCAGCATCAGCGCCTGCGGGTCGAGCCAGCGGCCCTCGTAGAGCAGCCGCCCGAGCTGGCGGCCCTGGGCCGTGTAGTTGGCGATCGTGTCCTCGTTGTGGATCGCGTTGAGCAGCCGCTCATAGGCGATCCACAGCAGGGCCATGCCGGGTGCCTCGTAGATGCCCCGGGACTTGGCCTCGATGACGCGGTTCTCGATCTGGTCCGACATGCCGAGCCCGTGCCGACCGCCGATCTCGTTGACCGCGTGCACCAGGGCAACGGGATCGTCGTAGTCCTTGCCGTTGACGGCGACCGGACGTCCGGCGTGGAAGCGGATCGTCACGTCCTCGGGGGCGATCTCGACCGCGGGGTCCCAGAACTTGACGCCCATGATCGGCTCGACGGTCTCGAGGGAGACGTCGAGGTGCTCGAGGGTCTTGGCCTCGTGGGTCGCGCCCCAGATGTTGGCGTCGGTGGAGTACGCCTTCTCCGTGCTGTCGCGGTAGGGCAGGTCGCGCTCGACCAGCCACTGGCTCATCTCGGCGCGACCGCCGAGCTCGGCGACGAATTCCGCGTCGAGCCAGGGTTTGTAGATGCGCAGCGCCGGGTTGGCGAGCAGGCCGTACCGGTAGAAGCGCTCGATGTCGTTGCCCTTGAAGGTCGACCCGTCGCCCCAGATGTCGACGCCGTCCTCGTGCATGGCCCGGACCAGCATGGTGCCGGTGACCGCGCGGCCCAGCGGCGTCGTGTTGAAGTACGCGCGGCCGCCCGAGCGGATGTGGAAGGCGCCGCAGACCAGCGCGGCCAGACCCTCCTCGACCAGCGCGGTGCGACAGTCGACCGACCGGGCGATCTCGGCCCCGTACTGCACGGCGCGGGTGGGGACACCGCTGATGTCCGGCTCGTCGTACTGCCCGATGTCAGCGGTGTAGGTGCACGGCACCGCGCCCTTGGCCCGCATCCAGGCGACGGCGACGGATGTGTCGAGTCCTCCCGAGAAGGCGATGCCGACGCGTTCGCCGATCGGCAGGGAGGTCAGGACCTTGCTCACGTAGTTCCTCTGTTCGTTGTCAAAGAATGGTGCTCGGGGCCGGCAGGGTTCAGGGCGCGGGCGGGGCGTGGTAGCTCTCGGCCAGCGCCAGGAATCGTCGGGCCAGCTCGTCGCCGCCCGCCGGGTCCCGACCGATCACGAGCACCGTGTCGTCGCCGGCGATGGTGCCGATGATGTCGGGGAAGTCCGCCTTGTCGAAGGCCGAGGCGAGGAACTGGGCAGCCCCGGGAGGAGTGCGGAGCACGACGAGGTTGGCGCTCGCGTCCGCGCTCACCAGGAGCTCGGCGCTGAGCCGGGCCAGCCGGTGTCCGGCGGCCGCGGTCTCCCCGGGCGCCAGGGCGCGCCGGTCGCCGCCCTCGCCGGGTACGGCGTACACCAGCGCACCCGACTGTGCCCGCACCTTGACGGCGTCGAGCTCGACGAGGTCGCGGGAGAGCGTGGCCTGGGTGACCCGGACCCCGCTCTCGGCCAGCAGGTCGGCGAGCTCGCCCTGGGAGTGGACCTCCGTGGTGCTCACGAGCTCGACGATCAGGCGGTGCCGGGCGTTCTTGGTGGAGGGTCGCAGCGCGGCGTCGCTCATGGCAGTGCCTCGAGGAGGAACGCGAGGATCGCCTTCTGGGCGTGCCGCCGGTTCTCGGCCTCGTCCCACACCGCGCTCTGCGGGCCGTCGATCACCTCGGCGGCGATCTCCTTGCCGCGGTAGGCCGGCAGGCAGTGCAGCACGGTTGCGTCGGCGGCGGCCCCGGCGAGCAGCTCCGGAGTCAGGGAGTACGGCGAGAAGACCGCGGTCCGGGCGGCTGCCTCGTCCTCCTTGCCCATCGAGATCCACGTGTCGGTGACGACCACGTCGGCGCCCGCGACCGCCGCGTGGGGGTCGGTGACGAGGACCGCCGAGCCGCCGGTCGTCCGGCCGATCTCGTTGGCGGTGGCCACCATGTCGTCCCCGGGTGCGTACCCGTCGGGCGACCCGATCCGCACGTGCATCCCGGCGGAGGCACCGGCCAGCAGCCAGGAGTTGCCCATGTTGCAGGCGCCGTCACCGACGAAGGCGGCGGTGAGGCCGCCCAGCTCCCCCTTGCGCTCGCGGATGGTCAACAGGTCCGCGAGGAGTTGGCACGGATGGAAGTCGTCGGTGAGGGCGTTGACGACCGGGACCCCGGCGTGCGTCGCCATCAGCTCGAGGTTGTCCTGGGCGTAGGTCCGCCAGACGATCGCCGAGGCCTGGCGACCCAGGACCCGGGCGACGTCCTCGACGGACTCGCGGACCCCGATGCCGGCGAGGGAACCGTCGACGAGCATCGGGTGGCCCCCGAGCTCGGCGATGCCTGCGGCGAAGGACGCCTGCGTGCGCAGGGTCTGCTTGTCGAAGATCATCGCGACCGTCTTCGGCCCGGCGAGCGGCTTCGCGTCGTACGGCGAGGTCTTGAGCGTCGCCGCCAGGTCGAGGACCCTCGTCTGCTCGGCTGGCGTCAGGTCGTCGTCGCGCAGGAAGCTGCGGATCATGGTTGCGTCCCCATCGCCTCGTCGAGGATCCGTGGCCACGCGGTCAGGAACGCGTTGGCGTCGTCCTGGGTGAGCACGAGCGGCGGCGCGAGGCGGATCCGGCGCGGCGTGGGGTTGTTGACGATGAACCCGCGTTCGAGCGCCGCGGCGGACACCGCGGCGGAGGCGTCCGACGCGAGGTCGAGCCCGATCAGCAGGCCCTCTCCCCGCACCTCGGTCACCCGCGGGTCGGCCGCGAGTCCGTCACGGAGCTTCTGGCCCAGGACCGTGACGTGCTCGAGGAGACCCTCGGACTCGATGGTGGCGATGACCGCGAGCGCGGCCGCGCAGGCGACCGGGTTGCCGCCGAACGTGGTCCCGTGGTTGCCGGGCTCGAGCAGCCTCCCGGCCTCCCCCAGGCCGATGCAGGCGCCGATCGGGAACCCGCCCGCGAGGCCCTTGGCGACGGTGACGATGTCCGGGGTGACCTGGTTTCGAGACGGTTGGTTTCGAGACGGTTGCTGCGCACCCTCCTCAACCACCGGCCGAGAGACCTCCTCAACCACCGAATCGTGGTGGGCGAACCACCGACCCACCCTCCCCATGCCGGTCTGGATCTCGTCGAGCCACAGCAGCGCCCCGTGCTCGGTGGCGATCGCCCGGGCGGCGGCGAGGTAGCCGTCCGGGGGTACCACGACACCGGCCTCGCCCTGCATCGGCTCCAGCAGGACCGCGGCGGTCCGGTCGGTCACCGCTGCGGCCAAGGCGTCGACGTCGCCGTACGGCACGAACGTGACCTCGCCGGGCAACGGTTCGAACGGCGTGCGGTAGGCCTCCTTCGAGGTCAGCGCCAGCGCACCCATGGTCCGGCCATGGAAGCCGCCCTCGGCCGCGACCACGTGGGTGCGGCCGGTACGCCGGGTCAGCTTGAACGCCACCTCGTTGGCCTCGGTGCCGGAGTTGGTGAAGAACACCCTGCCGGGTTTCGAGACAGGCGCTGGCGCGCCTTCCTCAACCACCGGAAGCAGGAGGGCGAGCAGCTTCTCGGCCAGCTCGATCTGCGGCTCGCTGGCGAAGAAGTTGGAGATGTGACCCAGGGTCGAGAGCTGCGCGGTCACGGCCTCGACGAGCGCGGGGTGCCCGTGGCCCAGGGCGTTGACGGCGATGCCGCCGAGGAGGTCGACGTATTCCTTGCCGTTCTCGTCCCAGACGTGGGCGCCCTCGCCGCGGGTGAGTGTGAGCTTCGGGGGCCCGAACGTGTTCATCAGGGCTCCGGCGTACCGATCCTGCCACTCCTGCTGCGTCATCTGGATGCCTCCCGGGCCTTGCGGGTCTTGGTCTCGACGCCGGGCAGCACCTGGGTGCCGACGCCCTCGTCGGTGAACAGCTCGAGCAGGACGGCGTGTGGCTCACGGCCGTCCACCACCGTGGCGCGCGACACGCCACCCTGGACGGCCTTCAGGCAGGCCCCCATCTTCGGGACCATCCCGCTGGCCAGCGTCGGCAGGATCACCGCCAGCGCCTCGGGACTGATCTCGCCGATCACGTCCTCGGAGTTCGGCCAGTCGAGGAAGAGTCCCTCGACGTCGGTCAGCACGAGCAGCTTCTCGGCCTCGAGCGCGACCGCGAGTGCGGCGGCCGCCGAGTCGGCGTTGACATTGTGCACCAGCCCGTTGGCGTCGGGAGCCACGCTGGAGACCACCGGGATCCGGCCCGCCTCGATCAGGTCGAGCACCGACTCCGGTCGGACGTGCGCGACCTCGCCGACCAGACCGAGATCCACCTCCTCGCCGTCGATGATCGTGTTGGTCTGCTCCGCGGTGAAGAGCCCGGCGTCCTCTCCGGAGCAGCCGACGGCGAGCGGTCCGTGCTCGTTGATCAGGCCGACGAGCTCGCGCTGCACCTGGCCGACCAGCACCATGCGCACGACCTCCATGGCCTCGGGCGTGGTGACGCGCAGCCCGCCGCGGAACTCGGACTCGATGCCCAGCCGGTCCAGCATCGTCGAGATCTGCGGTCCACCGCCGTGGACGACGACGGGCCGGAAGCCGGCGAATCGCAGGAACGCGATGTCCTCGGCGAAGGCGTGCTTGAGGGTGTCGTCGGTCATGGCATTGCCGCCGTACTTGATGACGACGATCTTGCCGTGGTAGCGCTTCAGCCAGGGCAGCGCCGCCGCGAGGGTGCGGGCCTTGGCCTGGTCGGGCTTGCCGACCGCTGGGGTGTCAGGGGTGCTCATGAGGAGTACGCGCTGTTCTCGTCGACGTAGGCGTGGGTGAGGTCGTTGGTCCACACGGTCGCCCGCTCGGAGCCGGCCTTGAGGTCGATGGTGACGGTGACCCCGCGTGGCTTCAGGTCGACCGTCGCGGGGTCGGCGTGCGGCTCGGAGCCCTTGCAGACCCACACGCCGTTCATCGCGACGTCGAGGTCGGCCGGGTCGAAGGCCGCCTCGGTCGTGCCGATGCTGGCGAGAACGCGACCCCAGTTGGGGTCGTTGCCGAACACGGCAGCCTTGAACAGGTTGCTGCGGGCCACGCTGCGGCCGACCTCGACCGCGTCGTCCTCGGACGCCGCGTTGAGCGTGGTGATCGCGATCTCGTGGTCGGCGCCCTCCGCGTCGCGCAGGAGCTGCATCGCGAGGTCGGTGCAGGCCTGGGTCAGGGCGGCGGCGAAGTCCGGCAGCGACGGCGTGATGCCGCTGGCACCGCTGGCCATCACGGTCACCGTGTCGTTGGTGGACATGCAGCCGTCCGAGTCGAGGCGGTCGAAGCTGACGCGGGTGGCGGCACGCAGCGCCTGGTCCAGGTCGGGAGCCGGTACGACGGCGTCGGTGGTGAGCACGACCAGCATCGTGGCGAGCTGGGGCGCCAGCATCCCGGCGCCCTTGGCCATCCCGCCGATCGACCAGCCCGCGCCCTCGACCACGACCTGCTTGCTGACCGAGTCGGTGGTCATGATCGCCTCGGCGGCCTGCGGTCCACCCTCGGCTGAGAGCGCGGAGTGGGCGTCGTCGACACCCGCCAGGAGAGCGTCCGGGTCGTTGGCGAGGCCGATCAGGCCGGTCGAGCACACGACGACGTCGATCGCGCCGATGCCGAAGTGTCCGGCGACCCGCTCGGCCACGGCGTGGGTGGTATGGAAGCCGGCCGGACCGGTGTAGCAGTTGGCGCCGCCGGAGTTCAGCACGACCGCGCGGACGGTGCCGTCCTTGACGACCTCCTGGCTCCACAGCACGGGGTTGGCCTTGCAGCGATTGGTGGTGAAGACGGTGGCGGAGTCCCAGGTCGGGCCGTCGTTGACGACGAGCGCGACGTCCCTGGCGCCGGTGGACTTGAGGCCGGCGGGCACGCCGGAGGCGCGGAAACCGCGGGGGGTGGTGACGGTCATTTCCTGCTCTTTCGGGGAGGCTTGACGGGGATGGCGAGGGCAACGGTGTGCCCTCGTCGTCGCCAGGCCTCGGCCGCCTTCTCCGCGTCCTTCACCGGCACCAGGATCCAGTCGGTGTCGAACGTCGAGATCGTGAACACGCTGATCTCTGCCTCGGCCAGCGGCACCAGCAGGGCGGCCAGCACGCCGACGAGCTGCAAGTCGAGGGGCCCCTGGACCGCGAACGCGGTCAGGCCCTTGTGCGCCACCACCTTGGTGGGCACGCTGCGACCGGCGCACACCAGTGACGTCTCGGTTGCGGTGGCCGTGATCGAGAACAGGGACGACGACTCGGCCCAGCTCGGGATCTCGGCACCCGGCGGCAGCTTCACGACCGCGAGCTTCTCGGGGAACTGCTGGAGGGTGAACGTCGGACCGGGTTCGGGCAACCCGAGGGGCTCGCCGGTCTCAGGGGTCTCGGTCACGGGGTTCTCGGTCACGGGGCCACTCCTACGGTGGTCAGGCCCAGGCCCTCGTCGAGGCCGAGCGCGAGGTTCATGCACTGCACGGCGGCGCCGGCGGTGCCCTTGGCGAGGTTGTCCACCGCGCCGACGGCGACCAGGCGCCGCGCCACGTCGTCGACCGTCACCTGGAGGTGTACGGCGTTGGAGCCCGTCACGGACTGGGTCTGCGGCCACTGGCCGGGGGGCAGCAGGTGCACGAACTGCTCGTCGGCGTACGCCTTGGCGTAGACGTCGTGCACCTCGTCCGCGGTCACGCCGTCCAGCACCGGTGCCGAGCAGGTGGCCAGGATGCCGCGGGACATCGGCACGAGGAGCGGTGTGAAGCTCACCCGCACCGGGCCGTCGGTCTTCTCAAGCAGCTGCGAGAGGTTCTGGGTGATCTCGGGCGTGTGCCGGTGGGTGCCGCCCACGCCGTACGCGCTGGCGTTGCCCATCACCTCGCTGCCCAGCAGATGCGGCTTCGCGGCCTTGCCGGCGCCACTGGTGCCGGAGGCGGCGACCACCACGACGTCGGGCTCGACCAGGCCGGCGGCGATCGCGGGGGCGAGCGTGAGGGTGGACACGGTCGGGTAGCAACCGGGGACCGCGATCCGCGTCGCGCCGGACAGCAGCCGCCGCTGACCGGGCAGCTCGGGCAGCCCGTAGGGCCAGGTGCCTGCGTGCGGGCCGCCGTAGAACCGGGCCCACTCGTCGGGGTCGCGGAGCCGGAAGTCGGCGCCGCAGTCGATGACCACGACGCCCTCGCGGAGCCGGGCCGCGACCTCGCCCGACTGGCCGTGCGGCAGCGCGAGGAAGACCACGTCGTGGCCGGCCAGGGTCTCGACGGAGGTCGGCTCCAGGACCCGGTCGGCGAGGGGCACGAGATGGGGCTGCAGGCCGCCCAGGAGCTGCCCCGCGTTGGACGCGCCCGTGAGCGCGCCGATCTCCACGCCCGGATGCCCCAGGAGCAGGCGCAACAACTCGCCGCCGGCGTACCCACTGGCACCGGCGACCGCCACGCGCGTCCTCGTCATGTGCATGACAATACATCCGAATGTATGTCCATGTGCAACCGGGTCGGTCGCGCACCAAAGCAGGTGCGGTTGTCGGTCCTCGTCGTTAGGTTCGCGACATGGCCAGACTCGACTACCCCGTCTATCTCCAGCACATCCGCACGGAGTCGCAGCGCTTCCGCGACGTGCTGACCGACTGCGACCCCACCGCCCGGGTGCCCGGTTGCCCCGAGTGGGACGCCGGCGACCTGATCTGGCACCTCGCCGAGGTGCAGTGGTTCTGGGCCAAGACCATCCGCACCCGTCCGACCCCTCCCGGCGAGGCCGACGAGGGGCCCGAGCGGCCGGAGTCGTACGCCGGGCTGCTGGCCGCGTTCGACGAGTACTCCGCCTCGCTGGTGGCCGAGCTCGAGCGGGCGGATCCCGGTGAGGCTGCGTGGTCCTGGTCGGCCGAGCAGAAGGTCGGGTTCACCTACCGCCGCCAGGCGCACGAGGCCCTCATCCACCGCCTGGACGCCGAGCAGACAGCCGGTCAGGTGACGCCGCTCGACCCCGCGCTCGCCACCGACGGCGTCCAGGAGGCGCTGGATGTGATGTTCGGCGGCACGCCGCCCTGGGGCCTGTTCATCGGGCTGGATCACTTCGTGCGAGTCGACACCACCGACACCGGGGAGTCGGTGTGGGTGCAGCTGGGACAGTTCACGGGCACCGACCCCGCCACCGACGTCAGCCACGACGAGCCCGACATCAGCGTCGTCCCCGACCCGGGCACGGAGCCCGACGCCGTCGTAGCCGGGCCGGCCGGCGCGCTCGACGCCTGGCTCTGGCGCCGCGTCGACGACTCCGAGGTCAAGGTGACCGGGAGCCTCGACATCTACGCTCGGTTCCGCGTGGCCGTGGACAACCCGATCAACTGACTGGGTGTGTCCGATTTCCCCCTGGCGGCGCACTTGGCGCGCATCCGCACTCTTACGGCGATGAGCGGGCCGACCGGTGCAGGTGCGCCCTGTCAGACGTCGGGGTCACCGTCGTGAAGTGAGCGACGATTCGCTCGGCCTCGTCGTGGATCCGGCGCCTCGTCGAGGACGAGCTCAACCGGACGGCGTGACCGAGGACCACACGCCGGACCACTGCTCGGCGCCGTACTCCTCGAACCGCTCGGAGGGTCCAGCCCGCACGTCCGGCAGCGTCAGGACGACGCCGACCGGGTGCTGACCCTCGTCGTCGTCATCGGCCTCAGACCCGCTGCACGGCCCCGGTGCGCGCCGCGGCCAGGGCCACGGCCGCATCGCGGGCGGCACTCGTCTCCTGCTCGGTCAGGGTGCGGTCCGGCGCCCGGAAGCGCAGGGCGAACGCCAGGGACTTGTGTCCCGGAGCCACCTGGTCCCCGGTGTACACGTCGAAGAGCCGCAGCGTCTCGAGCAGCTCACCGGCACCCTCGCGGAGCGCGTCCTCGACGGCGGCCACGGTGGTGGTCTCCTCGACGACGAGCGCGACGTCCTCCTTGGCGACCGGGTAGGTCGAGAACTCCGGGCCCCGCGGGACATCGACGGCGTACCGCATCAGGAAGTCGAGGTCGATCTCGACCGCGGCGCTGCGCGGCGGCAGGCCGAAGGACTCGCACACCTTGGGGTGCAGCTCACCGGCGTGGCCGAACTCGTGGCCCTCCACGAGCACCTGGGCGCACCGGCCCGGGTGCCACGGGGGCCGGGCCGCCGAGCGCACCTCGATGTCGACGCCGAGCTCGGCGCCGAGCCGGCGCACGATGCCGATGGCGTCCGACCAGCCGGCCTCGCGGCCCTTGCCCCACCAGCCGGACCGCTCCCGCTCGCCGGCCAGGACGACCGCGAGGAACAGCGGCTGGATCGGCAGGGCGGCGTCCAGCTTGGCGAGCTCGTCGTCGGTGGGTCGCCAGTCGACGCCGTAGATCGGCGCCGGCCCCCGGTCGACCGGGAACGCCACCGTCCCGGTCTCGAACAGGGCCACGCCGGTGGCACCGCGCCCGAGGTTGCGCGCCGCGGCCTTGAACAGCCCGGGCAACAGGGTCGTGGTGTACGACGGCTCCTCGCTCGAGAGCGGGTTGGCGAGCCGGACCGTGTGCCGCAGGACGTCGTCGGCGGGCAGGCCGAGCGCGTCGAACGCCGCGTCGCCGATGAACGGGAAGCTGATCACCTCGACGCAGCCCGCTCCGGCCAGGGCCCGGCCGATCCGGCGACGCAGCCGCTGCTCGCGGGTCAGGCCCCGGCCCGGGGCGGCCGTCGGCAGGACCGAGGGGACCCGGTCATAGCCGACGATGCGAGCGACCTCCTCGACCAGGTCGTAGGGATCGTTGAGATCGGGGCGCCACGACGGCGGCGTCACGCTCAGCTCACCCGTTCCGGCGGCGCGCGCCACCGCGCAGCCGACGGCCTCGAGGTTGGCCACGGTGGTCTCGGCGTCGATCGGCATCCCGCTCACCCGCGCCGGCAGGTCGGAGTCGGTGCGGATCGAGGGCCGGCCCGGCGCGGCGCCGACCAGGGTCACCCCGGGGTCGATGGCGCCCCCGCCGTACGTCGTGAGCAGCTCGGCGACCCGGTCCGCGGCGTACGGCGGAAGCGTCGGGTCGACGCCGCGCTCGTTGCGCTTGCCGGCCTCGGAGGTGAGCCTGTGCCGCTTGCCGGTGCGGAACATCGAGACCGCGTCCCAGTGCGCCGCCTCGATGAGGACGCGGGTCGTGGTGCCCGACATCTCGGTGGTCTCGCCGCCCATGACGCCGCCGAGTCCGATCGGGCCGGTGTCGTCGGTGACGACGAGGTCCTCGGCGGACAGCACCCGGTCGACCCCGTCGAGCGTGGTGAGGTGCTCGCCCTCGGTGGCCCGGCGGACCCGGAGCGGACCCGCCAGCTTGTCGGCGTCGTAGCCGTGGATGGGCTGGCCGAGCTCGAGCATCACGTAGTTGGTGACGTCGACGGCCAGCGAGATCGGCCGCATCCCGGCCTGGGTGATCCGGCGGGCGAGCCAGGCGGGGGTGGGCGCCGTGGGGTTGAACCCGCTCACGGTGCGCGCGGCGAAGACGGGACAGCCGGCGGGGTCGTCGATGAGGACCTCGTAGCCGCTGTCGTTGGGTGCGGGCACGTCGCGGGTCGCCGGGTCGTGGAACGGCGCGTCGTACGCCAGCGCGGCCTCGCGGGCCACTCCGCGCAGCGACAGGGCATAGGCGCGGTCCGGGTTGATCTCGAACTCGATGACCTCCTCGCGGAGGCCGAGCAGGTCGAAGGCGTCGTCGCCGGGCTGACCCGCGTCCGCGGGCAGCACGATGATGCCGCCACCCGACGACAGAGTGTCGTCGCCGAGGCCGAGCTCGGCGGCGGAGCAGATCATCCCGGCCGAGACGTGGCCGTAGGTCTTGCGCGCGGAGATCTCGAAGTTCCCGGGGAGCACGCCTCCGGGCAGGACGCAGACGACGAGGTCTCCCGGCTGGAAGTTGTGCGCGCCGCAGACGATCCCCTGCGGCTCACCGGTGCCGTTGGCGGCCCCGACGTCGACCGTGCACCAGTTGATGGTCTTGCCGTTCTTCTGCGGCTCCCGCTCCATCGTCAGCACGCGGCCGACGACGAGCGGGCCGGTGATGCCGGCCCCGGCCTTCTCGATGGCCTCGAGCTTGAGCCCGAGGGCGGTCAGCCGGGCGGCGAGCGCCTCGGTGGTGACGTCGGCCGGCAGGTCGACGTACTCGCGGATCCAGGAAACGGGGGCCTTCATCAGATCTCCGATCCGAACGCCGTGGTGAAGCGGAGGTCACCCTCGAAGAAGACGCGCAGGTCATCGATGCCGTGGCGGAACATCAGGGTGCGGTCGATGCCCATGCCGAACGCGAAGCCCGAGAAGCGTCCGGAGTCCACGCCGCACGCCGTGAGCACGCGCGGGTTCACGATGCCGCAGCCGCCCCACTCGATCCAGCCCTCGCCCCTGCACGTACGACACGGCGTCTGGTGCTCGGTCCCCGAGACGTCGCCTACCGTGACCACACCGCTACCTCTACACACGAAGCAGGTCAGGTCGACCTCGGCGCTGGGCTCGGTGAACGGGAAGTACGACGGCCGGAACCGCGTGGTGATCCCCTCGCCGAACATGGCCGACGCGAAGTGGTCGAGGGTCCCCTTGAGGTGGGCCATCGAGATTCCCTCGTCGACCACGAGGCCCTCAACCTGGTGGAAGACCGGGCTGTGGGTGGCGTCGTACTCGTCGGTGCGGAAGACCCGGCCCGGGCAGACGACGTAGATCGGCGGCTCGCGGGTGAGCATGGTGCGCGCCTGGACCGGCGAGGTGTGCGTGCGCAGGACCGTGTGGTCCTCCGGCGGGTCGGTCCAGAACGTGTCCTGCATGGTGCGCGCCGGGTGGTCGGGCCCGAGGTTGAGCGCGTCGAAGTTGAGCCACTCGGCCTCGATGACCGGTCCCTCAGCGACCTCCCAGCCCATCGCGACGAAGATGTCCGCGATCATCTCGGAGGCGGTGGTGATCGGGTGCCGCGCACCGGCGGGGATCCGGTCGGTCGGCAGCGTGACGTCGACGGTCTCCTCGACCAGCATCCGCTCCTCGTGCTCGACGTCGAGCAGCGTCTGCCGCGCGGCCAGCGCCTGGTTGACCGCGCCACGAGCCTGCCCGATCCGCTGACCGGCTTCCTTGCGAGCCTGGGGCGGCAGCGCGCCGATCTCGCGGTTGGCCAGGGCGAGCGGGGACCGGTCACCCGTGTGTTCGATGCGCACCTGCTTGAGAGCGTCGAGGTCGGTCGCTGCCGCAATCGCCGCGAGTGCGGCGTCGCGTGCGGCGTCGACCTCCTCGGACTTCAAGGGAGTGACCTCCACGGGGTCGTAATCGGTGTTCGGTCCCGACATGACTGCCTTTCCAGCTGTGCCCGTCGAGCCCGACGTGCGCGGC
>JAOPXC010000257.1 GCA_025965335.1 Nocardioides sp. | reverse complement strand
CCGGGCATCGCCGAGCCTGCGTCGCAGGCAACGAGGCCGGCGCAGGCGAGGGCAGCGGCAGCCGCGGCCGCCCAGTGGCGGAGCCACTGGGGCGACGTACGTGCACGACTTTCGGACATGCTCCACTCCCCGTGAATGCTCTGGTGGTCAACGCCATCCGAGCGGCCGATGACGCCCCAAGCGTAACGGGTGACCCCTCAAAACACGGATCCCGCGCACCGTGGGTCGGTCGCGCGGGCTCCGATGGGGTCGGACCGGGCAGCCTCAGTGAGCGTGCTCGCCGTGGTAGTACTCGAAGACGAGGCCACTGAGTGCGATCGCGCCCAGGACCGCGCCGATGATGAACAGCCACCACGCGGCCGCCGCGACGCCGAAGACGATCACGGCCAGGGTCAGACCACACCACAGGGGCCACCAGGAGTACGGCGGGAAGAAGCCGAGCTCCCCCGCGCCGTCGGCGATCTCGCCGTCCTTGCGGTCCTCCGGGCGCGGGTCCATCTTGCGGGCGTGGAACCCGAGGTAGAGCGTCACCATCGCGGTCAACAGCGTGGTCATGGTCAGCGCGGACGTGCCCGTCCAGTCGGGACCGTGCGAGCTGCCGTCGGTGATGAACCAGTACGCCGGGGTGACCAGCACCAGGAACACGGTGCAGATGGCGAAGATCCAGGCTTCGGCCTTCATCGGGAGTCCTCCCCGTCCTCGTTGCGCTCCCGGAGGTGCTTCTCGCGGCCCTCCATGTCGGGAGCGTCGGCGGGTGCGCCCACGCGCGCCGCGTCGTTCTGGTCGAGCTCGATCATGGCGATCTCGGGGTGGTGCAGGTCGAAGGCCGGAGACTCCGAGCGGATCCGCGGGATCGAGACGAAGTTGTGGCGCGGCGGCGGGCAGCTGGTCGCCCACTCGAGCGAACGGCCCCAGCCCCATGGGTCGTCGACCTCCACGAGCGGAGCCCGCCGGGATATGTAGACGTTGTAGAGGAACGGCAGCGTCGAGGCACCGAGCAGGAACGCACCGATCGTGGACACCTGGTTGAGGCCGGTCCAGCCGTCGGCGGCCAGGTAGTCGGCGATCCGGCGCGGCATGCCCTCGACACCCAGCCAGTGCTGCACCAGGAACGTCGTGTGGAAGCCCACGAACAGCATCCAGAAGTGCACCTTGCCGAGGCGCTCGTCGAGCATCCGGCCGGTCATCTTCGGCCACCAGAAGTAGAAGCCGGCGAACATGGCGAACACCACGGTGCCGAAGACGACGTAGTGGAAGTGCGCGACCACGAAGTAGGAGTCGCTGACGTGGAAGTCCAACGGCGGGCTGGCCAGGATGATGCCCGTCAGGCCTCCGAACAGGAAGGTCGTCAGGAACCCGATCGACCACAGCATCGGGGTGTCGAAGGATATGGACCCGCCCCACATGGTGCCTATCCAGTTGAAGAACTTCACGCCCGTCGGAACTGCGATCAGGAACGTCATGCCGGAGAAGAACGGCAGGTCGACCGCGCCCGTCACGAACATGTGGTGGGCCCACACGGCGACCGAGAGGATCGCGATGCCGAGCGTGGCTCCCACGAGACCGATGTAGCCGAAGATCGGCTTGCGGCTGAACACCGGGAGGATCTCGGTGACGATGCCGAAGAACGGCAGCGCGATGATGTAGACCTCGGGGTGGCCGAAGAACCAGAACAGGTGTTGCCACAGGATCGAGCCGCCGTGGGCGGCGTCGAAGACGTGGGCTCCGAGCTGGCGATCCGCCTCGAGCGAGAGCAGGGCTCCCGCGAGGACCGGGAACGCGATCAGCACGAGCAGGCTCGTGACCAGGGTGTTCCAGACGAAGATCGGCATCCGGAACATGGTCATGCCGGGCGCGCGCATGCAGATGATCGTGGTGATGAAGTTGACCGCACCCAGGATGGTGCCGAGGCCGGCCATCCAGAGGCCCATGATCCACAGGTCGCCACCCACCCCGGGTGAGCGCACGGCATCGGACAGCGGGGTGTAGGCGAACCACCCGAAGTCGGCCGCCCCCTGCGGGGTCAGGAAGCCCGAGCCGGCGATGATGCCGCCGAACAGGAACAGCCAGTAGCTCAACATGTTCAGCCGCGGGAACGCGACGTCCGGCGAGCCGATCTGCAGCGGCATGATCACGTTGCCGAAGCCGAAGAACAGGGGCGTCGCGAAGAGCAGCAGCATGATCGTGCCGTGCATGGTGAAGAGCTGGTTGTAGAGCTCCTCGTTGACGACCTGCTGGCCGGGGAACGCGAGCTCGGAACGCATGAGCATGGCCATCAGGCCAGCGATCAGGAACCACGTGAACGACGTGATGAGGTAGAGCTTGCCGATCATCTTGTGATCGGTCGTGGTGATGATCTTGACGAGCTGTTGGCCCAGGGGCTTGCGGACCGCAACCGAGGTCGGCTGCGCTGCTGTGGCGGTCACTCTCCTGCTCCCTCGGAGTTGGTGGGCTCGACGAGCCCGGCCGGCGTGTCGGCGTTGTCGCCGCCGAGCAGCGGCTGGTCGGCGACATGTCCAGTGGACACCAGGTCCCCCAGATACGCCACATAATCCTCCTGGCTGACCACCTTGACGGTAAAAATCATCCGGGAGTGGTAGACGCCGCAGAGCTCGTAGCACTTGCCGGAGTACGTGCCGATCGTCGTGGGGGTCACGTTGTAGTGGTTCACCCGACCGGGGACGACGTCCATCTTGATGAGGAAGCCGGGCACGCCGAAGTCGTGGATCACGTCGGGCGAGTGCAGGTTGAACCGGATCAGCTCGTTCACGGGCAGCACCAGGGTCGGGATGTAATTCGCGGTGCCGACCTCGTAGGCGTAGCGGTCGGGCGCGCCGTCGCCGTTGTCGTCGAGCGGGTAGTTGAACGTCCACTGCCACTGCTGCCCCGTGACCTCGATCGTCTGGTCCGGCGGCTGCGAGTCGTCGAGGAGAAGGTTCTGGGTGTCGACGGTCGCCTTGAAGAAGACGATGATCATGATCACCGGAGCGATCGTGTAGAAGATCTCCAGCGGCAGGTTGTAGCGCGTCTGGATCGGGATCTCGTCGTCGCTGCGCCGGCGGAAGTGCCAGATCGAGTAGAAGATCAGGCTCCAGACGATGACGCCGGTGATCAGGGCCGCGATCCAGGCGCCCTGCCACAGGCTCAGGGTGTGCTGGCCCTGCTCCGTGACCGGCTCCGGCATCGCCAGACGCTTCCACTCACCACGGTCGGCGGACGAGCACCCAGCCATCAGGACGACGGTGGCACAGAGCACGGCCAGCAGGAAGATCCGACGCCCACGCCGGGTGTTCCCGGCTGCACGCCTGGGGAGTTGCAGACCCACGAACGAGCCTTCCTCTCAACGATCACGAATACGGCGCACACTATCGGAATCCGACCCCAACTCGGAGGGTGGGGCACCCGGTAGGTTCGGCGTGTGACAAATGCCTCCGGGCAGCCCGGGGTGCCCGTTCCGGTCTACCTCGACACGGCTTCTTCCGAGCCTCTCCACCCCGCTGCGCGCGCGGCGTTGCTCGCCGCGATCGACCAGGGGTACGCCGATCCTCGCCGCCTGCACCGGCCCGCCCGCAGCGCGCGGCTGCTGCTCGACAACGCCCGCGAGGTGGTCGCCGACTGCCTGGGCGTCCGGGCCGACGAGGTCACGTTCACCGCCTCCGGCACCGACGCCGTCCATCGCGGCCTCCTGGGGTTGCTGGCCGGCCGGACCCGCGTCGGGTCCAAGCTCGTCCACTCGGCGGTCGAACACTCGGCCGTGCTTTACGCCGCCGCCTGGGCGGAGACGGTCAGGGCTGTCCCGGTGCCGGTGGACCCGCTCGGTCGCGTGGCGGTCGACGACCTGGTCGCGGCCGCGTCGGACCCCGGCGTGGCCGTTGCGGCCGTTCAGTCGGCCAACCACGAGGTGGGCACGCTCCAGCCCGTTGCCGAGATCGCTGCAGCGCTGCCCGACGTACCGCTGTTCGTCGACGCCTGCGCCTCGGCGGGCCGGCTCCCGCTGCCCCAGGGCTGGGCCGCCGCCGCCGCGTCCGCCCACAAGTGGGGCGGCCCGGCCGGTGTCGGACTGCTGCTGGTCCGCAAGGGCGCCCGCTGGCGCAACCCGTTCCCCCGCGACGACCGGATCGACGAGCGGGGAGCCGGCTTCGAGAACGTGCCGGCCGCGCTGGGCGCCGCGGCCGCTCTGCAGGCGGTGGTCGCCGAGCGTGACGAGGTCAACGCCCGCCAGTCGGCACTCATCGACGCGGTCCGTACCGCCGCCGCCGCCATTCCCGACACCGAGGTGGTCGGTGACCCGACCGACCGCCTCCCCCACCTGGTGACGTTCTCCTGTCTCTATGTCGACGGCGAGGCCCTGGTCCACGCGCTGGACCGGCGAGGCTTCGGCGTCGCCAGCGGATCGGCGTGCACCGCCTCGACCCTGACCCCCAGCCACGTGCTGGAGGCCATGGGTGCGCTCACGCACGGGAACGTGCGGGTCTCGCTGAGCAGGGACACCAGCGCTGCCGAGACCGAGGCCTTCCTGAGCGTGCTGCCGGGGGTCGTCCGCGAGATCCGGGCCGAGGTCGGTCTGTGAGAAGCCCAACCGAGGTCGACGTGGAGCTGGACTGCCGCGACCTGCTCTGCCCGATGCCGATCATCGAGCTGGCCCGGCACCTCTCGGACGTCGAGGTCGGGCGACTGCTCGCCGTCGTCGCGCGCGACGTGGCCGCCCGCACCGACGTGCCGGCCTGGTGCCGGATGCGCGGTCAGGAGTACGTCGGCGAGGACACCGCCGACGACGGCGCGCCGCGCTACGTCGTCCGGCGGCTCAGCTGATCGACCTCGACCGGGGGTGCCGAGCGAAGCGGGATGGCGGGCCGCCAGATTCACTGGTTAACCAGTGAAACTGTCGCTGAGCATGGCGAATACTCCGGGTTCAGTGAGGGTTTCCCGTGTTCAGTCCATGGCTTTGCGGTCGATATGAGGGTGCTGGGCCCGCAGATTCACTGGTTAACCAGTGAATCTGCGGGTCCCCAGCGCGCCTTCGTCAACCACCGACGAGCGTCAGGTGCGAGGCGACGTCCGCGGCCGCCGCGGCGCCGTAGGACTCCTCCACCCGGGCCAGGAACTCCTCGGCGGTGAAGGAGTACTCCTGGGTGCCGACGGTCTCGACGACGTACGCCGCCAGCACGCAGCCGACCTGCGCCGCACGCTCCAGCTCGACACCCCAGGCCATCGCGGCCAGGAACCCGGCCCGGAACGCGTCGCCGACACCGGTCGGCTCGAGCGCCGTCACGTTCTTCGCCGCCGGCAGTGTGATCGTCGGCTGGCCGGAGCGAAGGATCTGGACCCCGTCCGCGCCGAGCGTGGTCACCTGGGTGCCGACCCGGGCCAGGATCTCGTCGGCCGACCAACCGGTCTTCTTCTCGATCATGTGCGACTCGTACTCGTTGGAGAACAGGATCGTCGCGCCGTCGATGAGCTGGCGGATCAGGTCGCCCTCGCCGAAGGCCAGCTGCTGGCTGGGGTCCGCGATGAACGGGTAGCCGCGCTGGCGGCACTCCTCGGTGTGCCGCAGCATGCCGTCGGGGTCGTCGGCGCCGATGAGGACGTACTCGGGCTCGCCAACCTGGGCGACGATCGGCGCGAGCTCGATCAGGCGGGCCTCGGCCATCGCACCGGGGTAGAACGAGGCGAACTGCGCCATCGTCGAGTCCGTCGTGCACACGAACCGGGCGGTGTGGCGGGTGTCGGAGATCCGCACGTGCGAACAGTCCACCCCGTGCCGCTCGAGCCACGAGCGGTAGTCGGCGAAGTCCTCGCCCGCGGCCCCCACGAGCACCGGCTTGAGCCCGAGCCGACCGAGACCGAAGCACATGTTGGGGGCGACCCCACCGCGCCGGATCTCCAGGTCCTCGACGAGGAACGACACCGAGAGCTTGTCCAGCTGCTCGACCACGAGGGAATCCGCGAACTTGCCACCGAAGGTCATCAGGTGGTCGGTGGCGATGGAGCCGGCGATCAGCAGCGACATGACACGGAAGACTACCGGTGGGTACGCGTGCGTTTACCCCGGAGTAGCCCCTAGCGTCGAAACATGACCGACTCCGCGCACCGACTTGTCTACGAGGAGCTCGCCACCCCACAGGAGATGCACGCCGACTGCCGGGCCGTCGGCGGCACCCTCGGCCTCGAGACCCCGCTCCAGAGAGCGGCCCGCCTGGCCGTCCGGCCCGCGCCCAGCATCCACTTCGACGAGTTCACCAGCGATGCGCCGAAGCGGGAGATCCGCATCTCCGACGCCGCCGCCCGGCTGGCAAACGCGCTGCACCTGCACCTCGACTGATCGAGGACGCGCCAGCGGACTCGATGATGGTGGTCGAGGAAGCGCCGCGACTGAGCCTGCGAAGTCGCGAGGCGCGTGTCGAGACCCGGTGAGTTGCGAAGCGGCCTGAACTGAGACAACAGCCCCCGCCGGATCACCGGCGGGGGCTGTTGAGCGTCCTTGGTCTGACTAGTGGAACGAGTCACCGCACGCGCACGAACCCGTGGCGTTGGGGTTGTCGATCGTGAAGCCCTGCTTCTCGATGCTGTCGACGAAGTCGATCGTCGCGCCGTTGAGGTAGGGCACGCTCATCCGGTCGACGACGACGGACACGCCGGCGAAGTCGGTCACCACGTCGCCGTCAAGGGTGCGCTCGTCGAAGAAGAGCTGGTAGCGCAGACCCGAACAACCTCCGGGCTGCACCGAGATGCGCAGCGACAGGTCGTCGCGACCCTCCTGCTCGAGAAGGCTCTTCACCTTGGACGCGGCCACATCGCTCAGGTTGATCTGGTCGGTGCGGTGCTCAGTGGTGGTCTCCACCTGCTCGGTCATGTGTCTGCTCCCAGATAGGTGCGGTTGGTAACGAGTTCAATGGTCGCACACGGCGGGTTATTCCTCAGACCTACCCGCCATCCCCGGCCGGTAGACCGGAGCACCTACCGCGACCAGGTCCGCGCCACCCGCTCCGCGACATCGGCCAGGGCCCCGGCGGGGTCCGCGAACGCCCGCTCCTTCCCCACGAGGTCGACGAGGGAGTACGCCGACTCGACACCGAGCGCGCGCATCTCCCGCGAGCCGACCAGCACCTGCCCGGCCAGGGCCACACAGGGCCGCAGCGCCTCCACGGCCAGGGCCGCCACGCCGTACGGCACCTTCCCGGAGCGGCTGGAGAAGTCGAACGAGCCCTCCCCGGTGACCACCAGGTCGGACGCACGGGCCCGCTCGGCCAGCCGGGTCGCCCCGGTGACCACGTCGATGCCCGGCTCACGCGTGGCGCCGAGGCAGAGGAGCGCGAACCCCAGTCCGCCGGCGGCACCCGCCCCCTTCTCCAGGGAGGTACGGCGCTCGGTCGCCGCCGCGAACTGCTCGAGGATCCCGTCCAGCGCCGGGAGCCGCTCCTCGGGGATGCCCTTCTGCGGACCGAACGTCTTGGTGGCCCCGAACAGGCCGGTCAGCGGGCTGTCCACGTCGCTGGCGGCCACCAGCTTGACGCCGGCCAGGCGGGCCCGGGCCCCGGAGAGGTCCACGGCTGACACGTCGGCCAGGGCGGCGCCGCCCTGGCCGAGGGGACCGTCCGCGGTGGCACCCAGCGCCGCCAGCAAGCCCGCTCCCCCGTCGTTGGTGCCGCTGCCACCGAGGCCGACGACGACCCGGGAGGCGCCCGCCGACAGGGCCGCGCCCACCAGCTCCCCGACGCCGTGCGTGGAGGCCGACTCGGCGCCCATCGCTCCGGTCAGGTGCAGCCCGCACGCCTGGGCGCTCTCGACGTAGGCGGTTGCCCCGACGAGCAGCACGGTTGCGGGCACCGCCGCCGCGAACGGACCGCGCACGGTGACGGCCAGGAGCGATCCCCCGAGCGCCGCGTGCATCACGTCGACGAACCCGGGTCCCCCGTCGGACATCGGCGCCAGGTCGAGGTCGTCGTCGGGTGCGTGCCGTCGCCAGCCGGTCACGATCGAGGCGGCCGCCTCGACGGCGGTAAGCGTGCCCGCAAACTTGTCCGGGGCGACCAGGATGCGCATGCCGCCATCATCGCGGACGCCCCGCCTCGTCTACCGTCGGCCCGTGAGCGACGTGACCATCCGGCCCATGCGCCCCGGGGACGTGCCCGCCGCGGAACGGCTCAGCGACGAAGGCTTCCACGAGCTCGCCACCCGGATGTTCCGCAGGTCGTGGCCCGAGCCCGCGCCACGGCCGGCGGGCCGCGGCGCGAACTGGATCACCCGGACGCTGCACTTCCTCGAGACCGACCCCGGAGGGTGCTGGGTGGCCGAGGACGGGACCGGCATGGTCGGCGTGGCGACGTCCTTCAACCGCGAGCTGATGTGGTGCCTGGCGACGTACGCCGTCCGCCCGGGGCTGCAGGGTGGGGGTATCGGCACGGGCCTGCTCGCCGCGGCGCTGCACCACGGCCGTGGGTCGCTGCGCGGGATGCTCTCGTCCTCCTCCGACCCCAGGGCGGTACGGCGCTACCGGCTGGCGGGCTTCTCGATCCACCCGCAGATGTTCCTGACCGGCACGGTCGACCGGACCGCCATCCCCATGATCGACAAGGTGCGCGAGGGCTCGGCGGGCGACTTCGACCTGCTGGACTCGGTCGACCGCCACACCCGCGGTGCCGCGCACGGGTCCGACCACCAGGTCATGCTCGGCTTCTGGAGGCTGATCGTCTCGGACACCGGCACCGGCTCGGGCTACGCCTACCTCGACGCGGACAACAGCGTGCAACTGCTCGCGGCGACCAACCGGCGGACGGCGGCGCGGCTGCTGTGGACCGCGCTGGCGGACGCGCCCGGCGAGACCTCGGTCTTCCACGTGACCGCCGCCAACGAGTGGGCGATCGACGTCGGGATCGCCGCCAGGCTCGAGGTCCACCAGGATGGCTACCTGGCCCTGCGGAACATGCGTCCGCCGACGCCGTACCTGCACAACGGCGCGCTCCTCTAGAGACCTACGATGGAGGCATGACGACCGTCGACCTTCCGTTGCTCCCCCTGGGGCGTGGCACCGACCGCGTCTCCGAGCGAGGCGTGGAGTGCCCGGGCGACCTGCCCGCGGCCTCCGACCCGGACCTCGTGGCGCGCGCCCGGGCGGCCAGGGCGGCGCTCGGGGACCGGGTGTTCGTGCTGGGGCACCACTACCAGCGCGACGAGGTCATCCAGTTCGCCGACGTCACGGGCGACTCGTTCAAGCTCGCGCGCGACGCGGCGGCCCGCCCGGCGGCCGAGTACATCGTGTTCTGCGGAGTCCACTTCATGGCCGAGTCCGCGGACATCCTCACCGGCCCCCAGCAGAAGGTGATCCTGCCCGACCTGGCCGCTGGCTGCTCGATGGCCGACATGGCCCGGCTCGCCCAGGTCGAGGACGCCTGGGACGCCATGGTCGACGCCGGGATCGCCGACTCGGTCGTGCCCGTGACCTACATGAACTCGAGCGCCGACATCAAGGCGTTCTGCGGCCGCAACGGCGGCGTCGTGTGCACGTCGTCGAACGCCGAGGTCGCCCTGGAGTGGGCGTTCGAGCAGAAGGCGCACGTCGACGGCGGCGCGAAGGTGCTGTTCCTCCCCGACCAGCACCTGGGGCGCAACACGGCGGTGCTCAAGTTGGGCCTCACGCTCGACGACTGCGTGGTGTGGAACCCCCACCGGCCCAACGGCGGGCTGACCACCGAGCAGCTGCGGGACGCCAAGGTGATCCTCTGGAAGGGCCACTGCTCGGTCCACGGCCGGTTCACGCCCGAAGTCGTCGACGACCTCCGCGCAACCATCCCGGACGTGCAGATCCTGGTGCACCCCGAGTGCGCGCACGAGGTCGTGCTCAAGGCCGACCTGGTGGGGTCGACGGAGTTCATCATCCAGACCATCGAGGCCGCCCCGGCGGGATCGAGCTGGGCGATCGGCACCGAGCTCAACCTCGTGAAGCGACTCGCCGACGCCCACCCGGACAAGCAGATCGCGTTCCTCGACAAGACCGTCTGCTACTGCTCGACGATGAACCGCATCGACCTCCCGCACTTCGTGTGGGCGATGGAGTCCCTGGTCAACGGGACCGTGGTCAACCAGATCCAGGTCGACCCCGCCACCGAGCACGCGGCCCAGATCGCCCTGCAGCGGATGCTCGACCTGCCCGGGAAGACCCACAAGGACTGACCCGCCGCTGCCCGGCGGTCAGAGTCCCGGGGCTCCCCACACGGCCAGCCAGCGGTTCAGGTCGCTGTCGATCGGCAGCTCGCCGGAGAGTACGTCGCGCACCTCGAGCTCGAGCAGGTTGTCGCGCTGTTGCGGCCCCGTCGGGGCGAAGGGGTAGAACGTGCCCTGCTTGTACAGGTAGACCAGCCCGACCCTGCGGCCCGAGGGGTCGGCGAACGGCACCAGCGAGCAGAGCAGCCCCGGCCCGAAGCCCTGCGCCTCGAGGGTGGTGTTGACCGCGTGCAGGTCGGTGCAGAGGCCGGCTATGTCGCTCGGGTCGTGGTGCAGCGCGAGCCACGTGTAGCCGAACTCGTCGCGCGAGACGGTGACGTCGGGGGCCTCGGGTGCGGCCCGCAACAGCTCGACCACGTCGTCCTGCGTCTCGTGGAACGCAGCTCCGGCCGCCGCCCGGTAGCAGACCGAGCCGTCCCCGGTGGGCTGCAGCCCGATGGCGGCCTGCAGGGTGATGGCCGCACTGGGGAGCAGGAAGAGCGAGTCGAGGTTGGCCTGCTTGGGGCGGGTGCGACCGGCGAGGGCGTCCCAGAAACCCATCAGCGGGGCGTCACGTCGACGGCCTGCCGAGCTCGGCCTGGATGCGGGCCAGCTGCTCGAGTCGCTGCTCGAGCGAGGGGTGCGTCGAGGTGAGCGTGCGGAGCGAGACCCCCTGGACCGCCGGGGCGATGCACAGCGCGCTGGCGGCGCGCACCTGTCGCAGGTCCCGCTGCGGGATCACGTTGATCTCCCCAGTGATCTTCTGCAGGGCCGAGGCCAGCGCCGCGGGCTTCATGGTCAGGTAGGCACCGGCGCGGTCGGCGGACAGCTCCCGGTAGCGGGAGAGCAGCCGGAGCAGCACGAAGCTGATCGCGTACACGACGAGGCTGACGACCAGCACGACCAGCCAGACCGGCAGTCCGTTGTTGTTGTTGTCGCGACGGCCGCCCCCGAAGAACGCGCCGTACTGCGCCCCCTGGGTGAGCATGCCCGCGGCGATGCCGGCCGAGGAAGCCACGGTCATCACCAGCACGTCGCGGTGCGCGACGTGGGACAACTCGTGGGCCAGCACGCCCTCGAGCTCCTCGGCGGTCAGGGTCTGCATGATGCCGGTGGTTACGCAGACCACCGCCCGGCCGGGCGAACGGCCGGTGGCGAACGCGTTGGGCACCCGGGTGTCGGCGATGCCGACCCGGGGCTTGGGCATGTCTGCGAGCGCGCACAGTCGGTCGACCATGCCGTGCAGCTCAGGGGCCTCCTCGGCGCTGACCTCGCGGGCGCGCATTGCTCGCATGGCGACCTTGTCGGAGGAGTACCACTGGTAGACGGCCACCCCGATGCCGACCAGTCCCACCAGGACGGCGAGGCCCATGCCCCCCTGGCTTCCGAGCACCACCATGAGCACGGCTATGAGCGCCACGAACAAGGCGCCCAGCAGGAACATGACCGTGGTCATCCGCAGCGTCAAACCGCGGTCGGGAAGGAATCGACTCCGTGCCATGTGTCGAGTCTTGCCGACGACCCCAAGCGGAACCCGTGTGGCGGCTGTGCAGGTAGGTCAGCCTGGGATCAGGCCGTCGTCCTCCAGGAGCTCACGGACCTCCGCGAGGGTGGCGTCGGCTGGGGGCAGGATCAGGTCGGACTCGTCGAGGGACTCGACGTCGTGCGGGACCCCGGTGCGGCGGACACCCTCCAGCAGCGCGACGAGCGCGGGGGTGAACGCACCCTCGTCACCGGCCTCGACGGCCGCCTCCACCGCGGCGTCGAGCTGGTTGAGCTGGTCGAGCGCGTCGTCCGTCACGTCGTACTGACCCTCGCCGAGGATCCGGACGATCACGGCTTCTCACCCTCCGCCGAAGCCGACTCGGACTCGGCCACCTTCCCGGGCTCGGCCTCGAGGATGCCGCCGTCCGCCTCGCCGGGCTCGATCGCGGGCAGCGACCCGGACCGCTCGACCTGGGGCGGCGTCGCTGGGCCGCCCTTGAGCCGGGCCAGCTCGGCCTCGACGTCGACCTGCGAGCTCATCGACTCGAGCTCCCGGGTGATGTCGTCGCCGGAGTTGACGGCGCTCACGTCGTCCAGGGCCCCCGACGCGATCAGCTCGTCGATCGCGCCCGCGCGGGCCTGCATCTGCGCGGTCTTGTCCTCGGCCCGCTGAATCGCCATGCCGACGTCGCCCATCTCCTCGCCGATGCCGGACATCGCCTCGTTGATACGGGTCTGCGCCTCGGCCGCCGTGTACGTCGCCTTGATCGTCTCCTTGCGGGTGCGGAAGGACTCGACCTTGGCCTGGAGACGCTGCTGGGCAAGGGTGAGCTTCTCCTCCTCACCCTGAAGCTGCGCGTGCTGGGCCTTGAGGTCGGTGATCTGGTTGATGAGGCCCGACTTGCGGGTCAGCGCCTCACGCGCAAGGTCCTCGCGACCCATCGTGATGGCCTTCTCGGCCTGGCCCTGCAGCTTGGCGGACGTCGCCTCGAGCTGGTTGACCTGGAGCTCCACTCGCTTGCGGCTGGTGGCCACGTCGGCGACACCACGGCGTACCTTCGACAGCAGGTCGAGCTGGCGCTGGTAGCTGTAGTCCAGGGTCTCGCGCGGGTCCTCGGCACGGTCGAGCGCCTTGTTGGCCTTCGATTGGAAAATCAGCTTCATGCGTTTCCAGAGGCTCATCGGGTGCGGTCCCTCTCAGAGTGATCTACAGGTCTAGCCGTTGCGGTCCCATCACCCTACGGCTCGAAGCCAAGATGCCGCGAGGGCGCCGGTAGTCTTCCTTCCATCCGTCCAGAGCTCGATCCCGCACCTCGTAAGGCCTAACTTGTTCCGTCGCAGCAAGTCCGAGACCAGCTCCCCAGCCGACCAGTCCGGCGTCAAGCCCGACGGCAAGGGCCGGCCCACGCCCAGCCGCAAGGAAGCCGAGGCGGCGGCCAAGGCCCGCGCCCAGGTGCCCAGGACCCGCAAGGACCTCGCCCGCGCCCAGCGCGCGGCCAAGACGGAGTCCAGCCAGAACGTGCGCGCCGCCATGAAGGCCGGCGACGAGCGCTACTACATGGCCCGGGACCGGGGGCCGGTGCGCCGCTTCGTCCGCGACTTCGTCGACAGCCGGTTCTCGTTCATCGAGCTGATGATCCCGTTGCTGATCCTCACGATGGTGCTGGGCTACTCCGGCAACTCTCGCCTCGCCAGCATCGGCAACACGATCCTGCTCGGCACGATCCTGCTCGTGGTGCTCGACATGGTCATGCTCCGCTTCCGGCTCCGCAAGGAGTTGTCCCGCCGCTTCCCCGACGAGGACCCCAAGGGGACGACCTACTACGCCCTCACCCGCGGGTTGCAGATGAAGTTCATGCGGCTGCCGAAGCCCAAGGTCAAGATCGGGCAGAGCCTCCCCGAGCACTACCGGTGACGAGGTCGTGTCTGCTTACTCTCGGCCGTCGCGAGCGTCGTCCCACGGAGTGCCTCGCAAGGCGGAGGAGGGAGGCGATGCGCCAGCATCGACGACTGACGACAACGCGGCGAGGTGCCCCTGGGGCGGCGCGCAGCAGGCCATGGAGTAAGCAGACACGGCCTAGGGCGCGCCCGTGACCGAGGCCCAGGTCGTCGGGCTCGCGGCCGCGCTCCTCGCCGCGGCGGTGTTCGGCGCCGCAGCGGTCGCCCAGGCCCAGGCCGTACGTCGCTTCGACGGCGCCCGGGCCGGACTCGGGCACTTCGTCGTCAGGTCGCTGCGCGACCCGAGGACGATGCTCGTCGTCGTCGCGTACGGCGTCGGCTTCGTCCTGCACGCGGTGTCCATCTGGCTGCTGCCGCTCTACCTCGCCCAGGCCGCGATCGCCCTGTCCCTGCCCGTGACGGCGCTGGCCTCGACCCGGATCGAAAGCGGACTCACCCGCGCCCACAGGTACGCCGTCGGCATCGTCACCGTGGGCCTTGTCCTCCTCGGGCTCGGTTCCGGACCTGCTGGGGAGTTGATCGCCGACAACTCGTTCGCGCTGTGGCTGTGGCTCGGCTTCGCTGTCCTGCTCGGTGCCTCCCTGGGGCGGCGCAGGTGGAGCGGAGCGACCCTCGGCACCCTCGCCGGCCTGGGCTACGCCGGCTCCGCCATCGCGGTGCGCGGGGTCGGCTCACCCGTGGACGTCGCGGTCGTGGCCGCCGCGCTGAGCGTGCCGGCGTACGGGCTGGTGGCCTTCTGGCTCTACTCGCTCGGGCTGCACTCGACGGCGGTCTCCTCGGCCACGGCGCCACTGATCGTGATGCAGACCTTCGGGCCCGCCCTCGTGGGTGTCCTCGTCCTGGGCGACGGGGCGCGCCCGGGCTGGACGCCCGCGATCGTCTCGGGACTCGTCCTGTCGACCCTGGGAGCGGTCTGGCTGAGCCGGTCCCCGCTCAGAACTCCCGGCGCTGCGGAGACTGCGTCTTCGCCGGGTCCCGCTCGACGATCGGCTCGATGACCTCGTCGATCGCCTTCAGCATCGTGTCGTCGAGGACCACCCCGGCAGCCTTGACGTTCTCGGTCACCTGCTCCGGACGGCTGGCACCGATGATGGCCGACGAGACGTTGTCGTTCTGCAGCACCCACGCGACCGCGAGCTGCGCCAGGCTCAGTCCGGCGTCGTCGGCGATCGGCCGCAGCTGCTGGACCTGCTCCAGCACGTCGTCCTGCATCCACCGCGAGATCATGTTGGCGCCGCCCTTGTCGTCGGTGGCGCGGGAGCCGGCCGGCGCCGGCTGACCCGGCTGGTACTTGCCGGTCAACGCACCCTGAGCGATGGGCGACCAGACGATCTGGCCGATGCCGAGCTCCTCACAGGTGGGGATCACCTCGGCCTCGATCACCCGCCACAGCATGTTGTACTGCGGCTGGTTGGAGACCAGCGGGATCCGCAGCTCACGAGCGAGGCCGTGTGCCGCACGGATCTCCTCGGCCCGCCACTCCGAGACGCCGATGTAGAGCGCCTTGCCCTGCCGGACGACGTCGGCGAACGCCTCCATGGTCTCCTCGAGCGGGGTCTCGTGGTCGTAGCGGTGTGCCTGGTAGAGGTCGACGTAGTCGGTGCCGAGCCGGACGAGCGAGGCGTCGATCGACTCCATGATGTGCTTGCGCGACAGGCCGTGGTCGTTGTGCTTGCCCGAGCCGGTCGGCCAGAAGACCTTGGTGAAGATCTCCAGCCCTTCGCGCCGCTCATCCTTCAGGGCCCGACCCAGCACGCTTTCCGCCGCCGTGTTGGCGTAGACGTCCGCGGTGTCGAACGTCGTGATGCCCTCCTCGAGGGCCTGTCGGACGCAGGCCAGGGCGGCGTCCTCCTCGACCTGCGATCCGTGGGTGAGCCAGTTTCCGTACGACACGGCCGAGATCTTCAGGCCGCTCGCTCCGAGGTTGCGAATCTCCATGGCGCGACGCTAGCGCGGTGGGTGTAGCGGGTTCGCCCCGGGCTGCGAGGATGGTCCGATGAGCAGCCCCACCGCCGACGTCTCGGTACGCATCGCCTGGGCGGACGACGCCCCGGCGATCGCCGAGCTCCAGCTCCGGGCCTGGCCGGAGATGTACGGCGGGATCCTGCCGCCCGAGGCATTTCCGAGCGGCCCCGACAGCACCGCGGCCGCGACGGAGGCCTGGCGCACCGCCCTCGCCAAGCCGGCGGACGCCCGCAACCGCGCCCTCGTCGCACTCGAGCGCAACCGGGTGGTCGGCTTCGCGATCACCTCCCCGGCCTCGGACCCCGACTGCGACCCGGTCGTCGACGCCGAGCTCATGGAGCTGACCGTCGAGGCGAGCGAACGCGGCAAGGGGCACGGGTCGCGACTGCTGCAGGCGGCGATCGACACGATGCGCTCCGACCGGTTCACCCGCTCGGTGCTGTGGGCGGTCGCGTCCGACGACGCGCTCCGCTCGTTCCTGACCGACGCCGGCTGGGCCGCGGACACCGCCCATCGCGAGCTCGACCTGGACGGCGAGGGCACCACCCTGGTCAAGCAGGTCCGGCTCCACACGCAGTTCTCCTGACCTTCCTCGAGCCGGCTTGGATCGTTCACTTGCATTTCGCGAGTTTGCGGTCAACATTGAACTCCGCCGCCGTCGCTCCCGCCCCCGGGACCCGACGTCCGGCCTCGGAGGGAGAACGTCATGCTGGCTCCGCTTCCCAGGCTCTACCGCGACATCGTCGTGGTGACGGTCTTGATCATCGGCGTCGCCTCCGGCATCTGGATCACCCAGGCCACGTCGCTGTCCGCGGTCGCCGGAGCGGGGGCACTGTTCGGCGCCGCGGCCGGCCTCATCGCGGCGTACGTGGTGGTGCACGACTTCTCGCACCGTGCTCGTGGGACGCGCATCGCCCGCCACCGCTGAGCCCTAGGGTCACCGCATGCGCGCTGACCCCGACCCACCGGTGCTGACCGCGCAGGCGCGGTCCGCGATCATCCGTGACAGCCTCGCCGTCGGCCTCGCCACCGGGACGTACGGCGTCTCGTTCGGCGCGGTGTCGGTGGCCGCCGGCCTCAGCATCGCGCAGACCTGCGCGTTGTCCCTCGTCATGTTCACCGGGGCCAGTCAGTTCGCGTTCATCGGGGTGCTGGCGGCCGGCGGGGCGCCGCTCTCCGGCGCATTCACGGCCCTGCTGCTCGGCACGCGCAACACGCTCTACGGGCTCCGCCTGGCTCCCCTGCTGGCCTGGTCGGGGTGGCGTCGGGCGGCGGCGGCCCACCTGCTGATCGACGAGTCGACCGCGATGTCGGTGACCCGCCCGTCGACCGCGGCGGCCCGGGTGGGGTTCCTGACCACCGGGCTGTCGATCTTCGTGCTCTGGAATCTCGCCACCCTCGGCGGCGCCGTGGCCGGTGCGGCGATGGGCGACCCGCGGACCTACGGGCTCGACGCCGCCGTCGGGGCCGCGTTCCTCGCCCTGCTCTGGCCGCGCCTGGACAACGTCCGCAGCCGGCTGGTCGCGATCCTGGCGGCGGCGGTCGCTCTCGGGATGGTGCCGCTCTCCCCCGCCGGCGTCCCGGTCCTGGCAGCCGGTGGCGTCGCCCTGCTGGCCGGCGTCCTCTGGCGGACGTCCGACGCGCAGGCCGCCCGATGATCTGGACCGCGGTGCTCCTGGCGGGGGTGGGCTGCTACCTGCTCAAGCTCGCCGGGCTCTCCGTGCCCGCGCACGTCCTCGAACGCCCGGTGGTGGAGCGCGTCGCCGACCTGATTCCGGTCGCGCTCCTCGCTGCCCTGGTGGCAGTCCAGGTCGTCGGCCGCGGCCACGACCTCGTGCTCGACGCCCGCGCTGCCGCCCTGGGCGTGGCCGTGCTGCTCCTGCTGGTGCGCGCGCCGTTCCTGGTCGTGGTCTTCGGGGCGGCCCTGGTCGCGGCCCTGCTCCGGCTGTTCTGACCGCGCAACGACCGCGGGCCCCGCGCCGGTCGGCGTGGGGCCTGCGGTCCGCGGATACGGGGTTTGGTCCCCAACCGCGGGTTTTCGGTGCCGAAACCTGCGGTTGGGGACCAAACCCCAGGCCCTTGTGGCTGGCGCGGATCAGGCCGGGGCGGTCGTGGAGCCCACCCCGCCGAGGATCCGGCGCACGTCCGCGGCGGACTCGGCGGCCTCGAGCTCGGCGACCCGGTCACGGTCGACAAAGACCTGCGCGATCCTGCCGAGCAGCGCCAGGTGGTCCTTGCCGGCTCCGGCGACACCCACCACGAACGTGGTCTCCTTGCCGTTCCAGTCGAGGCCGTCCGGGTAGCGCACGAACGAGATGGCCGAGCGCCGGATGGCCGGCTTGGCCTCGTTGGTGCCGTGCGGGATGGCGAGCCCGTTACCCATGTGCGTCGACACCGACTTCTCACGCTCGTGCATGGCGTCGACGTACGACTCGTCGACCGCGCCGGCCTCCACCAGCAGCCTGCCGGCTTCCGTGATCGCCTCGTCCCTGCTCGTTGCCTGGCCGCGGAGGACGATGGACTCCTCGGCGAGCATCTCGCCCGCACCCTCGTCGTCCTCGGCCACCGCCAACGGGGCGTCGCCGCCGGCACCGTTGGTGCGGTGCAGCAGGTCGACGATCTCGTCGTAGCGGGGGCTGCCCATGAAGTTGTCGACCGACACGTGGATCGCCGAGCCGGTCCGCTGGCGCGCCCGGTCGGTGAGGTCCTGGTGGGTGACGACGAGGTCGTACTCGTCGGCGAGGTTCGAGATCGCCAGGTTGTTGACCTTGACGTCGCTGAACCCGGCGTCCTGGATCTTGCGCCGGAGGACCGAGGCGCCCATCGCGGAGGAGCCCATGCCGGCGTCGCAGGCGAACACGATGGCGTTGATCGGACCCCCGGGGCTCTCGCTGGTGGCGCGACTGCCCAGTGCCGTGGAGGCCACCGACTTCTTGCCCTTCATCCCCTCCATGGTCGCCGTGGCGTCCGCCAGGTCACCGTCGTCGGCGGTCCGGTCCAGCTTCAGCAGAACCGACCCGACCAGGAAGGAGACGAGGGCGGCACCGAAGACGCCGACGCTGATGCCCAGGAAGTCGCCACGCGGGGTCTGCGCGTACACCGCGAAGATCGAGCCCGGAGCGGCCGGGGCGCGGAGCCCGACGTCGAAGAGGACCAGCAGGAACACGCCGGTCATGCCGCCGGCGACGGTCGCGAGGATCATCTTGGGCTTCATCAGCACGTACGGGAAATAGATCTCGTGGATGCCGCCGAAGAACTGGATGATCGCCGCGCCGGGGGCCGAGGCCCTGGCCAGGCCGCGCCCGAAGAACGTGTAGGCCATCAGCAGGCCCAGACCGGGGCCGGGGTTGGCCTCGAGCAGGAACAGGACCGACTTGCCCTGGTCGGTGGCCTCCTGGATGCCGAGCGGAGTCAGTACGCCGTGGTTGATGGCGTTGTTGAGGAAGAGCACCTTCGCCGGCTCGATGAAGATCGAGGTCAGCGGGAGCAGGCCGTTGTCGACCAGGGAGTTGACCGCGGAACCGAGCCACTCGGTGATCTGCCGCAGGACCGGGGCGAGCAGGAACATGCCGCCGATCGCCATCAGCCCGGCAAGGATGCCGGCCGAGAAGTTGTCGACGAGCATCTCGAAGCCCGGCCTGATCTTGTGTTTCCAGAGGGCGTCGAGATGCTTCATCACCAGGGCGGTGAGCGGCCCCATGATCATCGCGCCCAGGAACATCGGGGCAGCATTGTCAGCACCGATGAAGATCGGGTCGCTGGTCGCCATGATGACGCCAATGACCGAGAATCCCCCGACGACGCCGCCTCGGGTGCCGTAGACGAGCTTGCCGCCGGTGTAGGCGATCAGGATCGGCAGCAGGTAGAGAATGCTGGGTCCGACCATCGTGGCGATCTTCTCGTTCGGGGTCCATCCGTCCGGAATGAAGAACGCCGTGATCAGACCCCAGGCGATGATCGCGGCGATGTTCGGCATGATCATGTTGGACAGGAACGTCCCGAACTTCTGGACCTGGACCCGCGCCGACGTGCGGGGCGCCGGGGTCTGGGCGACTGTTGCCATGCTCATCCCTCCTCGGGAACCCAGCGATCACTGGGCGTCGTACTCGCTCGCGTGCGTCGGCAGATGTGACGCACGTCATGCGAATCTGTGAATGCCTTTATATCGCCTTGGAAAACCACGCGTCAAGGGTCACCAGCAACATGTTCACAGATAAAACAAGACAAACGGTGTTACAGTGGGCGCAACGCTGTCACCCGACACAGGAGGAGACCCATGAAGGCCCTGCGCTTCTACGCCCCCGAGGATGTCCGCCTGGAGGACGTGCCGGAGCCCGAGTGCGGCCCGGACGAGGTCAAGCTCAAGGTGAAGAACTGCTCGACGTGCGGCACCGACGTCAAGATCCTCCACAACGGCCACCAGAACCTCACCCCGCCGCGCACCATCGGCCACGAGATCGCCGGTGAGGTCGTGGCGGTCGGCGCGGACGTCAACGCCACCTACGGGGGCGACTGGAAGCCCGGCGACCGGGCCCAGGTGATCGCCGCGGTGCCGTGCGGGGACTGCTACGAGTGCAACAAGGGCTGGATGGCGGTCTGCCAGAACCAGACCTCGATGGGCTACCAGTACGACGGCGGCTTCGCCGAGTACATGATCGTGCCCCGCCAGGTGCTCAAGGTCGACGGGCTCAACCGGATCCCCGACAACGTGGGGTACGACGAGGCGTCCGCCGCGGAGCCGTTCGCCTGCGCGATCAACGCCCAGGAGCTGCTCGGCATCGAGGAGGGCGACACCCTGGTGGTCTTCGGCGCCGGTCCGATCGGCTGCATGCACATCCGGATCGCCCGCGGCGTGCACAAGGTCGGCAAGGTCTTCCTGATCGACGTCAACGCCGATCGGCTCAAGATGTCGGCCGACGCCGTCGAGCCCGACGAGGTCATCAACGGCGCCGAGGTCGATGTCGTCGAGCGCGTGATGGCGCTGACCGGAGGCCGCGGCGCCGACGTGATCATCACCGCGACGGCCGCCAACATCACCCAGGAGCAGGCGATCGCGATGGCGGCCCGCAACGGCCGGATCTCGTTCTTCGGCGGACTGCCGAAGACCAACCCGACCATCACCTGCGACTCCAACGTGGTGCACTACCGCCAGCTGCACATCCACGGGGCCAACGGCTCGGCTCCCGAGCACAACAAGCGGCCGCTGGAGTACATCTCCACCGGTCAGGTGCCGGTCAAGGACCTGATCACCGAGCACCTCCCGCTCGAGCGGGCCCTCGAGGCCTTCGACATCGTCGCCCGGGGTGCAGCGATCAAGGTCACCGTCGAACCCTGAGTCCACGGGGTCTCCGGGACGAGGTGCCCGTGCCGGTTCCGTCCGGCACGGGCCCGTCGTCCCCCCGATCCGGGGACCGCCCACGAGGCTCCCCAGCTGCGGGATCGGGTCAGGCCACGCCGACCGCGCTCCAGGCCGCGGCAACGGTGTTGTACTCCGTGGCCTGCCCGTAAAGGTCCCTGGCCGCGTTGAGCGTCGCTGTCCGCGCTCCTGAGTAGGTCGTGCCCGACGTCATGTAGACCGTGAGTGCGCGGAACCAGATCTTCTCGGCAGCAGGGCGGCCGATGCCCGTGACCGTCGATCCGTTGCACGTCGGCGAGTTGTGCGCGGTGCCGTTGATCGTCCGGGCACCGGAGCCCTCGGCAAGCAGGTAGTAGAAGTGGTTGCCGACTCCGGAGGAGTAGTGGACGTCGAGGTTCTTGGTGTTGGCGCTCCAGCAGTTCGGGGAGCTCCCGTCCGCGATCGGGTTGTCCATCCGGCGGAAGCCGGCGTGGTTCGTGAGGTCGAACTCCTCACCGATCAGGTAGTCGCCCGGGTCGTTCGCGTTCGCCGCGTAGAACTCCACCATCGTGCCGAAGATGTCGGACGTGGCCTCGTTCAGGCCCCCGGACTCCCCGGAGTAGGCGAGCTTCGCGGTGTTCTCGGTGACGCCGTGCGACATCTCGTGACCCGCTACGTCGAGCGAGACGAGCGGACCGTAGTTGACGCCGTCGCCGTCGCCGTACGTCATCTTCTTGCCGTCCCAGAACGCGTTCACGTAACCGCTGCCGTAGTGGGTGCGGTTGAAGGAGCCCGCTCCGGTGCCGAAGATGCCGTTCCGACCGTGCACCTGCTTGTAGTAGTCCCACGTGACGTTGGTGCCGTACTGCGCATCGACCCCGGCCGACTCGCGGCTGCTCGTGCTGCCGTTGCCGAACGACGTGTCCGGGCCGGTGAACAGCGTCCCGGCCTGGCAGCCCGAGCCGAACAGCTGGCAGACGAGCGAGTCCGTCTTGTTGTTAAGGTCCGTGGTGTAGGTGTTGCCCCGGGTGGGGTCCTTGAGCTGGTACGTCGAGCCGCTCTGCGCCAGCTGGAGCGGCACGGTGCCGCTGTACAGCGACTGGCCCGACCCGTCGACGGTCTCGATGCCCTCCTCGCGGCGGATGACCCGACCGGTGCGCGCGTTGACATACGTCGCCAGACGACTGGGCGTGCCGTCCTTCGCGCGACCCACCGTGGGAACCTGCCAGGCCAGACGCGGCGCTCCCGCGATGGCATCCACCACCAGGCGCGGAGTGCCTGCCCCGCGGAGGTTGCGGATCGAGCGGGTCGCCTTCGCCGGCGCCAGCGCGCGAACCCGCGCCGATGCCCTGCCGAGCGCCGGACGGGTGGAGAGGGACAGGGGCGCCCGCAACGTCTGGCTGACGCCCTTCCAGGCGTTGCCGGGTCCACGGTGGACGACGAGGTCGCCGCCGAGGACGGGGACGCCGCGGTAGGTGCGGGTCATCCGCACGTGCGTGCTGCCGTTCCCGTCCCTGATCGTGTCGGTCACCGTGAACACCGTGCCGGCGCCGACCCGGGCCGCGCCCGGGTGCGCCTGGAGTGCGGCGATCGCCGCTGCGGCCGTGCCGCGGTGATCGGTGCCGGTCGCGCTGGTCGCGCCGCTGGCCTGGGCACCGAGCGTGCCGGCGGCCAGAACTGCAACGGTGGCGAGCCCCAAAGTTCTACGCATGCCTGTCCTGTTCTCCTCTGGAACGTCCTGGGTCGGACGTCTGTGCGCCGAGCATCGCCGAGGAACCGTGGTCCGGGAACGCTCGCCTACGTGCAGGTTCGTGCAACGCAGGAAGTTGCAAGAGTGGGACTCAGGCCCACCCGGGTATGCCCGTTCCGGGGCTCAGGACCTGCTCAGTCGAGATGCAGGAAGCTTTCGAGCCCGACCGTGAGGCCGGGGTGCTCGGCGACCGCGCGCACGGCGGTCAGCACACCAGGGGTGAACGACGCCCGGTCGAGGGAGTCGTGACGGATCGTGAGGGTCTCCCCCGGTCCGCCGAGGATGACCTCCTGGTGGGCGACGAGGCCGCGGATGCGCAGCCCGTGGACGCGGATCCCGGCGACGTCGGCGCCGCGGGCCCCGTCGAGCGAGGTGCTGGTCGCGTCGGGCACCGGACCGAGGCCGGCCGCACGGCGCGCCGCCGCGATCAGCTCCGCCGTACGTCGTGCCGTGCCGGAGGGGGCGTCGGCCTTGTCGGGGTGGTGCAGCTCGACCACCTCGACCGACTCGTAGAAGGGAGCCGCGACGGCGGCGAACCGCATCATCAGGATCGCGCCGACGGAGAAGTTGGGGGCGATCAGGACCCCGGTCGTGGGCGCACCGGCCAGCCAGCCGCGCAGCGTGGCAAGGCGGTTCTCGTCGAAGCCCGTGGTGCCGACGACGGCGTGGATGCCGTGGCCGATGCAGAACTCGAGGTTGGCCATCACCACGTCGGGGTGGGTGAAGTCGACGACGACCTCGGTCCCCGAGGTCACCAAATCCTCGATCTTGTCGCCGACGTCGACGACGGCGACCAGCTCGACGCCGTCGGCCTCCTCGACGGCACGGCACACCTCGGACCCCACCTTGCCGCGTGCTCCGAGCACACCCACCTTGATCGCCTCAGCCACGCGGCAAACCTAGCGTGAGTGGGTCGCTGCGGTGAGCAGGCGTGGTCTGGCAGGCTGGGGGTCATGGTGTCTCAGACGATCCCGGCGCGGATCCGCTGGGCGGTGGACCTGATGGAGGTCCGTCCCGCCGATCACGTGCTCGAGATCGGCTGCGGCCCCGGCGCCGGCGCCGAGCTGATCTGCAGCCGGCTCGAGACCGGCAAGGTGTTCGCGATCGACCGGTCCGAGTCCGGAGTCGACCGGACCAAGCGCCGCTGCGCGCGGTACGTCGAGTCGGGGCGGCTCACCGTGCGGCAGATCGACCTGGCCACGCTGCGGGTGCCGGTCAAGCGCCTGCACAAGGTCTTCGCGTTCAACGTCAACCTGTTCTGGGTGCGCGACTGTGCCGACGAGGTGGCACTGCTGCACGAACGCGTCGTGCCCGGCGGCGCGGTCTACCTCTTCTACGAGGTGAAGTTCCCCGAGGAGATGTCGACGGTGATCGAGAAGGCGTCGAGGTCGCTTGCCGACGGTGGATTCCGGGTCTCCGTCGCGGAGTCGAAGGCGCCCGCGGTGGTCGGCATCATCGGCCGGCGTTGAGGCTATTACCTAATGATGGCTTGACATTAGGTAATTTCCTAATGCATGGTGATCATCAGGCCCAGACCGATCACCCGCTCACCCCAGGAGGCGCAGATGACCGTCGCCGTCCTCACCGTCGACCAGCGCCACAGCCGCTCGGGACCCGACCGGGTGCCCGAGGCCCTGGCAGATCTCTCGTCGGTGCCGCTGCTCCGGCCGCTCGAGCGCACGGCCGGCGACGAGTTCCAGGGCGTCCTCGACGACCCCGCGTCACTCCCGCCGATCGTGGAGGCGCTGCTCCGACAGGACGCGTGGAACATCGGCATCGGCTTCGGTGACGTCGAGCGCCCGCTCGCCGACACCGCCCGCGCGGGGCGGGGCGCGGCGTACCTGCATGCCCGCGACGCCGTGACCGGCGCGAAGACCGGCCCGTGGCACCTGCGGGTCGCGGGCGACGACCCCGGCAACCGCGCCCTCGAGACGACGCTCTGGTTGTGGGCAGCCGTGCTGGCCCGGCGTACCAAGGGCGGCTGGGAGGTTGCCGACCTCGTGGACCAGGGCCTGTCCTACGAGGAGGCCGGGCGCAGCCTGGGCATCAGCCAGTCGGCGGTGAGCCAGCGCGCGCAGGCGGCCGGAATCGTCGAGACCCGCCGCGCCCGCGAGCTGGTCAGCCTGCTGGCCGCGAACCTGCTCGGGAAGGAGCCGACTTGACCACCCCAGACAAATGCCCGCTGCGCTCCGCATCGGCACCCCGCCGCCCAGGGACCCCGTCGCCCAGGGACCCCGGATGAGTGCCGAGAACGTCGGCCAGCTGACCCTGGTCCTGCTGGCGTTCGCAACCGCCTCGACGGCCCCGGCCTGGACCTCCGTGGGGCGGCGCATCTGGGCGCCGATCTCCGTGGTCCTGCTCGCCGCGGCCGCGATCGTGGGAGCGGTGCCGGACGACGTCCGAGTCGATGGACGCGGGCTCACCGCGCTCCTGGTCGCGCTCGCCGGGGCGCTCGCGGTCTCCGGCGGCGGCCCGGTGACGGCCCGCGTGTTCGCGATCGTGGACCGCCAGGAGCACACGACCGACGCGGAGACGATCGACAGCGCCGGCAGGGTGCTGCGAGGCGGTGCCTGGATCGGGGCGCTCGAACGGGCCGCGGTGTTCGCCACCCTGGTCGGGGGTTGGCCGGAGGGCCTCGCGATCGTGCTCGCCCTCAAGGGTCTGGGCCGCTACCCCGAGCTGCGCAACGGACAGAACACCGGTGCCGCCGAACGCTTCATCATCGGCACGTTCACCAGCGTGCTCTGGGCGGCGGCCTGCGCCGGCGTGGTGCGGCTCGTCGGACCCGCCTGACGCCGACCCACGTCAACACGAGCCGGACCGGCGTCAGGCGGGTCCGACGATCGCCAGGATCTCCGGCTGGCCGAACACGGTGGCCGCGATCTCGCGCACCTCGTCCAGGGTGACGCCCTCGATCTTGGCCATCACCTCGTCGATGCTGAGCAGCTCGTCGTAGACCAGCTCGGCCTTGCCGATGCGCGACATCCGGGACGCGGAGTCCTCGAGCCCGAGCACCAGCCCGCCCCGGAGCTGCCCCTTGCCCCGGGCGAGCTCCTCCTCGGTGATGCCGTGGGCGGCGACCCGGGAGAGCTCGGTGCGCACGGTGGCGAGGACGTCGTCGAGCTTGTTGGGCAGGCAGCCCACCGACACCCCGACCAGCCCCGAGTCGGCGTGGTGGCTGGCGAAGGAGAAGACCGAGTAGGCCAGGCCCCGACGCTCGCGCACCTCCTGGAACAGACGGCTCGACGTGCCTCCGCCCAGGGCGGTGTTGAGGACCCCCAGCGCGAAGCGACGGTCGTCGTTGCGCGACAGGCCCTTCATGCCCAGGACGAGATTGACCTGCTCGAAGGGACGCGACGCGGTGACGACGCCCGAGAACACCCGGCGACCGCGGCCGGCCGGTCGCGGTCGGGTGGGCGGCTCGTCGCCGGCAAGGAAGCCGTTGCGGGAGAAGGCGGCCCGCGCCTGACGCACCACGGCCGCGTGGTCGAGGTTGCCCGCCACGGAGAGGACCATGTTGGCGGGGCGGTAGTGGCGCTTGTAGAAGCGTGCGATCTGCGCCCGGTCGAGCGCCGTGATCGACGCGACGCTGCCGGCGATTCCGCGCCCCAGCGGGGAGTCGCTGCCCCAGGCCTGCTCGGCGAAGAGGTTGTGGACCACGTCGTCGGGGTCGTCGTCATGCATCGCGATCTCGTCGAGGATCACGTCGCGCTCGGCCTCGACGTCCTCCTCGGTGAGCGTCGAGTTGGTGATCATGTCGCCGATCACGTCGACCGCCAGGGACAGGTCCTCGTCGAGGACGCGCGCGTGGAAGCAGGTGTACTCCTTGGCGGTGAACGCGTTGAACTCGCCGCCCACGGCGTCGAGGGCCACGGAGATGTCCAGCGCCGACCGTTCGGTGGTGCCCTTGAACAGCAGGTGCTCGAGGAAGTGCGAGCAGCCATGCAGGGTGGGCGTCTCGTCGCGCGAGCCGACGCCCACCCAGACCCCGATGCTCGCCGAACGGACGCCCGCGAGCTGCTCGGTGATGACCCTCAGCCCGCCGGGCAGGACGGTACGACGCACGCGCGAGGTCACCTGGCCGTCGGCGTCCCTGACCGTCTGCAGGGTGCGCGTCGTCGCGGACTTCTGGGCCGTCGCCGGCTGAGGGAGATGCGACGACCGGCCAGCAGAAGCCTGCTGACCGGCCGTCGTGGTGTTGCGTGGAATCACGAGGAGGTCAGTCCTCCTCGGAGGCCTCGGCGTCGGAGCCCGCGTCTCCGTCAGCGTCGGCGTCGGCGTCGCCGTTGTCCCCCTCCAGGTACGGGATGAGGGAGAGCTTGCCGCGGTCGTCGATCTCGGCGATCTGCACCTGGATCTTCTGTCCGACGGACACAACGTCCTCGACCGCGTCGACCCGCTTGCCGCCGGCGAGGCCGCGCAGCTTGCTGATGTGCAGCAGGCCGTCCTTGCCGGGCATCAGCGAGACGAACGCGCCGAAGTTCGTCGTCTTCACGACGGTGCCGAGGTAGCGCTCGCCGATCTCGGGCATCGTCGGGTTGGCGATCTGGTTGACCGCCGCGCGAGCGGCCTCGGCGGCCTCACCGTTCGTGGCACCGATGTAGATCGTGCCGTCGTCCTCGATGGACAGCGACGCACCGGTGTCGTCCTGGATCTGGTTGATGATCTTGCCCTTCGGACCGATCACCTCGCCGATCTTGTCCACGGGGATCCGGATGGTGATGATCCGCGGGGCGAACAGCGACATCTCCTCGGGCTCGTCGATGGCCTCGGCCATGACGTCGAGGATCGCGTAGCGAGCGTCCTTGGCCTGGTTCAGCGCCGCACCGAGGACCTCGGCGGGGATGCCGTCGAGCTTGGTGTCGAGCTGGAGAGCCGTCACGAACTCGCGGGTGCCGGCGACCTTGAAGTCCATGTCGCCGAACGCGTCCTCCGCACCGAGGATGTCGGTCAGGGCGACGTACTCGGTCTTGCCGTCGATCTCGCCCGAGATCAGGCCCATGGCGATACCGGCCACGGACGCACGGAGCGGCACCCCGGCCTGGAGCAGCGACATCGTCGAGGCGCAGACCGAGCCCATCGAGGTGGAGCCGTTGGAGCCCATGGCCTCGGAGAGCTGGCGGATGGCGTACGGGAACTCCTCGCGCGTCGGCAGCACGGGGAGCAGCGCGCGGCGCGCGAGCGCACCGTGACCGACCTCGCGACGCTTCGGCGAACCCACCCGACCGGTCTCACCGGTGGAGAAGGGCGGGAAGACGTACTTGTGCATGTAACGACGCGACTTCTCCGGGGAGAGCGTGTCGAGCTTCTGCTCGAGCGTCAGCATGTTCAGCGTGGTGACACCCAGGATCTGGGTCTCGCCGCGCTCGAACAGGGCGGAGCCGTGGACGCGCGGGATCACGCCGACCTCGGAGTGCAACGGGCGGATGTCGGCAAGGCCGCGGCCGTCGATGCGGATCTTGTCGCGCAGGACGCGCTCGCGGACGAGCGCCTTGTTCAGCGAGCGGAACGCCGCGCCGATCTCCTTCTCGCGACCCTCGAACTGACCGGCGAGCTTCTCAAGCAGGCTGGCCTTGATCTGGTCGACCTTGGCCTCGCGCTCCAGCTTGTCGCCGATGGTCATCGCGGCGGCGGTGTCGTCCTTGGCGGCAGCGACGACGGCGTCGTAGACGTCGTCCTCGTAGTCGAGGAAGACCGGGAAGTCCTGGACGGGCTTCGCGGCTTCCTTGGCCAGCTCGGCCTGGGCCTCGCACAGCTGCTTGATGAACGGCTTCGCTGCGTCGAGACCGCCGGCGACGATCTCCTCGGTCGGTGCCTGGACACCGGACTGGACGAGCGTCCAGGTCTGCTCGGTGGCCTCGGCCTCGACCATCATGATCGCGACGTCACCGGTGTCGGTCACGCGACCCGCGACGACCATGTCGAAGACGGCGTCCTCGAGCTGGCTGTGCGACGGGAACGCGACCCACTGGCCCTCGATGAGGGCCACGCGGACGCCGCCGACCGTGCCGGAGAACGGCAGGCCGGAAAGCTGGGTGGACAGCGACGCCGCGTTGATCGCGAGCACGTCTTAGGGAGCGTCGGGGTTGAGCGCGAGCACTTTG
>JAOPXC010000255.1 GCA_025965335.1 Nocardioides sp. | reverse complement strand
CGCCACGTCCCAGTCACGGACCGGGGCGCCGCGCGAGCCGGCGGGCTTGACGGGCCCGCCCGTCGGATCGATGGCGTGCAGGGCGCGGACGAACCCGGCCAGGTCCACCGCGAGCTCGCGCGCATCGGCGTTCCCGGACGTGGGGTTCTCGCCACGGAGCCACGGGACCACCGACCAGGGGAACTGATACGCGCCGTCCGGCTCCCCCAGTGCGACCGGCGCGGGCACGGCCACGGGCAGGTGCGGAGCCAGCACCGGCAGCCAGGTGGCGTCGCTGCGTGCCTGGTCGGCGGAGGCCTCGTAGATCGGCATCCGCACGAGCAGGTCGTCCCCGAGCCGGAAGAGGCGGTGGTCGGTGCCGAACTCCGCGACGGGGCGCAGGGCCAGGCCGACCCACTGGGGGAACTGGGAGTCCACGACCCGCCGGACCAGGGCCTCCGGCACCTCGACCTGGTCGGAGTGCATCTGCATCGCGGCCGACCCTAGGCCGCCTTCCGCAGCCGTGCACCGCAATACTTCCGCGCATGACCCTCCTGGACAGCTGGATCCGCGGCGAGCACACCGGCGTGGTGAACGGCGCCGACGTCACCCACCCGACGTACCGCAAGGGCACCGGGCCCGGCGTGATCGTGATCCATGAGATCCCCGGTCTCACGCCGGAAGTGATCGCCTTCGCGGAGGAGGTCGTCGCGGCCGGCTTCACCGTCGTGCTGCCGCACCTGTTCGGCACCCCGGAGCGGAAGATGAGCCCGTTGTCCGTGGCCAGCACGCTGCGCCAGGTCTGCGTGAGCAGGGAGTTCACCAAGCTCGCGCTGCGCGAGACGTCACCGGTCGCGGGGTGGCTGCGCAGCCTGGCGCGCGAGCTGCACGGCGAGCTCGGCGGTCCCGGCGTCGGCGCGCTCGGGATGTGTTTCACCGGCGGGTTCGCCCTGGCGATGATGGTCGACGACTCCGTGGCGGCCCCGGTCCTCTGCCAGCCGGCCGCGCCGTTCGCCGTGGGCCGGGCCCGCTTGCGGGACCTCAACCTCTCCCCCGCCGACCTCACCACGGTCAAGGCCCGTGCTGCGGCGGGGTGCCAGGTCCTGGGGCTGCAGTACCAGAAGGACCCGACGACCGGCCGGCGCTTCGAGACGCTGACCCGCGAGATCGGCGACGCGTTCATCCGCGTCGAGTTCCCGGGCAAGGGCCACGGGACCGTCACCGAGCACCGGCAGCAGGAGGGTGTCGACCGGGTGCTGGCGTTCTTCGGCGAGAAGCTCAACGCCTGAGCCGGACCCTGGCTCGGTCAGGCCGACAGCACCAGCCCGCTCGTCGGGACACCGGTGCCGGCGGTCACCACGAGGTGGGCGACGTCGGCGACCGGGTTGACGGACGTTCCCCGGATCTGGCGGACGCCCTCCGCGATCCCGTTCATGCCGTGGATGTAGGCCTCGCCGAGCTGGCCGCCGTGCGTGTTGAGCGGCAGCCGGCCGCCGACCTCGATGGCACCGTCGGCGATGAAGCCGGGTGCCTCGCCCCGGCCGCAGAACCCGAGCTCCTCCAGCTGCATGAGGACGTACGGCGTGAAGTGGTCGTAGAGGATGCCCATCTGGATGTCCTGCGGACCGAGCCCGGACTGGCGCCACAGCTCGCGGCCCACGACACCCATCTCGGAGATGCCGATGTCCCTGCGGTAGTAGGACGTCATGACGAACTGGTCGGCGCCGCTCCCCTGCGCAGCCGCCGCGATGTACGCCGGCTTCTGCGCCAGGTCCCGGGCCCGTTCGGCCGACACCACGACGAGCGCCACCGCGCCGTCGCTCTCCTGGCAGCAGTCGAGCAGGTGCAACGGGTCGGCGATCATCCGGGACGCCTGGTGGTCCTCCAGCGTGATCGGCTTGCCGTGGAAGAACGCGTTCGGGTTGTTGGCGGCGTGCCGCCGGTCGGCGACGGCCACACGACCGAAGTCCTCCGACGTGGCGCCGTACTCGTGCATGTAGCGCCGCGCCTGCATGGCCACCGTCGCGGCCGGGGTGCCGAGCCCCATCGGGTAGGTCCAGGCGTTGTCCAGGCCGTTGGTGTTGACCTGGGTGGCGGCCGCGAGGCTGAACTGGCCGAAGCGGCTCTCGGAGCGCTCGTTGAAGCCGCGGTAGCACACCACGACGTCCGCGACGCCGGTCGCCACGGCCATGGCCGCCTGCTGCACGGTGGCGCACGCAGCGCCACCCCCGTAGTTGATGCGACTGAAGAACCGCATCTCCTTCATGCCGAGCTCACGGGCAACCGCGATCTCCGAGGAGGTGTCCATCGTGAAGGTCGTCAGCCCGTCGACGTCCGCGGCCGTCAGCCCGCAGTCGGCCAGCGCGTGCTGGACGGCCTCGACCGACAGCTGGAGCTCGGACCGCCCGGACTCCTTGGAGAACTCCGTCGCACCGATACCGACGATGGCGGCCTTGCCGGACAGGCCGCTCATGCCGCTCCCCCGGCGATCGAGCCTGTCGAGACCCTCACGGTGCCGACGACGTGGTCACCCAGCGAGACCGCACCCTTCACGTCGATCGTCGCGATGCCGTCGTCGACGGACGACACCTCGCCGGTGAAGGTCAGCGCGTCGTAGGGGTACGCCGGCGCGCCGAGCCGGATCGCGATGCCCTTCACGTCCGTGTCGTGGCCCGCCCAGTCGGTGACGAAGCGCTCGACCAGGCCGGTCGAGGTCAGGATGTTCATGAAGATGTCCTTGGACCCGTGGTGCTGCGCAAGGTCCCGGTCGTGGTGCACGTCCTGGAAGTCGCGGGTCGCGATCGCGGTGCTCACGACCAGCGTGGGCGTGATCGGCACCTCCCAGGCGGGGATCCGGTCGCCGGTCTTCATGGCGTCTCCTCAATGGTGGTCTCGACGGGCCCGACCGACGACAGTCTCCAGATCGGCAGAGTCAGGTCGTCGTCGACACGACGGAAGTCGACCTGCAGCGGCAGGTCGATGGCGATCTCGGTGTCAGCGACGTCGACGACCTCGCCCACCATCCGCACACCCTCGTCAAGGTCGATGAGCGCGATCACGATCGGCAGGTCCTTGCCGGGCACGGGTGGGTGCCGGTGCACGATGTAGGAGAAGACCGTGCCCCGACCGGATGCCACGATGTGCCCCCGGTCGAGCGCGCCGCACTCTGGACAGGCCGGGCCGGGCGGGAACCGCAACGCACCGCACTTGTTGCACTTCTGGATCCGGAGCTCGCCGACGGCGGTGCCCTCCCAGAAGAACGCGGAGTCGCGGCCGACCATGGGTCGGACGACGGAGGACGTCACTTTGCCCCCTTCGGGATGAACTTGAGGACGCGGAAGAGCATCGTCGCCACGACCTCGTCGGCGACGTACCAGGTGTTGCGGGACGTGACGAAGTAGCCCTCGCCCATGGCGGTCTGCTTGGGCCCGACCACGGACTCGAGCGCGGTCGTGACCCGGAGCTGTTCCCCGACCTTCAGGTAGCGCTCATAGGTCTGCTCGCAGTTGGTGCCGAGCACTGCGGTGAACCCCTCCGCGGTGAGCACCTCCATCATCCCGTGCAGCGGGTCGTCCTCCGACGGCTTGCCGCCCTGGCCGTACATCGTCCAGACCTGCGCCATCGACGGCGGCGCCGCACCGGCCCTGAAGCGGGCGTTGTCGTTGCCCATCGCCTCGAGCCAGTTGTTGATCGTCGGCTGGTTGACCGGGTCGCGCGCCTCCCGCTCCGCGGTCTCCCCGAGCGCCTTGATCCGCTCGGCCTCCGCCATGATCCGCTCGTGGCTCAGGGGGTGAGTCATCGCGGCACCCGCGGCAGGCCCATGCCGAACATCGCGATCAGCTCGCGCTGGACCTCCTGGACACCCCCACCGAACGTCAGGACCAGGTTCCGCTTGGCCTGCCCGTCCATGTAGGACAGCAGGTGCGCGGTTTCCGCGTCGGACGGGTCGCCGTACCTGTTGACGATGCCCACCAGCGCGGCAGCGAGGTGCTGGGCCTGGTCGGCGGCGAACACCTTCGAGGACGACGCGTCGCCGACCGAGATCTCGCCGACCGCCGCGGCGCGCGCGACCTCCCAGTTGAGCAGCTCGTTGACCCGGAACACCGCGGTCACCTGGCCGAGCACGGACCGGACGTCCGCCCGGTCGATGACGCCGGCCTTGGTCGCCCACTCGGCGACCCGGTCGCGCTGACCCTCGATCCGGCCGGCCGGACCCAACATCACCCGCTCGTGGTTGAGCTGGGTGGTGATCAGCTTCCAGCCCTGGTTCTCCTCGCC
>JAOPXC010000251.1 GCA_025965335.1 Nocardioides sp. | reverse complement strand
GCCGCCGCGGACGGGCGGATCATCCGGCGCTACGACTCCCGCGACCACTGAGTTCAAGCCGAACGTGGTCGGGGTTCAGCTCAGGTCGTAGAGGTACCTGCTGGTCGGGACCAGGTCGAGGTCGCGGTCGGCGCCGATCCGGGCGACGCTGTCCATCAGCATCGTCAGCCGCCGCTTGAGCTCCGCGTCGTCCCCGCCGCTGCCGTAGAACGCATGCATGTCGGTCATGCCGGCGCTCGGGAACAGCTCCTCGACGAAGGCGCTGACGTACGGCGCGTCCGGCGTCACCGGGTCGCCCGCGACGTTCTGGATGTAGCCGAACGTCGCCTGGGTCCGGATCGCGATCGGGGTGTGGTCGATCATCCAGCGGTGCAGCCACTCCTCCTGGGTCAGCTCGGCGGGCCGGCGGAGCACCGCGACGTTGGCCAGGGTGTCGGCGCGCGAGCCGTCGTACGTCTCCGGCGGGTCCAACCGCCGTCGCTCCTCGACGCGCCAGCCCTCGACCCGTCGAGCGAGCGGGGTGAGCGCGGCCGTCACGTCGCCCGCTCGACCTTCGGTCCACACGGTGACGATCGCGCCGATGGGCTCCTCGAAGGTCGGGATCCGCATCGCCGGGCCGACGTGCTCGTCGTCGACGTTGAGCTGCAGTCGGGTGCCGCCCGCGTCGGCCAGCCTCGAGCGGAGGGACTCGTCGTGCAGGGCGGTCGACAGGTCCGGGCCCCACAGGGCGTACATCAGCTTGGTCACGAGCACGGACCCTAGCCCGGTCGAGGCCGCAAAAGTGTCGCCGTCCCGGTCCGTCGCTGCGATCCTGCTCGGGTGCTGACCACGGTGCGGCTGCCCGCGGTGCTCCGGGACGAGCCGCAGTACCGCCTCCTCTTCGGTAGCCAGGTCCTCTCGATCCTGGGTGACCGGGTGACCGCCGTCGCGCTGCCGTTCGCGGTGCTGGCCACCGGTGGCGGGGTGACCCAGGTGGCGATGGTCTCCGCGGCGCAGTTCCTGCCGTTCGTGGTGCTGGCGCTGCCCGCCGGGGTGTGGGCCGACCGGTGGGACCGCAAGCGGATCCTGGTGACCTCGGACGCCGTCCGGCTGCTGTGCCAGCTGACCGCCGCGATCCTCCTGCTCACGGACAACGCGTCGGTCGGGCAGCTGGTCGCGATCGCCGCGGTGTACGGCGCTGCCGACGCGTTCTTCGCGCCCGCGTTCAGCGGGCTGCTGCCGTCGACGGTCAGCCCGACCAACCTCCAGCCCGCCAACGCCCTGCGCGGCCTGTCCTTCTCGCTGGGCAACGTGCTCGGCCCGGTGGCCGCCGGCCTGCTGATCGCCTTCGCGGGTGGGCCCGGAGGTGCGCTGGCGATCGACGCGCTGACGTTCGCGTTGTCGATCGCGTTGCTCGCACCGCTGCGTGCGCGGGTCGTCACCGAGGTGCTCTCCGAGGAGGACCCGGCCGCCACCACGACGCACTTCTGGACCAGCCTGCGCGAGGGGTGGGGCGAGGTGCGGAGCCGGCCCTGGGTGCTGGCCTTCCTGAGCGAGATGAGCGTCTACCACCTCGTCGTGCTGCCCTCGATCTTCGTGATCGGCCCGGTGCTGATGGCGCGCGAGCTGGACGGCGCGCGGTCGTGGGCGGTGATCGTCTTCTGCTTCGGGCTCGGCAACATCCTGGGCGACCTGCTGTTCCTGCGGTGGCGCCCGACGCACGCCCTGCGGGTCGCGAGCCTGCTGTTCATCGGCGGGTCGTGCCAGGCGTTGTTCATCGGCAGCGGGTTCGGCACCTGGGGGATCGGGGCCCTGGAGTTCGTCGCCGGGGTCTGCGTGACCGGGGCGTTCACGCTGTGGGACACGTCGCTGGGGGAGCACGTGCCGGACCATGCGCTGTCGCGGGTGTCGAGCTACGACTACCTGACCACCACCGGGGTCATCCCGCTCGGCAACCTGGCCGCGGGCGTGGTCAGCGCGGCGGTCGGCCTGCACGCGACCCTGATCGGGATGACCGTGGTCGCGGGCGCCTTCTCGTTGTTCGTCGCGTCGCTGCCGTCCGTGCGGATGCTGCCGCGCGGGGCTCAGACGACGGAGCGGTAGACCTCCACCGTCTGCTCGGCGATGGCCTCCCAGCTGAACTCCTCGATCGCCCGCCGGCGACCGGCCCGCCCCATCTCGGCGGCCCGGTCGGGGTCCGCGACGACCTGGTTGAGGGCGGCGGCGAAGTCGGCGACGTACCGGTCCGGGTCGAGCGGGGTGCCGGTGCCGTCGGTGGCCTGCTCGATCGGCACCAGCCGTCCGGTCACCCCGTCGACCACGACCTCGGGGATGCCGCCGGTCCGGGTCGCGACCACGGCGGTCTCGCAGGCCATCGCCTCGAGGTTCACGATGCCGAGCGGCTCGTAGATCGACGGGCAGGCGAAGACCGTGGCGGCGCTGAGCAGGGCAATCACGTCGGGTCGCGGGAGCATCTCCCCGATCCACACCACGCCGGTGCGGCTCGCGGACAGGTCGTCGACCAGGGCCTGCACCTCGGCCTCGATCTCCGGGGTGTCGGGCGCGCCTGCGCAGAGCACGATCTGGACCTCGGGCGGCAGCTGGGCGACCGCACGCAGGAACAGCGGCAGACCCTTCTGCCGGGTGATCCGCCCGACGAAGACGACCGAGGGGCGGTCCGGGTCGACGCCGTGCGCGCGGACCCGGTCGGGGTCCTGCACCGGTGACCACAACTCGGTGTCGATGCCGTTGTGGACGACCCGGACCCTGGCCGGGTCGACGGCGGGATAGGAACGCAGGACGTCGTCACGCATGGCGTGGGAGACCGCGATCACCGTGGCCGCCGCCTCGTACGACGTCCGCTCGACCCACGACGAGACGGCGTAGCCGCCGCCGAGCTGCTCGGCCTTCCACGGGCGCAGCGGCTCCAGTGAGTGGGCGGTGACCACGTGCGGCACGCCGTACATCAGCGACGAGAGGTGGCCCGCGAAGTTGGCGTACCAGGTGTGGGAGTGCACCAGGTCGGTGCCGGCGCAGCCGTCGGTGATCGCGAGGTCCACGCCGAGGGTCCTGAGCGTCGCGTTCGCCGCGGCGAGCTCCGCGAAGTCGGCGTACGACGTGGTGCCGTCCTCCGAGCGCGGCGCGCCGAACGCATGGACCCGGGTCTCGAGGTCGGTCCGCCGAAGCGCGCGGACCAGCTCCGCGACGTGGACCCCGGCGCCGCCGTAGATCTCGGGTGGGTACTCCTTGGTCAACACGTCGACTCGCACGGACCCGAAACTACTCCGAAGTTCCGGTGCCGTTCGTGCGTACCCGGCGGAGTCTGCGTGCCCTAGCGTGGC
>JAOPXC010000248.1 GCA_025965335.1 Nocardioides sp. | reverse complement strand
GTGCACGACCCCGTAGGCCACCAGTCCCAGTCGGATCGCATGGTCGAGCCAGTCACTGCCCTGCGCTTGTTGCCCAAGGCGCTCGGCCCGGTTCGTCACGTCTCCCATGACCGCCCGGTACCCCGCCAGGAGCCCAGACAACCTCTGGTCTGGATCAGAGGGAGGACTTGTTGCGCTGGATGTTGCCCAGGATGCCGTTGACGAACGGCGGCGACTCGTCGGTGGAGAGATCTCGCACCAGCGCCATCGCCTCGGTCACGGCCACGGTGTCGGGGATGTCGTCGGCGTACAACAGCTCGAAGACGCCGAGCCGCAGGACGTTGCGGTCGACGGCCGGCATCCGGTCGAGCGTCCAGCCTTCGGAGTACGACGAGAGCAGCTCGTCGATGCGGGCCTGGTGCTCGACGACACCGCGGACCAGCACGCCCGTGTAGTCGTTGGTGGGGCCCTCGCCGTCGGCGATCGCCCGGTCCAGGGCGTCGACCGGCGACTCGCGGCGCATCTCGGAGGCGTAGAGCAGGTCGAGCGCGCGCTTGCGAGCCTTGGAACGTGCGGGCATCAGGCGCCGCGCATCTCGGGAACGCCGGTCAGTGGGTCGATCACTGGGAGACGCGACCCAGGTAGGACGAGTCCCGGGTGTCGACCTTGATCTTCTCGCCGGTCGTGATGAACAGCGGCACGTTCACGGTGGCGCCGGTCTCGAGCGTGGCGGGCTTGGTGCAGCCGGTGGAGCGGTCACCCTGCAGGCCCGGCTCGGTGTAGGTCACGAGGAGCTCGACTGAGGCGGGCAGCTCGACGTACAGCACCCGGCCGTCGTTGGTGGCGACGATCGCCTCCTGGTTCTCGAGCATGAAGCTCGACGCGTCCCCCACGATCTCGGGCGCGACCTCGAGCTGCTCGTAGCTCTGGATGTCCATGAAGACGAACGACGTGCCGTCGTTGTAGAGGGACTGCATCGTCCGCTTGTCGACGTTGGCCGTCTCTACCTTGGTCCCCGCGTTGAAGGTGCGGTCGACGGTCTTGCCGGACTCGACGTTCTTGAGCTTGGTGCGCACGAACGCCGGGCCCTTGCCGGGCTTGACGTGCTGGAACTCGATGACAGCCCAGAGCTGGCCGTCGATGTTGAGAACCATGCCGTTCTTCAGGTCGTTCGTGGATGCCATGCGCGCGTGTCAGCCTTCGTGTCCTTGGGATTCGGGGTGCCGCCCAGCGCCGAGAGGTCGCGGGGCAGCAGCCGCCGAGTCTATCGGGAACCTCAGGCGAACTCCCAGACGACCTGCACGGTCACCCTCAGGTCCTCCCGCCCGGTGCGGATCGGCAGCACGTTGGCGGCGTCCATGGAGCCCAGTTCCGCGGTGTCCGCGTAGCCGCCGAGTTCGCGGTCGGACGGTGTGGTCGCCCGCAGCTCGCGCAGGGTGAGCACGCCGCCGAGCGCCTGGCCCGTCGCGTCGGCGTACTCCTGGGCCTTGGCCGTGGCCTGGGCGACCGCGGCCTTCCGGGCCTTGGCGAGCACCGCCTCGGGGTCGCCGACCTTGAGCCGGATGTTGCTGACCCGCACCGCGTTGCGGCCGGCCGCGACGGCGGCGCTGACGGCCCCGCCGCCCTGCTTGAGCTCCTTGACCAGCACGGAGGCGCTCTCGGACACCCGGTAGCCACGCAGCACCGGCGGGCTGTACGCCGGGTAGTCGTAGACCGGGTTCATCGAGAGACCCGTCGTCTGCACGTCCCGGCGCTTCACGCCGTACTCCCGCAGGGACGAGAGCACCCGCCTCATGGTCCGGTTGGCATCGGCCAGCGCCGTGTTCAGGTCGGCGCGCGTGACGCCCACGCTCAGGCCGAAGGTCAGCTGGTCCGGGACCGCGGTCGCCTCAACGACACCCTCCATGGTCAGGGACCGCGCCGTGGCCGCCGCCCCGGCGTCCGCACCGGCTGCCGGCGCCGCCTGGGCGGCGTTCCCTCCCTCGCCCGAGCCACCCACCAGGTACGCGACAGCCAGGGCCAGCAGCACCAGCCCCGTCAGCAGCACCCCACGCACGCTCACCGTGATCGAACCGTAGCCGTTCATCTCTTGTATCCCTCCGCCGGTCGTGTGGCGGTAGGACGGGGGCCAGCAGAGGAGGGTTCCGTCGGGCGGGTCCTCTCAGATCAGGATCCGGGTCTCGTCGACCAGCAGGATGAGGGCGACGACGAACAGGACGGTCAGGGCGCCGCGAGCGACCCAGGCAACGACGGATGACCCGACGAGGGCACGCAGCGACGGGACCCGGTGGGCTCCGACCAGCGCCAGCCGACCGGCGACAAGCACGGCCAGCACCGGGGCGAGGGGCAGCCAGACGAGCAGGCCCGCCACCGTCCACCAGCGAGATGTCCAGCGGTCATCCCGCGCGATCACGGCCTCCGCGAGCACGCTCAGCAGGGCGGCGTACACGCCGGGCAGCGCCACGAAGACGGCGATCGCGAGCCAGGCCGGCTGCAGGAGGGTGAAGTCGACGCCGTCGGTGTGGACCAGCTGGCTGCCCAGGACCACGGCCGGTCCCAGCGAGATCGACAGCAGGCGGAACCAGCGCGGTCCGACCATCAGGCCGCGCAGGGCGAAGTAGAAGCCGGCCCCCAACAGACCGAGAGCCGCTCCCGTCAGGAGCAGGTTCGCCGACCCCGACAGCGTGAACCGACCCATGACGAAGCCGTCGTCACTGACCCGTCCCGTGGCCGCGTCGTTGAGCCGGGCCAGGAGCAGCATCGCCAGCCGGGACAGCACGCCCCCGACCAGCGCACCGACGAGCACGCCGAGGAGGCTGATCCGGGCCAGCCGGCGCGCCGCCGGCGCCAGCTCCTCCCGGACGGTGGGAAGCGGGCTCGGCCCACTCGGATCGGCGCCGGCGGTCGAGACTGGGTGGGGCCGCACGAGCGCAATTGTGCCCGGCCGGAGCGGGCCCCGCAGCCTTGAATCGGGTGCCGCCGGGTCAAGCGGACGACGCGGCGACCAGCTCGAGCGCCATCCGGTAGCCGTCGATGCCGCGGCCCGCGATGACCTCGAGGGCATGCGGCTCGACCACGGACGTGTGCCGGAACTCCTCGGGCCGCTGGTGGGGGTCGGAGAGGTGCACCTCGACGAGCGGGGCCACCAGCTGGGCGCAGGCGTCGAAGAGCGCGTAGGAGTAGTGGGTCCAGGCGGCCGCGTTGAGCACCACCGGGGTGGCCCGGTCGGCAGCGTCGTTGAGCCAGTCGAGCAGCTCACCCTCGTGGTTGGTCTGCCGGACCTCCACGTCGAGGCCGAGCTCGCTCCCCCACTGCACGCAGAGATCGGCGAGCTCGTCGTGGGTGGTGCTGCCGTAGATATCCGGCTGCCGCCGGCCGAGGCGGCCGAGGTTGGGGCCGTTCAGGACCAGGACCTTCATGCCGGGCCACCCTGGATCGCCGCGAACGCGCCACGCAGGTCCGCCTCGGACGGCCCGGCCAGGACCACCGGGCGGGCCAGGTCGGAGAGGACGACGAACCGCAGCTGTGACCCGCGGGACTTCTTGTCGAGCTTCATCGCGGCGTGCAGCTCGTCGAAGGAGGCACCGTCGTACGTCGTGGGCAACCCGACCCGCCCGAACGCGGTCCGGTGCCGGTCGGCCACTTCGGGGGCGAGCTGACCGGTGCGTCGGGCCAGCTCGGCGACGTACACACAGCCGATCGACACCGCCTCCCCGTGCCGGATGCCGTAATTCTCGGCGCGTTCGATCGCATGCGCCAGGGTGTGCCCGTAGTTGAGCGCCTCACGTCCGGGGTGTCCGTCGACGCCGCCGGTCTCCCTGAGGTCGGCGACCACGACGTCGATCTTCACCCGGATCGCCCGCTCGACGAGCTCGCGGAGGCCCGGCGAGCCGGCGACCAGGTCGGCCGGGTCGGTCCGCTCGACGAGGAGCAGGATCTCGGGGTCGGCGATGAAGCCGCACTTCACGACCTCGCCGAGCCCCGAGACGAGTTCCTCGCGGGGCAGGGACTCGAGCAGCGCCAGGTCGCAGATCACGCCGGCCGGCTCATGGAACGAGCCCACGAGGTTCTTGCCGCTGCTGGTGTTGATCCCGGTCTTGCCCCCGACGGCCGCGTCCACCATCGCGAGCAGCGTCGTCGGGACGTGCACGACCCGCACCCCGCGGAGCCAGGTGGCGGCGACGAAACCTCCGAGATCGGTCGTCGCACCACCGCCGAGGGTGACGACCGCGTCGGACCGGGTGAAGCCGGCCCCGCCCAGTGACTCCCAGCAGGAGGCGGCCACCTCGGCGGTCTTGGCCTCCTCGCCGTCGGGGATTGGCAGCACCAGCAGGTCGTAGGCCGCGGCGAGCGTGTCGAGGTAAGCCGGGAACCGGTCGCGCAGGGACTCGGGGCACACCACCGCGACGCGCTGCACTCCGGCTCCGAGCACGGTCGGGAGCCGATCGGAGAGGTCCGCGCCCACGATCACGTCGTACGCCGATGCCCCGCGCACGGGCAGGACGGTCGAGCTCGTCATCGCAGGGCCTCTCGGATCGCCTCGGCGACATCCTCCGGGCTGCGCTGGTCGGTGTCCACGGAGATCGTCGCGACCGACTCGTAGATCGGGGTGCGCTCGTCGAGCAGCGCCTTGATCCGCGAGCGGACGTTGCCGAGCAACAGTGGTCTGGAAGTGCCGAGGCCGACCCGCTTCACCGCGTCCGCCAGGCCGACGCGGAGAAAGGCCACCGAGTGGCCGGCGAGCAGTTCGCGTGTGGACGCGTCGAGCACGGCACCGCCACCGAGCGCGAGAACGCCGTCGTGGCTGTCGAGCGCCGCGGCCACCGCGGACCGCTCGAGCGCCCGGAAGTGCGCCTCACCGGACTCCAGGAAGATGTCCGAGACCGTGCGGCCCTCGGTGGCCTCGATGTCGGCGTCGGTGTCGCGGACCTCGACGCCCCACTGCGCGGCCAGCAGCCGCGCCACGGTGGTCTTGCCGGCGCCCATCGGGCCGACGAGCACCACTCTCGGGGTCACTTGAACCTCAGCGTGTCCAGGTAGCTCTCGACGTTGCGGCGGGTCTCGCGGACCGAGTCGCCGCCGAACTTCTCCAGGACGGCCTCGGCCAGGACCAGCGCCACCATCGCCTCGGCGACGATGCCGGCGGCGGGGACCGCGCACACGTCGGAGCGCTGGTGGTGCGCGACGGCGCCTTCGCCGGTCGCGACGTCGATCGTGCGCAGCGCCCTCGGGACCGTGGAGATCGGCTTCATCGCGGCGCGAACCCGCAGGATTTCCCCGGTGCTCATGCCGCCCTCGGTGCCACCGGAGCGACCGCTGGTACGCCGGATGCCGTCGTCGGTCGCGACGATCTCGTCGTGCGCGAGCGAGCCGGGGGTGGCCGCGAGAGCGAACCCGTCCCCCACCTCGACGCCCTTGATGGCCTGGATGCCCATCAGCGCACCCGCCAGCCGGGCGTCGAGACGGCGGTCCCAGTGCACGTGTGAGCCGAGACCCGGCGGGAGCCCGTGGACGACGACCTCGACGACGCCGCCCAGGGTGTCCCCGTCCTTGTGGGCCTGGTCGATCGCCGCCGCCATCGCGGCCGACGCCTCGGGGTCCAGGCAGCGCACCGGGTCCGCGTCGAGGCGTGCGACGTCGTCGGGTTGCGGCCAGAGTCCGTCGGGGGCGCGGACCCCGCCGAGCTCGATGACGTGGGACACGATGCGAGCGCCGGCGGCCTGCTCGAGGAAGTTGCTGGCCACCCGGCCGAGCGCCACCCGCGCGGCGGTCTCACGCGCGGACGCACGCTCCAGGATCGGCCGCGCCTCGTCGAAGTCGTACTTCTGCATGCCGACGAGGTCGGCGTGGCCGGGACGCGGTCGGGTGAGCGCGGCGTTGCGCGCGAGCGCGGCGAGCTCCACCGGGTCGACGGGGTCGGGCGACATCACCTTCTCCCACTTCGGCCACTCGGTGTTGCCGACCTGGATGGCGACCGGGCCGCCCATGGTCTCGCCGTGCCGGACCCCGCCGGTGATGGTGACCTCGTCCTGCTCGAACTTCATCCGGGCCCCGCGGCCGTGGCCGAGCCGGCGCCTGGCCAGCGACTCCTGGATGTCGGCGGTGGTCACGCGCACATGGGCAGGGAGACCCTCGAGGATCGCGACCAGGGACGGGCCGTGGGACTCGCCCGCGGTGAGCCAACGCAGCATGGCTTCAGTCTTTCACGCTGGTTTCGGAGCGCAGGGCGGGCCGTCCGGCGCCGAGACTCGGGCCGGCCGACGCTCAGCGCGATCCGAGGATCGCGTCCCCGGCCAGAATGCCGACCAGCGCCCCGATCAACATGAACGGGCCGAACGGGTAGGCCTTGCGCTCGACGATCCGGAGCAGTGCGAGCAGGCTGCCGCCGATGCCACCGAGCAGGAACCCGCACCACACCCCGAACACCAGCGGCCCCCACCCCAGGTGGCCCAGCGCGATCCCGAGCACGCCGGCCAGCCGGACGTCGCCGTACCCCATCCAGGGCGGGTAGATGAACCACAGCACGAAGAACAGCCCACCCGCCACCAGCCAGCCGAGCCCGGCCCGGGTCAGGTCATCCAGGTCATGCGTGATCGCGAACACCACCAGGACCATCGCGATCGTGAGCACGTACGACGGGGCCACCACCTTGGTGGGCAACAGCCGGGTCCGCCAGTCGACCACCGCCAGTGCGACCGAGATCGGCACCAGCGGCAGGATCACCAGCAGCGACCAGTCCCAGCCGAGCGACAACCCGATCAGCGCGGCCGCCACACCCGACGCGAGGGCCGACTTCCACGCCAGGCCCGGCAGAGTGGCGATGTCGGCGTAGCGCTCCTTCGGGTCCTCCGGCGCAACCGGCTCCGCCGGAGGGGCACCCGAGTCCGCTTCGACGGGCTCGTCCTTGGGCTCCGGCTCGGGAATCCGCGATATCAGCAACGGGACGAGCACGCCGGCGGCCAGGCAGAGAACGCCCGCGATGGCCGCGCTGTCGAAGTCGTTCACGCCCCGGAACCGCGCCCGGCCAGTGCTGCCTCGCCGGCCTCTCGCATCGCCACGAGCGGCGCCGGCCGGCCGGTGAAGAGCTCGAACTGCAGGGCCGCCTGGTGGACGAGCAGGTCGAGGCCGCCGACGAGCACCCGCTCCCCCACCGCCGCGGCCAGCGGCGTCGGCCACGGGTCGTAGAGCGCCTCGAACACGACGCCGATGTCGGCGCAACGGGCGACCAGGCCCGCCGTCTGCGCCGCCACGGGGACCGTGGAGACCAGCACCTCGCCGGTCGGCCGGTCCTCGGCGAGCGATCCCACCACGACCTCGGGCCGGGAGGCATGTCGACGGATCGCAGCCGCGGTTTCGGCCGCCCGCGCCGGGGTCCGGACCAGCAGCGTCACCCTGGTGGCGCCGAGCTCGCACAGGGCCAGGCCGGTCGAGGCGGCGGTCGCGCCGCCGCCCAGCACCGTGCCGGCCGTGACCGGGCCGGCGTACCGTTCGCGCACGGCTGCGACCGCGCCCGGGAGATCGGTGTTGTCGGCCTGCACGGCGCCATCGCTCAGCACCAGGGTGTTGGCGGCGCCCACCAGGGCAGCGCGCCCGGAGACGTCGTCGGCGAGCGGCACGGCTTCCCGCTTGAGCGGCATCGTCAGGGACAGCCCCCGCCAAAAGCCGTCCAGGGTGGCGAGGAATTCCGGGAGCCCACCCGACGGGACCCGGCGCGCGTCGTACTCCCAGTCCAGCCCGAGCGCGGCATATCCGGCCCGGTGCAGCACCGGCGACAGGGAGTGGGCGACCGGGTCACCCAGGACGGCACAGCGCATGGTCGGGATCGTCGGCCTGCTCAGCAGGCATCCGAGGTCTGGCAGTACACGTCGAGCTCGTTCTTGAACGACAGGAACTCGTCGTAGCTGTCGGTGAACTTGGTCTCGCCGGTGCGCAGGTTGACCGTGACGTAGTAGAGCCAGGGACCCTCGGTCGGGTGCGTCGCGGCCTGGATCGCGGCGTCGCCGGGGGCCTCGATCGGGGTCGGCGGGAGGCCGGCGAACTTGTAGGTGTTGTACGGCGAGTCGACATTCAGATCGTCCAAAGTCAGGCCCACGCCGAGCTGGCGGTCCAGCGCGTAGTTGACGGTCGCGTCGATCTGGAGCAACCCGTTGGTCTGGCCGTTGTCGGGGTTCTCGAGCCGGTTGAAGATGACCCGGGCCACCTTTCCACGGTCCTGCTGGCGCCGGGCCTCGGCCTCGACGAGGCTCGCCACGGTCATCAGCTGGCCCGGGGTGTAGCCGAGGTTTGCGGCGGCCCCCTCGAGGTCCGCGTCGGCGGCGGCCTGCTTGAACCGCGCGACCATGGCCTGCAGCATCGCGAGCGGCTTCTCGGTCGGGCCGAAGCGGTACGTCGACGGGAAGAGGTAGCCCTCGGGGTTCCCGTTCGCGTAGTCCGGCAGGCCGAGCTGGCTCGGGTCTGCCAGCACCGTCTCGAACGCCTTCTTCTTGAAGTTGGTCTTGGCCGCCAGGATGTCGACGATGTCGACCACCCGGAGCCCCTCGGGGATCGTGACGGTGTTGCTGAGGATGTTGCCCGGGTCGACGAGGATCTCGAGGGCGTCGGAGGCCTTCATCTCCTTCTTCAGCTGGTAGAAGCCCACCTGGATGCCGGTGGCGTCCGGGTTGGCCGAGGCGGCATCGGTGAACGCCTGGACCGAGGACACCACTCCGACGTCCTTGAGGTTGCGGCCGATCGCGGTGACGGAGTCACCCTCATGGACCTCGAACGTGACCTTGCCGCGGCCGGGACCCGCGTAGTCCTGCGCCGAGCTGAACTGGGCCTGGATCGCGTCGACCCCCTTGGTTGCGGCGACGTAGATGCCGCCGACGAGGATTGCCAGGGCCACGATCACGGCCAGGCAGCCGGGGACTCCGCGGCCCTTCCTCCGACGTCCGCGGCCCGGGGACGTGGCGTCGTACGCCAGGACCGGCTCGCCGCCCGCGTAGCTGTCGTCGCCTTCAAGGTCGTGCTCGGTCATGTCGTTTCCTCGACGATCTCGCCGGGCGCTCGGCCCGTTGCGCGCTCGGTGTCCAGTGCGTGTTGCAGGATCAGGACGGCCGCCGCCTGGTCGACCACGGCGCGCCGCTTGCCGCCCTTGCGGCCACGGTCGCGCAGCATAGCCTCCGCCGAAACCGTGGTCAGTCGCTCATCGACGAGGCGTAGCGGCACCGGGGCGAGCAGCCGAGCCAGCTCGGCCGCGAAGGACCGGACCTTGGCCGCCGCGGGGCCCTCGCCACCCTTGAGGGAGCGCGGCAGGCCCACGACGACCTCGATCGCCTCTTCCTCGGCGAGGATCGCGGCGATCCGGGCGAGGTCGCCACGCCCCCGGGGGACGGTCTCCACCGGGGTCGCCAGGAAGCCGGACGGGTCGCTGCGCGCCACGCCGATGCGGGCGTCTCCGGGGTCGATGCCGAGCCGTACGCCGTGCCTCAACCGGAGACCGCTCGTGCCACCTGGGTCGCCACCAGCGCGAGCGCGTCGTCGATGCCCGAGGGATCGGTGCCACCGCCCTGCGCGACGTCGTCCTTGCCGCCACCCTTGCCGCCGACGAGTGGCCCGACGGCACGGACCAGGTCGTTCGCGCTCAGCCCCCGCGAACGCGCCTCGTCGTTGACCACGGCCATGACGGAGACCTTGCCCTCCGCGTTGCCGATGATCACCACGACGCCGGGGACGCCGGCGGGGAGCCGGCCGCGGATGTCGAGCGCCAGCGTGCGGACGTCGCCGCCGCCGGCACCGTCGGCACGGTGCGCCACGACCTTGACGCCGTTCACGTCGGCCGCGCCGGCGGCGAGCTGGCCACCCGCCGACAGGAGCTGGCCGACCCGGACCTTCTCGATCTCCTTCTCGGCGGCGCGCAGGCGCTCGACGATGTCGTTCACCCGCTCCGGCAGCTGCTCCGGACGGACCTTGAGGGTCTCGGAGAGCTGCGCCACGAGGACGTGCTCCCGCGCCAGGAACCGGTACGCGTCGCTGCCGACGAGGGCCTCCACGCGGCGTACCCCCGAGCCGATCGACGACTCCCCGAGCAGCTTGATCACACCGAGGTTGCCGGAGCTGCCCGCGTGGGTGCCGCCGCAGAGCTCGCGCGCCCAGTCGCCGACCGAGACGACGCGCACCTTGTCGCCGTACTTCTCCCCGAAGAGCGCCATCGCGCCCGACTTCACCGCCTCGGCCTGGCTCATCACCTCGGCGTGCACCGCGAGGTCGTCGAGGATCACCTCGTTGACGCGCGCCTCGACGTCGGCCATCACCGACCCCGGCACGGCGCCGGTCGCGGAGAAGTCGAAGCGGAAGCGGCCCGGCGCGTTCTCCGAACCAGCCTGGGTCGCCGTCTCACCGAGAGCCTCGCGGAACGCCTTGTGCACCATGTGGGTCGCCGTGTGGGCCCGCGAGATCGACCGACGTCGCTCGACGTCGACCCGGGACTGCGCACCGACCCCCAGCGCGACCTCGCCCGAGAGGACCTTCGCCTGGTGCACGATCAGCCCGGTCACGGGCGACTGGACGTCACGGACCTCGAGCCGGGCGCCGTTCTCCAGCTCGATGATCCCTTGGTCCGCGAGCTGGCCGCCGCCCTCGGCGTAGAACGGCGTGCGGTCGAGGACCAGCTCGATCTCGTCGCCCTCGTGCGCCGAAGGCACCACGCCGCCCGCCGCCACGATGCCGCGCACCGAGCCCTCGCTGACCACCTCGGTGTAGCCCGTGAACTCGACGGGCGCACCCATCGCGTCCACGACCTCGCGGTACGCGCGAGCGTCCTTGTGCTGGCCCTTCTTCGACTTCGCGTCCGCCTTTGCGCGGTCGCGCTGCTCCCCCATAAGCCGGCGGAAGCCCTGCTCGTCGACGCTGAGCCCCTGCTCGGACGCCATCTCGAGGGTCAGGTCGATCGGGAAGCCGTAGGTGTCGTGCAGCGCGAACGCCTTGTCGCCGGACAGTTGGGACCCGCCGGACTGCTTCACCTCGGTGGTCGCCAGGTCGAAGATCGTCGTGCCGGCGCGAAGCGTCTGCCGGAAGGCGTCCTCCTCGGCGTAGGCCACGGTGGAGATCCGCTCCCAGTCGCGGTGCAGCTCGCCGTAGGTCTCGCCCATCCGGTCGCGGCTGATCGGCATCAGCTCGGGCAGGGCGCGGTCCTCGTAGCCGAGCAGCCGCACCGAGCGGATCGCGCGCCGCAGCAGCCGGCGCAGCACGTAGCCGCGCCCCTCATTGCCCGGTGTGACACCGTCTCCGATCAGCATCATCGCGCTGCGCACGTGGTCGGCCACGACCCGGAAGCGCACGTCGTCGCCGTGGTCGGCGCCGTAGCGGCGGCCGGTCAGCGCCTCGGCGCGCTCGATGACGGGGAACATGACGTCGATCTCGTACATGTTCTCGACGCCCTGGAGCAGGAACGCGACGCGCTCGAGGCCCATGCCCGTGTCGATGTTCTTCTTGGGCAGCGGTCCGCGGATGTCGAAGTCCTCCTTGCTGCGCACCGCGGACAGCTCGTCCTGCATGAACACGAGGTTCCAGATCTCCAGGTAGCGGTCCTCGAGTTCGGTCGGCATCTCGGTGCGGGAGGTGGTCGCGAACTCGCCGTCGGGTCCGTACGCCGGGCCGCGGTCGTAGAGGATCTCCGAGCAGGGACCACCGGGCCCGGGCACGCCCATGGACCAGTAGTTCTCCTTGCGTCCCAGCTTCACGATCCGCTCGGCCGGCAGGCCGGTGACCTTCATCCACAGCTGGAGGGCCTCGTCGTCGCCGTCGAGGATCGACGGCCACAGCCGGCTCTCCTCGAGACCCCACCCGCCGTCCTCGAGAGGCTTGGTGACGAGGTCCCAGGCGAGCTCGATGGCGCCCTCCTTGAAGGAGTCGCCGAACGAGAAGTTGCCGCACATCTCGAAGAAGGTGCCGTGCCGCGTCGTCTTGCCGACGTCCTCGATGTCGGGCGTGCGCACGCACTTCTGGACGCTGGTGGCGCGCTGGTACGGCGGCGTCTCCTGGCCCAGGAAGTACGGCTTGAAGGGCACCATCCCGGCGTTGACGAAGAGCAGGTTCGGGTCGTCGAGCAGCAGGGAGGCCGAGGGCACCGGGGTGTGTTCCGCGCGCTCGAAGTGCGCGAGGTACCTCCGGCGAATCTCCGCGGTGTCCATCAGGTGCTGCCTTCCTCTTGATCGGTGGTCGAGCTGTCCTCGGTGGTCGAGCTGTCCTCGGTGGTCGAGCTGTCCTCGGTGGTCGAGCTTGTCGAGACCATGCCCCCGGCCCCGGACCCGGCCAGCTCCGGCCTCCCATGAGGCACGAGCCCGAGGCGTTCGCGCAACTCGGGTTCCCGCTCCGCCTTGCCCTGGGCGACCTCGTCGCGGAACATCCGGGCGCCGACCTCGAGCCCCTTGAGCCGGTCCTTCAGGCCGTCGGCGGTGAAGGCTTCAGCGGCACGGCGCCCGCGGACCACGGCGTAGATCCCGGCCCCGGCCCCGGCGAAGAACCAGAGCCCGCGTCTCATGCAGCGTCTTCCTCGTCCGGCCGGTCGACCTCGGCGCGTTGCCGCGCCTCCCACTCACGCCGGGCCGCCTTCAGGTCCGCGCGCCGCTGCTTGCGACTTCGCTTGACCTCGCGGCGCATCTCGAAGCGGATCCGGTTGCGCATCTCGGGCGCGAGTGCCCGACGCAGGCCGTGGGCCAGGGACGCCGCCTGCACGACGGTCTCCCGGAGGACCAGGTCCGCGAACAGGGGTCCGTCGACCATCGGGACCGGCGCGGGCCCGGGGTCGGGCTCGTTCCCGAGGTGGGTGATGACGTACTCCGTGTCGGCATGCTTGCCGGCCCCCGACGCGGGCGTGGCCAGCCGGCGTTCGATGTCGTCGACCTGCGCGCGCAGCGCGAGCGCCTCGTCGTGGGCGGCCCGCAGCTCACGCCGGGTCCGCGACCGGCCGCGCACCTGGCCCACCACGAGCCCGATCACCAGCAGGAGCAGGGCGGCCGAAAGGGTCAGCACGGCCCACGCCGGCACGGTCCACTCCTGCATCACAGTCCCCGACCCTATCGCGGGTCCCTACCTGCTGCCCTTGCCGCGGATGATCCGCCGGACGCGCTCCCAGCGCTCCTTGACCGCGGCCTCGGCACCGAGGGCGGTCGGCTGGTAGTACTCCGCGTCCAGCACGACGTCCGGGGCGTACTGCTGCTCGGCGATGCCGTACGGCGCGTCGTGGCTGTAGGTGTACGTCGAGCCATGCCCGAGCTTCTTCGCACCGGAGTAGTGGGCGTCGCGCAGGTGCGCCGGGACCGGACCGATCTTGCCGTCTCGCACGTCGGCGGTGGCGGCCCCGATCGCGGTCGTCACGGCGTTGGACTTGGGCGCCACCGCCAGCGCGATCGTCGCGTGCGCGAGGTTGAGGCCGGCTTCGGGCATCCCGATCAGCTGGACGGCCTGCGCCGCCGCGACGGCGGTGGTCAGGGCGGAGGGATCGGCCAGGCCGATGTCCTCGCTGGCCAGGATCACCAGCCTGCGTGCGATGAACCGCGGGTCCTCACCCGCCTCCATCATCCGGGCGAGGTAGTGCAGGGCCGCGTCGGCGTCCGAGCCGCGCACGGACTTGATGAAGGCGCTCGTCACGTCGTAGTGCTGGTCGCCCTGACGGTCGTAGCGCACCGCGGCCTGGTCGACCGCGGTTTCCGCGGACTCGAGGTCGATGACCGACGATCCCCGGACCGACGCGGCCCCGGCGGCGGCCTCGAGGTAGGTCAGGGACCGCCGGGCGTCCCCGCCGGCGAGCCGCACCAGGTGGTCGAGCGCCGCCTCCTCGAGCGTGAAGCGCCCCGCCAGCCCACGCTCGTCGACGAGCGCCTGGGCCACCACGGCGCCGATGTCGTCGTCGGTGAGGGACTGGAGCCTGAGCAGCAGGCTGCGCGACAGGAGCGGTGAGATGACCGAGAAGAACGGGTTCTCGGTGGTGGCGGCGACCAGGGTGACCCAACGGTTCTCGACACCGGGGAGCAGCGCGTCCTGCTGCGCCTTGCTGAAGCGGTGCACCTCGTCGACGAACAGCACGGTCTCGCGCCGACCCCCGGCCAGCTCGCCCCGGGCGGCGTCGATCGCGGCGCGCACCTCCTTGACCCCGGCAGAGACGGCCGAGACCTCGACGAAACGGCGGTCGGTCTGCTGGCTCAGGATCGAGGCGATCGTGGTCTTGCCGGTGCCTGGCGGCCCCCACAGCAGCAGCGACATCGACTGGTCGCCCTCGATCAGCTGACGCAGGGGCGCCCCGGGAGCGCGGAGCTGCTCCTGGCCGACCAGCTCGTCCAGGGTGCGGGGGCGCATCCGGACCGCGAGCGGCGCCGAGGCGTGCAGGGTGGTCGACAACGCGCCACCACCACCGGTGGCCCGGCCGGCACCCGGCGCCTCGAACAGCCCGTCCCCTTCGGTCACGTCAGCAACCGTAGAGGGTGTGCCCGCGACGGTCAGGCCGACACCATGTGCTGCAACCCGATGTCGTACCAGGACTTCTCGAACGTCGGACCGAGGTTGAAGTGCTGCGGCGTCTCCCCCGGCTTCGGGCTGCCCTGGTCGTCCACGCCGAGCAGACCAGCGGTGACGGGCCTGGCCGGGTGCGCGCCGAGCTCGCCGGCGAAGTGACAGGCGACCTTGTGGCGGCTGCCGATCTGGAGCAGCGGCGGCTCGACCTTCGCGCAGATCTCCTGCGCGAGGCTGCAGCGGGTGCGGAACCGGCAGCCCGACGGCGGGTTGATCGGGCTGGGCACGTCGCCCTCGAGGCGGATGCGCTCGCGGCGACCGCCGACCGCGGCCTGACGGACGTCGGGCACGGCCGACAGCAGGGCCTGGGTGTACGGGTGGTGGGCGTGACCGTAGATCGTCTCTCGGTCTGCGATCTCCACGATCTTGCCGAGGTACATCACCGCCACCTCGGGACAGAAGTGCCGGACGATCGCGAGGTCGTGGGCGATGAACAGGAACGCGATGTCGAACTCGCGCTGGAGGTCCTGGAGCAGGTTGATCACCTGCGCCTGGATCGACACGTCCAGGGCTGAGACCGGCTCGTCGGCCACCAGCAGCTTGGGGTTGAGCGTGAGCGCCCGGGCGATGCCGATGCGTTGGCGCTGGCCGCCGGAGAACTCGTTGGGATAGCGGTTGTAGTGCTCGGGGTTGAGCCCCACCACCTCGAGGATCTCCTGCACCTTCGGGATGATCTGGTTCTTCGGGACCACCTTGTGCACCGAGAGCGGGGCACCGACGATCGTGCCGACCGTGTGCCTCGGGTTCAGCGAGGTGTACGGGTCCTGGAAGATCATCTGCACGTGGCGGCGCATCGGCTTCAGCTCGCGCGGCGACAGCTGCGCGAGGTCCTGACCCTCGAACATCATCGACCCGGCAGTGGGCGTGTAGAGCCGGGTGATCAGCCGACCGGTGGTCGACTTGCCACATCCGGACTCACCGACGAGACCGAGTGCTCCACCCTTCGGCACGGAGAACGAGATCCCGTCGACGGCTTGCACGTGACCGATGGTGCGACGCAGGAGCCCCGAGGACTTGACCGGGAAGTACATCTTGAGGTTGTCGATCTCGATCACCGGCTCGGCGTCCGGGTCGAGCTTCATGGGCAGGTGGCCCTGGGCCGCCATCTCGGCGAACGTCAGGTGCGCACGCGCCGGAACTGGATCGGCCAGCTCGCCCCCGTCGGAAACGACGGGTTCCTGGTCCGGGCTCTTGTCGAGGTTCACGTCGGACATCAGCTCTCCTCCACGAGCTCGGGGGCGATCTCCGGCAGCACCTCGGCCTGGTAGATGTCATCGGCGTTCGCCAGGTGACAGCGCTTCAGGTGTCCCACGCCACGGACTCCGGGGGTCAGCTCGGGCAGCGTCGTCGCGCACAGGTCGCCGGGCACCTTGTCGCTGTGCACGCAGCGCGGGTGGAACGCGCAGCCGGTCGGGGGGCTGAGCAGGCTGGGCGGATTGCCCGGGATCGGGATCAGCCGCGCATCGGTGTCGGCGGTGACGTCCGGGACGCTCGAGAGCAGTCCCCAGGTGTACGGCATCTCCGGGTGTGTCAGGAGCTCCTTGCACTGGCCGTACTCGACGGCTCGCCCGGCGTACATCACCAGCACGTCGTCGGCCATCTCGGCAATGACCCCGAGGTCGTGGGTGATGATGATGACCGCGGAGTTGAACTCGCGCTGCAGGTCCTGGAGGAGGTCGAGGATCTGCGCCTGGACGGTCACGTCCAGAGCGGTGGTCGGCTCGTCGGCGATGATCAGCGACGGGTCGTTGATCAGGCCCATCGCGATCATCGCGCGCTGCCGCATCCCCCCCGAGAACTGGTGCGGGAAGTCGTCGACGCGGGCGTCGGGCTGCGGGATGCCCACCCGGTCGAGCATCTCGATCGCCTTGCGCCGCGCGTCTCGCTTGCTGGCGCTGGGGTGGTGCACGCGGTAGGCCTCGGCGAGCTGGGCACCCACCTTGTAGAAGGGGTGCAACGCGGCCAGGGCGTCCTGGAAGATCATCGCCACGGAGTTGCCCCGGAGCTTGCGCAGGCGGGGCTCGGCCAGGCCGATGATCTCGGTGCCCTCGACCCGGATCGAGCCGGTGATCCGGGCGGTCTTGGCGTCGTGCAGGCCGAGGATGGCCATGCTCGACACGGACTTGCCCGATCCGGACTCCCCCACGATGCCGAGGGTCTGGCCCATCCCGACGCTGTAGCTCAGTCCGGACACCGCCGTCACCAGACCGTCTTCGGTCGGGAACCGGACGGTGAGATCCTCCACGACCAGGAACGGATCGGCACCCCGCTCGGTGGCAGCGGATGCGGACTGACTGGTCATGGTCACGAAATCCTCACCCTTGGATCCAGGAAGCTGTAGAGCACGTCGACCATCAGGTTACTGACGATGAGAACCGCAGCGGCGAACAGCGCCGTTGCCGACACCACGGGCAGGTCCTTGCCGTAGACCGCCTGCAGGCTCCAGAATCCGATGCCCTGGATCTCGAAGATCTTCTCGGTGAAGATCGTGCCGGCCAGCAGGGTGCCGAAGTCGATGCCGAAGATCGTGACGATCGGCACCAGTGCGGCACGCAAGCCGTGCTTGTAGACCACCGTACGCGGTGGCAGTCCCTTGGCCTTGGCGGTGCGGATGTAGTCCTCACTCAGCGCTTCGACCATGGCCCCGCGCGAGTACCGGGTGTACTGAGTACACCCGAAGATGCCCAGGCACACCCAGGCCAGGCCCAGGCCCTGGAACCACTTGGCCGGATTGTCGGTGAACGGGTAGTACCCCGGATTGCCGAAGACCGGCAGCTCGTAGATCACCGTCAGGTACAGCCAGGTGAGCAGGGCAAAGAGGTAGTACGGGATCGAGCTGAGCACCAGGAAACTCGAGACGAGTGCCTTGTCAGTCACCGAGCCCCGTCTTCGGGCCGCGGCGACGCCGATCGGGACCCCGAACAGCAGGTAGAGGGTCGCACCGCCGACGGCGACGCTGATCGTGGCCGGCAGCCGCTGCTTCATCTCGCCCCACACCGGGACCTTGGTGCGCGCGGAGTAGCCGAGGCAGGGAGCGGGGCAGTCGTAGGTGGTCGGGCCGATGGTGATCTTGCGGCCGACGAAGATCCCCTTGACGTACTTGCCGTACTCCGAATAGACGGGGTTGTTGTAGCCGAGCGACTCGGTGTACTGCGCGAGCCGCACGTCGGTGCACCGGTTGTTCGTGTCGCGGTCGCACAGCGGCTTCGCCGGGGCGCTGGGCCCGTACCAGAAGAGCAGGAACACGGCCGCCGAGATCATGAACATGACAACGACGCCGGCGATGAGGCGCTTGACGATGTAGGCGAACATCGGAACTTCTCTCCCGTTGAAGATCGGACCCGCTTCTGGCCACCGCGGGCGGGCGGATGGGGGCTCCCGGTCCGGAAGCCCCCATCCGACAGTTACTGCACTTCAGATGTGTCGATCGACTCAGGTGAGCAGATCACTGGGCGACGAAGATGTCCTTGTAGTCAGGAGCACCAATCTGGCCGTCACCCACACCGTTTCCGATGGACGTACCGAACGCGTACAGGTCGTTGCGGAACGCGGTCGGGATGATCGGGAAGAACTCGGTCCCGATCTTCTCGTCCAGCGCACCCCAGGCGGCTGCCTGCTGTTCCAACGGCATGTTCGGGATGTCCGCGATCGTCGCGTCGACCGTTGCCTCGGAGAAGTGCTCCGTGTTGTAGGTCGCGCCGGTCTTCACCAGCGGCGGGAGCATCGTCAGGGCCGAGGGCCAGTCGGAGCACCAGTTGACGCCACGGAGGTTCAGCTTCTTGTTCAGCTTGTCGTCCGGGTTCAGCCAGATGTCGTACGGCGAGACCTGCACCGGGTAGCCACCGTTGACGACGGTGAAGCCGGCCTCCTCGAAGCCCTGGACGAGCTGCTTCTGAGCGGCGACGGCCAGCGGGTCGGCCTCGTAGTACACCATCGAGATCTCGTACTGGCCCGGCTCGTAGCCGGCCGCCTTCAGGAGCGCCTTCGACTTGTCGGGGTTGAAGGTGAACTGCTCGCCGTCGGCGAAGTACTCCTTCTTGCCGGCCATGCCGGGCGGCATGATCGAGTTGGCCGGGACCCGGGTCACGCCCGGGACCTCACCGCTGGCCAGCCACACGGCCTCGTACGGGTAGGCGTACGCGAGCGCCTTGCGGACGTTGATGTCGGTGATCTTGGTGTAGTCGGGCGCCAGGAAGCTGGTGCACTGGGCCGACTGCTGGACCAGGCGGTCACCGAGGTCGGTGTTCGCGCGCTGGTAGTTGTTCGACCCGATGGCGTTGGTGAGCGAGGTCTTCGACTCGGTGTTGTCGCTCAACATGATCTGGTCGACCTTGTCCTGGTCCTGGTTGAACTTGATGATCCACTTGTCGGCGTACTGGTGCCGCGCCGGGTCCGTGTTCGGGTCCCACTGGTCGTTCTTGACCAGCACGAGCTCCTCGTTCGGACGGAACGACTCGACCTTGTACGGACCGTTGGACATGATGTGCTGGCCGTAGTCCGGCGGCTTGGAGGCATCGCCGAGCGGAGCCGGGCCCATCGCCATGAACGCGCCCCAGTAGTCCATGTCCGGGAACGGCTTGGCCATCTTGATGGTCACGGTGCCAGCAGCGTCGTCGAAGCTGATCCCGTCCCACTTCTTGCCCTTGTCGGTGTACGGGCCCTTGTAGGTGCCCGCACCCTTGAAGTACGTCTGCGAGTACTCCGTGCCCGGACCACCCGGGAAGGTCGTGGAGTCCATGGAGCGCGTGATGCCCCAGGCGACCTCTTCGGGGGTGATGACCGAGCCGTCTTCCCACTTCGCGTCCTTACGAATGGTGAAGGTCCACTCGGTGAAGTCGGCGTTCGGGGTGCCCAGGTCGGTCGCGAGGTCCGGGACCAGGACCATCTCACCGGAGGCGGGGTCGCGGGCGTACTGCGTCAGCGACCGGCTGGTGAGTGCCTGCTGGATCGAGTTGCCGGTCACCGACCAGCCCTCGGTCGGGTCCAGCGAGTTCGGGCCCGGGTCACCCGGCAGGAAGACCGTGATGGTCCCGCCCTGCTTGGCACCCGTGATGTCGGCCGCGGGGGCCGCACGGCTCGGGTCCTTGGCGATCGTCTCGGCAGCTGCGGAAGCGGTCCTGGTCTTCCCGCCTGCCGGGGTTCCGCCGCTCCCGCCACACGCGGCAAGGGTCAGCAGCGCAGCGCCGGCGATAATCGCCAGTGGCTTGCTCCGTCTCATTGTCCAGCCTTTCTTTCTGAGTTCGCGCCCCGAGGAGAATCGGGGCGACGTCTGTGCCCGTCAGCGACGGGTCTTGGGGTCGAGCGCGTCCCGCACCGCGTCGCCGAGGAGGTTCAG
>JAOPXC010000231.1 GCA_025965335.1 Nocardioides sp. | reverse complement strand
GGGTTCGGGGCGCTCGTGGTGACGTTCCTGCAGGCCCGCTCGCGGGAGGCCAACCGGTTCACCGGCTATGTGTCGCTGGCCGTCGGCGTGGTGCAGGTGAGTGCCGGCGGCGTCGGCGCCTACCTCGGCGATGCGACCACCGCGGCCTGGGCGGCGACACTGACGGCGGTGGCGGGTACGTCGGTCCTCTACCTGCGGGCGGTCGGCGAGTGCCGGCGCGAGGCCGCCGAGCTCACCGCGTCAGGTAGCGCAGCAACGCCCGCGTGAGGGCAGCGGCGTAGGCCTTCTGCCCGGCGGCGCTGGTCATCCGGCCCGCGTCGCGGCGGTCACGCATGTTGCCGAGCTCGACCATCACGGTCGGCACGTCGGACAGGTTGAGGGTGCCGAGGTCGGAGCGGAAGTCGAGGCCGTCGCCGCCGGCGATGTAGTTCGCGACCGGCAGCCCGACCCCGCGCAGGGCAGCACGGGTGGTCAGCGCGAGCCGCTTCGACGGCTGGTAGATGTCGTGGGTCCACGGCCGGCGGTTGGTCGGCGCGATGACGTGGAAGCCGCGCGCGCCCGCGGCGTAGGAGCCGTCGCCGTGGATGCTGACCTTGAGATCGGCCGCGATCGCGTTCCCGGCCCGGCCGCGCTCGTCCACGCAGGGTCCCCACCGGTCCTGGCGGTTGCTGTGCCTGGTCAGCACGACCCGCGCGCCCTGGTCGACGAGAAGGTGCTTCAGCAGCCGCGACACCCGCCACACGAACGTGGCCTCGGGATACCCGTTGTTCGTCGCGGTGCCGGTCGTGTTGCACGGCTTCTTGAACCCACCCGCCGGCACCAGCCGGTTGATCTGCTTGGGGTAGTTGTGGTTGCCGAGCTGATGACCCGGGTCGATCACGACGACCCGCCCGGCCAACGGCTTGCCGGCGCGACCCTCGCTGGTTGAGGAGGTTGCGCAGCAACCGTCTCGAAACCCCGCAACCGATGGGGCCGGCCCGAGCTCCGCAGAGCCCTCCGGCTCCGCCACCCGCGACGCGGCAGACGCGCCCGTACCGAGGCCGACGACGAGCGCCGCCACGATGAGCCCCGTCGTACGACGCCTCACTCGTACCCCAGGATCTCCTGGCGCTTCTCGCCCCAGGCCAGCGCGGACGCGATCGCGTCCTCGAGCGTGAGCCGGCTGCGCCAGTCGAGCAGTCGCGCGGACTTGTCGACGTTGGCGAAGGCGCCCACGGCGTCACCGGGACGCGGCGGGGCCTCGGCGAGGGGGACCTCGCTGCCGGTGACCTTCTCGAACGACGCGACCAGCTCGCGCACGGTCACCCCCTGGCCGGTGCCGATGTTGATCACCGTGCTCGGGGCGCGCACCTCGGCGAGGACGTCGTCGAAGGCCTCGATCGCGCGCACATGGGCCTGGGCGACGTCCCACACGTGGATGTAGTCGCGAATGCCGGTGCCGTCCCGGGTGGGGTGATCGACGCCGGTGATCGTGAAGCTGTCCTTCTGTCCCCGCGCCGCCATCACCAGCTGGCCGAGGACGTGGGACGGCTCCTTGGCATAGATGCCGGACTCGAGATCGGGGTCGGAGCCGATGGGGTTGAAGTAGCGCAGGATGATCGCGCGCAGGTCGGTGGCCGCGGCCATGTCCTCCAGGATCACCTCCATCATCCGCTTGGTACGGGCGTACGGCGACGTCGGGTCGAGCGGGTCCTCCTCGGTGACCTCGAAGTCTTCCTTGGTCGCGTAGAGGCTGGCCGAGCTGGAGAACAGCACCCGTGGCAGCCCGAGCCCGGTCAGCTCGTCGAAGAGCTCGAGGGACTTGGCGACGTTGTCGCGGTAGTACTCATAGGGCAGCTGGACCGACTCGGGTACGACGATCCGCGCGGCCATGTGGATCGTGGCGTCGAGATCGGGGTGCTCCTCGGCAATCCGCCTCAGCAGCGCCCGGTCCGCGATGTCGCCCTCGTAGAAGATCCGGTCGCGGACGAACACCTGGGGACCGCTGAGCAGCGAGTCGAGAATGACCGGGACGTGCCCCGCCTGCTCCAGGGCCTTCGCCGTGACCGACCCGATGTAGCCGGCGCCGCCGGTGACAAGAACCTTCATGGCGTGCAGCCTATCGACGGACCGGTGGCACACACCTGATCTGCGGGGGGCCTCACCTCAGGCTGCGGACGGCTGCAGCCAGCTTCCGGGCCAGGTAGATGTGACCGAGCGTGCTGGGGTGCGCCAGGTCGGGCCCGATGTACTGGTTGTTGTTGTCCGGCGTGATCCAGCCCTCTTCGAGCGGGTCGATGTAGTCCAGGCCGGCGGCTGCTGCCTCGCGCTTCAGGACGTCGTTGACCTCGCCGATGCCGGCGTCGGACTCGTCGTACGGCCAGATCGGGCCCACGACGATGACGTTGCCCGCGCCGGTCGCGTCGACGAGCCTCTTGTACAACGACCTCGCCGCCTCGCTCAGCGCGTCCAGGTCCGACGTGTGAGCCTGGTAGATGGCCTGCCAGTCGTTCAGGGCGCCCTCGACGAGGTACAGGTTGGCGTCGGCGGCGACGGCGGAGTTCGCCTGGACGGCGTAGCTCTGGGTGCCGGACTGGCCGCCGTTGACGTAGCCCGTGCCGCCCACCGCGAAGTTGGCCAGATCCATGTCGAGCCGATCGGCCATCAGCACCGCCATCCCCTCGTCGGCACTCGTGACCCCGAAACCGGCCATGTAGGAGTCACCCACCACGGCGACCACGGCACGTCCGTCCCGCTCACGCCGGGTCTCCTGGGGATCCGCGGAGCCGCACCCCCCCGTGGCGGGCAGGGCGACCAGCACCAGGAGGGCCGTGGCCGCCCGTCGCCTGGGGCTGCTCGTCATGCGCGCCATCGTAGAACCAGTACCGGTCCGGATTTTCGCCTTCGCGGAGAGGCGCTTCGGCGTTTGCACCTCGTCCGCGGTGGAATCACTACGGTTGAATTGGTTTACCCGGGAGATCAGCCGGGTAGTGGCGCTGAGGGGCGTCACCGGGTTGGAGGGCCCGCACTCCATGGACCACCGAATCATCGCCACGACATCCGAGCCGCCTGCTGCGGTCGGCGACTGGCTCACCACGCCGTTCGAGGACTGGTGCGAGGCCCATGGCCTGCACCCCGAGGATCGCGGCGCCTGGGACCTCTACGAGTTCCTCAGCACCATCTGACGGGCCGCCAGGCTCACGCCGTCACGCGTCGCAGCGGCCACCGCCGATCTGTTGAATGCAGGCGGTCTGGACCATCTCGGCAGTCGTAACCCGAGCCGTTCGGCCTCGTTCTTGGTGCAGAAGGACGCTGCACTCCGGCCGAGAACCGACCACTGCGAGCCCACCTTCCCCTGCACAGCTGCTCGGTCCGACGTGAGGACGTGGTGGACGCATGACTCTCCTGGCAGAGGGCCGTCGCCGATTCGTCCTCACCGCACCCAGCCGCGCCCTGCGCTACCTCCCGTCGACCGCCCTCGTGCTCGACTTCCTCGTCGTGATGCTGGCGGCGGGCCTCGCCATCGTGGCGCGCGACAGCCTCGGCGTCTTCGCCACACCGGGCACCGTCGCCCAGACCCTTGGTGGGGTCGGCCCGCTGATGGTGGTGAGCTGGCTCGTCGCCATCCTGCTCGTCGGTGGCTACCAGAAGGATGTCTTCGGCGCCGGCACCGACGAGTACAAGCGCCTGCTGACCGGGGCGCTCCTCTGCGCCGGGCTGGTCGGCGTCGGCTGCTACCTCGCGAGGTACCCCCTCCCCCGCGGGTTCTTCCTGTTCTTCTTCCTGTTCGGCCTGCCGGGCCTGGCCGTCGGCCGCTTCCTGCTCCGTCGCGCCCTGTACCAGGCGCGCCTCCGCGGGGCGCTCCTGCAGCGGACGATCATCGCGGGCTCGGCCGCGCACGTCGACGAGATCGCCGGCGTCCTTCGTCGCGAGTCCTGGCTGGGCTACCAGATCGTCGGGGCCCTCACCCCGGCCACGGAGAAGGAGACAGAGACCGCCGCGGGAGTTCCGGTGCTCGGCAACTCCGAGGAGCTGCTGGCCACGGTGACCGAGATCGGGCCCGACGTCATCTTCTTCGCCGCGGGCGCCCTCGGCTCCGGCAACGAGATGCGCAAGGTCGTGTGGGACCTCGAAGCCAATGACGTGCAGGTCGTGATCGCCCCGAGCGTCACCGACATCTCCAGTGAGCGGATCAAGTTCCGCCCCGTCGGCGGGCTGCCGCTGATCCACATCGGCAAGCCGCGCACGGTCCAGGCGTCGCGCTGGGCGAAGCGCACCTTCGACATCGTCGGATCGCTCGGGCTGCTGGTCCTCTTCGCGCCGATCTTCGCCTTCGCGATGGCGCGGATCAAGCTCCACGACCGCGGGCCGGTCCTGTTCAACCAGACCCGGGTCGGCAAGGACGGCGTCGCGTTCCAGTGCCACAAGTTCCGCACCATGGTCATCAACGCGGAGGACCTCCTCGCCGAGCTGCACCGGCAGTCGGGCTACCAGAACGGCCTGTTCAAGATGAAGGAAGACCCGCGCGTCACCGGGCCCGGCACCTGGCTGCGCAGGTACTCGATCGATGAGCTGCCCCAGCTCCTCAACGTGCTGCGCGGCGACATGAGCCTCGTCGGCCCGCGGCCACCCCTGCCGCTGGAGGTGGCCCGCTACGAGCCCGACACCGTCCGCCGGCTCCGCGTCCGACCGGGCATGACCGGCCTGTGGCAGGTCTCCGGCCGGTCCGAGCTCTCGTTCGCCGAGGCGGTCCGCCTCGACCTCTTCTACGTCGACAACTGGTCGATGCTGCAGGACCTCACGATCCTGATGCGCACCTTCCAGGCCGTCTTCGGCTCCCGCGGCGCGTACTGACTCCAGGGCGGTCCGGGAACGGTCGACGCGCCCCCCACGGGGCTCGGGCACAATTCGTCCCATGCCCACCGCGCTCATCACCGGGATCACCGGCCAGGACGGTCCCTATCTGGCCGAGTTCCTCCTCTCCAAGGGGTACGACGTCCACGGCGTCGTCCGCGGACAGAACAACCCCAAGCGTGACTTGGTGCGCGAGCTGCTTCCCGACGTGCGCCTGCACACCGGAGACCTCACGGACATGTCCAGCCTGATCCGCGCGCTGCGCGACTCCGACCCCGACGAGGTCTACAACCTGGGCGCGGTCTCCTTCGTGGCCTACTCCTGGGAGAACGCCCACATCACGACCGACGTGACGGCCAAGGGCGTGCTCACCATGCTCGAGGCGGTGCGGCTGCACACCGGCGACGACCTGGGCCACATCCGCTTCTACCAGGCATCGAGCTCCGAGATGTTCGGCAAGGTCCAGGAGACGCCGCAGCACGAACGCACGCTGCTCTGGCCACGGTCGCCGTACGGCGTGAGCAAGGTGTTCGGGCACTACATGACCATCAACTACCGCGAGTCCTACGGCATGCACGCCTCGTCGGGCATCCTCTTCAACCACGAGTCGCCCCGGCGCGGTCCCGAGTTCGTGACCCGCAAGGTCAGCCGGGCCGTGGCGCGGATCAAGCTCGGGCTGCAGGACGAGCTGGTGCTCGGCAACCTCGACGCGCACCGCGACTGGGGCTTCGCCGGCGACTACGTCGAGGCGATGTGGCTGATGCTCCAGCAGGACCAGGGTGACGACTACGTGATCGCCACCGGCGAGACGCACTCGATCCGCGAGTTGGTCGACGTGGCGTTCCGGCGGGTCGGGCTCGACGACTGGGACCGCTTCGTCCGCCAGGACCCTGCGTTCATGCGGCCGGCCGAGGTCGACCACCTGGTCGGTGACGCGTCCAAGGCCCGCGAGATCCTCGGGTGGAAGCCGCGCGTGGGCTTCGCCGAGCTGGTGCACATGATGGTCGACTCCGACCTGGCCGAGCAGCAGCGCCTCCTCGGCCGATGACTCGCGCCTTCGTCACGGGCATCACGGGCCAGGACGGCGGATACCTGGCCGAACGCCTCCTCGCCGACGGCGTCGAGGTGCATGCGCTGGCCCAGGCCGATGACCCGTCCCCCGCGTTCCCCGACGTCGAGCTGCACGTCGGTGACGTCACCGACATCGACGGCGTACGCCGGCTGTTGCTCGACGTCGCGCCCGACGAGGTCTACAACCTCGCCGCGGTGAGCTCGGTGGCCCAGTCGTGGGACGACCCGGACCTCAACGCGCAGGTGAACGGCCTGGCGGCCGTCGGCCTGATGGAGTCCGCGCTCCGGGTGCAACGACGCCACGACCGGCCCGTGCGGTTCGTCCAGGCGTCGAGCGCCGAGATCTTCGGCGCCCCGGCCGTCTCCCCGCAGGACGAGGCAACACCGGTACGGCCGATCAACCCGTACGGCGCGGCCAAGGCCTACGCCCACCTCATGGTCGACGTCTACCGGAGCCGCGACCTGCATGCCGTGGGCGCGATCCTGTACAACCATGAGTCCCCGCGCCGTCCCGAGCGGTTCGTCTCACGCAAGATCACCTCGGCCGTCGCCGCCATCGCGGCCGGCAAGAGCGACCGGCTGACGCTCGGCAACCTGGACGCGCGTCGTGACTGGGGGTGGGCGCCCGACTACGTCGACGCTCTCGTCCGCGCCGCGCGCGCGGCCGACGCCCAGGACTACGTCATCGCGACCGGCGAGGGGCGGTCGGTGCGCGACTTCGTGCACACCGCGTTCGAACACGTGGGCATCGAGGACTGGGCGGATCTCGTCACGACCGACCCGAACCTCGTGCGCCCGGCCGACTCGAGCGACCTTACCGGTGACGCGAGCCGCGCCCGCACGGCCCTGGGCTGGGGACCGACCGTCGGCTTCCACGAGCTGGTCGGGCGGATGGTCGACGCAGACCTGAGGCGGCTGTCCCAGCAAGCGCGAGGTTGAACCTCCGAGCGACCCCCGGGTCAGCGGCGCGGTGCCTACCGAGCGCCGACGGGTGTTCTCGGACGCGGCACCTCGTGGAACACCCGAGCGCGTTGCAGCTCGTCGAGCGACTCCCCCTGGATCGAGGCGCGCGCCCGGAACGACCGTCCCACGGCGACGGCGAGCGGGAAGGGCAGCACGCACCAGGCGGCCAGCAGAGCAAGCAGGAGCATCACCACTTGAGTGTCGAGCCTCGTCGGTGCGCGCGAACACGCCCGAAGGTCCTGTCCTGGCCCGCCGAGATGACCATGCCGGGGTGCCCGAACGGCTACCCGGGTCCGCGGCGGCCCCGGCGCTGCTCAGCCCTCGGCCAGCAACGCGTCCAGCTTGGCGTAGCCCTCGTTCACGCCGACGTCCATGCCGCTGGACATGATCATGTCGCGCAGCTCCATGGAGTCGACCACCGAGACCCCGGAGACGCGGCAGCGGCCGCCCTCGAGCTCCTCGAAGGTCATCGTCTCCAGGCTGACCCCGTCGGGAGCCCCCTCGAACGTGAACGTCTGCACCAGGCGCTCAGGGGCCCGCACCTCGTGGAACGAGCCGTAGAAGGACGCCTCGAAGTCGTCGCGGACCGAGGCGTAGCGGTAGCCACCGCCGGTGCGGGCGTCCCAGTGGTCGATCCGGGTGCCGATGCTGCTCGGACCGATCCACTGCACGAACAGGTCGCGGTCGGTCCACGCCTGGAACACGCGCTCGCGCGGAGCGTCGAACTCGCGGGTGATGGTGATGGTGGGCAGGTCCGGGTCGGCGACGATCTCGGTCCTGTTGGTGGTGGTCGTCATGCGCTTTCTCCTATCGGATTGTCTTCCGCTATCGGCTTGGCCTCCGCGGCCAGGACGGCGTCCAGGCGCGCGAATCGTTCCTCAGCGGCCCGGCGATACCTCTCGATCCACTTGGTCATCAGGTCGAAGACCTCGGCCTCGAGGTGGACCGGCCGGCGTTGGGCCTCGCGGCTGCGGGTGACCAGGCCGGCCCCCTCGAGCACCTTGAGGTGCTTCGAGACGGCCTGGACGCTCACGTCGTACGGCGCCGCCAGCTCGCCGACCGACGCGTCGCCGGAGGCCAACCGGGCCACCATGTCGCGCCGCGTGGGGTCCGCGAGAGCCTGGAACACCTTGGACAGCTCGTCGGCGGTCATTGATCACTCCTCAACCAGTCGGTTGACAACCACGATCCAGCATCGGCCGCGCGTTGTCAACCATTTGGTTCACAACGATGTCGAGGCGGAGGTGATCCCTCCCTCTCGACCGCGGAGGCTGGCGTGCCCCCGAAGCTCACCGGTGTTCGAGCAGGCCCTTCAGGTAGGCGCCGTAGCCGCTCTTGGACAGCTTCGCGGCGAGGGCCAGCAGCTCCTGGTCGTCGATGAACCCCATCCGCCAGGCCACCTCCTCGGGCGCGCCGATCTTGGTGCCCTGCCGCTTCTCGATGGCGCGCACGAAGTTGCTCGCGTCGTTGAGGTCGTCGAACGTCCCCGTGTCCAGCCAGGCCGAGCCGCGGGGCAGCACCTCCACCTGCAGCGCCCCCTCGTCGAGATAGAGCCGGTTGAGGTCGGTGATCTCGAGCTCGCCGCGCGCCGATGGGCGCAGGCTCTTGGCCCGCTCCACGACCGTGTTGTCGTAGAAGTACAGCCCGGGGATCGCGAAGTCGCTGCGGGGCACGGCCGGCTTCTCCTCCAGGGAGAGGGCCCGGCCGTCGGCGTCGAACTCTACGACGCCGTACGCCGTGGGATCGGCGACCCGGTAGCCGAAGAGCGCCGCCCCCTGCAGCCCCGAGAACCGGCGCAGCGTGGCCCCGAGCCCGCCGCCGTAGAAGATGTTGTCGCCGAGGACCAGGGCGACGTCGTCGCTCGCGATGTGCTGCTCCCCGATCATGAAGGCCTGCGCGAGCCCGTCGGGGCTGGGCTGCTGGGCGTAGGTCAGGTCGATCCCGAACTGGGAGCCGTCCCCCAGCAGGTGCCTGAAGAGGGCCGCCTCGTGCGGCGTCGTGATCACCAGGATGTCGCGGATCCCGGCCAGCATCAGCGTCGACATCGGGTAGTAGATCATCGGCTTGTCGTAGACAGGGGCGAGCTGCTTGCTGAGTGCCAGGGTCACCGGATGCAGTCGCGAACCGGTGCCGCCAGCCAGGATGATGCCGCGCATCCCGCAATCCTAGGGGCGCACAGCCGGTGGGCGGCCCTCACCGCAAGCGTGATGGGCCCATCGGTGGTGGAGCAGCGAGCGTGCCCGCACGACCCCGATCGGGCGGACAACGAGGTCGCAGCACGCGAGGCCATAGGATCGCCGGCATGGATCGAGTTCTCGTCACCGGCGGCGCCGGCTTCATCGGGTCGAACTTCGTCCACCACCTGGTCCGGGAGACCGACGCCGTCGTCACCGTCCTGGACAAGCTCACCTACGCCGCCAGCCCGGTCGCGATCGCGGACCTGCCGGCGGAGCGGGTGCGGCTCGTCGTGGGTGACGTCGCCGAGCCCGATGTCGTCGAACCGCTGGTGGCCGAGCACGATGCGGTCGTCCACTTCGCCGCCGAGTCCCACAACGACAACTCCCTCGACGACCCGAGCCCCTTCATCCGCACCAACCTGATCGGCTCGTTCACGATCCTCGAAGCGGTCCGCAAGGCCGGCACCCGCCTCCACCACGTCTCGACCGACGAGGTCTACGGCGACCTCGACCTGGACGACCCGAAGAGGTTCACCGAGGACACGCCCTACAACCCGAGCAGCCCCTACTCCGCCTCCAAGGCCGGGTCCGACCACCTGGTGCGCGCCTGGGTCCGCAGCTTCGGCGTCCGGGCCACGATCTCGAACTGCTCCAACAACTACGGCCCCTGGCAGCACATCGAGAAGTTCATCCCGCGCCAGATCACCAACGTCATCGACGGTGATCGGCCCAAGGTCTACGGCGACGGGCTCAACGTCCGTGACTGGATCCACGCCGACGACCACTCGGCCGCTGTCTGGGCGATCCTCCAGCGCGGCCGGATCGGCGAGACCTACCTGATCGGCGCCGACGGCGAGCGCAACAACCTCCAGGTCGTGAAGGCGATCCTCGCCCACTTCGGCCTCGGCGAGGACCACATCGACTTCGTCACCGACCGCGCCGGCCACGACCGCCGCTACGCCATCGAGTCCGGCAAGCTGCGCGCCGAGCTGGGTTGGCTGCCTCGGTACGCCGACTTCGAGGCCGGCCTCGCCGCCACCATCGACTGGTACGTCGAGCACGAGGACTGGTGGCGCCCGCACAAGCGGGCCACCGAAGCGGCGTACGCCGTGAAGGGCCAGTAGGTGGTCGACGCGCCGACGGTCGAGCAGACCCCGATCCCGGGCCTGCTCGTCGTCCGGCTGGTCCGGCCGCAGGACTCGCGCGGCTGGTTCAAGGAGAACTGGCAGCGGGAGAAGATGGTCGCCCTCGGGCTGCCCGACTTCGAGCCGGTGCAGAACAACGTCGCGTTCAACGCGGCGCGCGGGGCCACTCGCGGCATCCAC
>JAOPXC010000196.1 GCA_025965335.1 Nocardioides sp. | reverse complement strand
ACGAATACGGGGCCACCAGCGAGGATTTCGGGCGCATCGCCGTACTCGACCGCAAGCACGCGGCCACGAACCCGCGGGCTTGGTTCTACGGCAAGCCGATCACCCTCGAAGACCACCAGGCGTCACGGATGATCGTGGACCCGCTGCACCTGCTCGACTGCTGCCAGGAGAGCGACGGTGCGGTGGCGCTGGTGGTGGTGTCGGCGGAGCGGGCGAGGGACCTTGCCCAGAAGCCTGCCGTGATCGCGGCTGCCGCACAGGGCAGCGGCGCCGACCAGTTCGTGATGACGTCCTACTACCGCAAGGACATCGGTATCCCCGAGATGGGCGTCGTCGGCCGCGAGCTGTGGCGTCAGTCCGGGTTGGGTCCCGATGACATGCAGCTCGGCATCCTCTACGACCACTTCACGCCGTACGTCCTCATGCAGCTCGAGGAGCTCGGGTTCTGCGGCCGGGGCGAGGCGCCCGGCTTCATCGCCGACGGCGCCATCGAGGTCGGCGGCCGGCTGCCGCTGAACACGCACGGCGGCCAGCTCGGCGAGGCCTACATCCACGGCATGAACGGCATCGCCGAGGGCGTCCGCCAGATTCGCGGCACGTCCGTCAACCCGGTGGCCGACGTCGCCCATGTCGTGGTCACGGCGGGCACGGGCGTCCCGACGAGCGGGCTGGTCCTGTCGGTCTGAGCCGAGCCGTAGCCGGACGTCGTGGCCCGGTCAGGCGTTGAGCTTCTCCTCGAAGAAGGCCAGCACCCGGTCGACGCCCTCCTGCTGACGGTGATCGGTGACGGTCCCGTGGCGCCTTCCCGGGAACTCGACGCGGATGAACGCGTCACCGATCTCGCGGGTCAGGGTCTCGAACCGCCGGCCGGTCGTCGGGTCCGACGCGTACTGCAGCCCCAGGACCTGGCAGCCGGCCGCGGCGCGCGCCTTGACCGAAGTCAGGTCGGCGGGGGAGAGGTTGAGGTCGCGGGAGCGGGCCCGGCCCACCGCGAACGGAGCTGCGGGCTGGCACAGCACGGGGGCGGCCACCGACTCGTCGACCATCATCGCCAGGGCGAACCCGCCGGTGAAGCACATCCCGAGGGCGCCGACCCCGGGTCCGCCGAGCTCCGCGTGCAGCTCCCGCGCCAGGCTGCGCAACCACCCGGCGAGCGGTGAGGTCTCGCGGGTCGCGAGCTTGGTGAACTCCTTGCTCACGCAGACCTGGCGCAGGGTGCTGGCCACGGACAGCGGGCTCATCTTCCGCTCGGGGGTACCGAACAGGTGCGGCATCACGACGGTGAAGCCCGCGGCGACGACCTCCTCGCCGAACGCGATGACCTGGGGCGTGAGACCGGGGATCTCGTGGATCACGATCACGCCGGGCCCGGCTCCCTTGCGGTACGTCGGGTGCGTGACGTCGGCACCGTTCACCGCGTCCGTGTGCTTGCCGCGGGTCCAGCTGTCCAGGAGGGTCATGCGCCGAAGTATTGCGGTGCGCGGGGGTCCGCTGCCGCCTAGTCTCGGCCGAGATGCAGATGCACGCCGACCAGGTCGAGGTGCCGGAGGCCCTGGTCCGGCGGCTCGTGGACACCCAGTTCCCCCAGTGGGCGGGCCACGCCCTGCGACGGGTGGCCGAGTTCGGCACCGACCACCGACTCTTCCGGCTCGGGGACGACCTGCTCGTGCGGATGCCGATCTACGGGGGCTCGGCTGATCAGGCGCTCAGCGACGCCACCTGGCTGCCGGTGCTGGCGCCGCACCTGCCGGTCGCCGTGCCGTCGCCGGTGGCGCTGGGGGAGCCGGTCGCCGGCTATCCCTTCCCGTGGTCGGTGGTCCCTTGGCTCCGGGGCGAGAACCCCACGTCCGACAACGCAGGTCCCCACGAGCTGGCGGCCGACCTGGCCGGCTTCGTCGCAGCCCTGCACGACGTCGACCCGACAGGCGGGCCCGTCAAGACCGACGGCGCACGTGGCACCCCGATCCGCGGGTGGGACGAGGCGGTGCGCGAAGCCATCGACCTGGCGGGTGACCGGATCGACCGGGCGGCGGTCACGGTTGCCTGGGAGGACTGCCTCGCCGCCCCGGACTGGCCCGGCGAACCGGTCTGGATCCACGGCGACCTGCTGGCCGGCAACCTGCTGGTGCACGACGGGCGGTTGTCCGCGGTCATCGACTTCGGCGCACTGGGGCTGGGCGACCCAGCCCCCGACCTGCAACCCGCGTGGACCGTGCTCCCCGCCGAGGTGCGGGAGGAGTTCCGCGCCGGTGTCGGGTACGACGACGACACCTGGCGCCGCGGACGTGGGTGGGCGCTCGCGCCGGCGCTGACCGGGATCCCGTACTACTGGGAGACGGTCCCGGCCTTCGCCGAGCGCGGGCTGCGCACGGTCGCGGCGGTGTTGGCCGACCTCGGCCTAGGCCAGCACCTCCGGTAGCCCCAGGGCCGGGAACATCCTCGGCCCGAACGTCGTGATCTCCGCGATCCGGTCGCCCTCGACCCGGATCACGTCCAGCTTGTAGGGGCGAAAGATCGTGTCCCCGGGCCGGCGCAGGTAGGAACCGGCGGCGGGCATCCGGTTGGCGGCGGCCGGCAGCAGCCGCCAGTCGCCGTCGCTGTCGGGCCCGAAGGAGCGGTCGAGGAGGGCACGGACCGTGTCGATGCCGTCGTAGAGCCATGGGAACGGCGGCATCGTGACGCGCAGGTCGGCGGTCGCGGCGGCGAGCGCGGCGACGGCGTCCTGGCGCTCGTGAGCGTCGATGAAGTCGGCCAGCAGCTGCTTCTCGTGCGGGCTCGGCTCGCGGGCCTGCCACTCGTTGCGGTGCGAGGGGAGGTGCGTGCGCATCGTCTCCCGGGCCCGCTGCAGCGCGCTGTTGGCGGCCGCGACGGTGGTCCCGACCAGCCTCGCGGTCTCGGCCGCACTCAACCCGAGCACCTCCCGGCCGAGCAGGGCGGCGCGCTGCCGGGGCGGCAACGCCTGCAGGGCGGCCAGGAACGCGAGCTCGATCGTCTCGCGGGCGACGTACGCCTGGTCGGGCTCGAGGTCGGGGGACGCCACGGCGTCGAGCTCGCCGTCCGGGTACGGCGTCAACCAGGTGATGTCGGCGTTCGACACCAGCGGACGTCGAGCCCGGGCCCGGGCCCGGTCGATGCAGACGTTGGTCGCGATCCGGTAGAGCCAGGCGCGCACGTGCTCGCCCTCGAAGGTGTCGCGGCTGCGCCAGGCTCGGAGGGCGGTCTCCTGGACGGCGTCCTCGGCCTCGTCGTACGACGCGAGCATCCGGTAGCAGTGCACGTGGAGCTCACGACGATGCTCGGTCAGCGCAGTCTCGACGACGGAAGCGTCGGGCACGCCGGTGCTGTCGGTGGCGTCGCTCATGTCGCGCTCAGCGGGCGTGCTGCTTGATCTCCTGGATGGCCCAGGAGTTCCCATCCGGGTCGTCGAAGTGGATGAACGTGCCGTAGTCGGCGCGGTTCGGTTCGACTCCGGCGGTCATCTGGCCGTCCACGAAGTGCTGCGGACCCGAGTTCTCGATCCCGGCAGCCTCGAGGAACGCGTGCGCAGCCTCGATGTCGTCGACCACCAGGTGGGTGCCCTTGAGCGAGCCCGGGGCGGCGCCGCCGCCGACGCCGGTGCCGAAGACGATCGAGCACGCGGAGCCCGGCGGGGTCACCTGGACGACCCGGAAGTGCTCGTTCGGGGAGAAGTCGTTGTCCAGCCTGAACCCCAGGCGGTCCACGTAGAACTCCCGGGCGCGCTCCACGTCCGACACGGGTGCCATGACGACTTCGAGCTTCCAGTCCATGTTCTCTCCTTTGTCCGGCCCACTCTTGCAGGCTCCTCGACACCTGGAACGTCGCGACGCGGCAGAACTCATCGGTGAACAGATGGGGACACACCCCCTAAGGTCGCTGCATGCCCGACCTGCCCGTACTCGACGCCGAGGAGCAGCGAGTCCTCGGCAGCCTGCTCGAGAAGCAGCGCACCGTCCCCGCGAGCTATCCGCTGACCCTCAGCGCGCTCCGGTCCGCGTGCAACCAGACCAGTAGCCGCGATCCGGTCGTCGACTACGACGACGCGACCCTCGAGCAGGCACTCAAGCGGCTCCGTCAGCGCGAGCTGGTGCGGGTCGGCTGGGCCGACACCGGACGACGGACCCTGAAGTACCACCAGGTCCTCGAGGAGCGGCTCGCGCTCGAGCCCGACGAGTG
>JAOPXC010000105.1 GCA_025965335.1 Nocardioides sp. | reverse complement strand
AGCCGTGGGCACCGGTCTACCCGGCGATCCTGATCATGCTCACCGTCGGCGCTCTCAACCTGCTGGCCGACATCATCCGCGAGGCGACCCCCGACGCCGTACGCCGGACCTGGCGCCGCAACCTCGCGGCGGCCGGCCCCGGCCTGGTGGGCGGCGCGGTCGCCCTCGACCGGCCCACCGTCGCCGACCCGACGCTCCCCGCCGAGCTGAAGGAGGACGAGGATGCCCGCGTCCCAGCCGCCTGAGCCCACCACCGCCCGCACCCACACGCTGCGGGTCGACGGACTCGGCGTGACCGTCGGCCAGCAGCGCCGCGCGGCGGTTCACGGCGTCACGTTCGAGATCGCGCGCGGCGAGTCCGTGGGACTCGTCGGCGAGTCCGGCAGCGGCAAGACCCTGACCTGCCGCTCGGTGCTCGGGCTGCTGCCCGCGGGCTGCAACGTCGCGGCCGGCAGCATCGTGCTGGGCGCGGGTGACAGCGAGGTCGAGTTGACCACCGTCCGGCGCCGGGGCTGGGACCGGATCCGCGGCCTCCGGCTCGCGGCCGTCTTCCAGGACCCCGCGTCGTACCTCAACCCCTCGCTCACGGTCGGCCACCAGCTCGCGGAGCAGCTGCGGGTCAAGCGCGACCTCAGCCGGCGCGAGGCCCACGCGCGCAGCGTCGAGCTGTTCGTCGAGGTCGGGCTGCACCGACCGGAGCAGGTCTTCCACCAGTACCCGCACGAGCTCTCGGGGGGCATGCTGCAGCGGGTGCTCATCGCGATCGCGGTGGCGCTTGAGCCGGAACTGTTGATCGCCGACGAGGCGACGACCGCGCTCGACGTGGTGATCCAGGCCGAGATCCTCCAGCTGCTCTCGCGGCTGCGCCGCGACCACCACCTCTCGTTGCTGCTCGTCACCCACGACCTGGCGGTGGTGGCCGAGACCTGTGACCGGATCCTGGTGATGTACGGCGGCGAGATCGTCGAGAGCGGACCGACCGGCGAGGTCCTCACCGACCCGAAGCACCCGTACACGCGGGCCCTGCTCAGCGTCGCCTCGATCGGCGACTGGACGCGACGCACCCTCGACGTGATCCCGGGCTCGCCCCCCGAGGCCGGGGAGCAGATGTCGGGCTGCCGCTTCGCCCCGCGCTGCTCCGCCGCCCGCGAGCAGTGCACGGCCGGTCCCGTCGACCTCACCCCCCTGGACGCGGCCCGCTCGGCCCGCTGCGTGCGCGTCGACGAGCTGGCCCTGACCTCGGTCGGAGGTGTGGCATGAGTGCCCCGCTGCTCGTCGTGCGCGACCTGACCGTCACCTACGCCCCGCCGCGCCGCAAGGGCTCCCTCGGCACCGGTGCCGCCCTGTCCGCGGTCGACCTCGAGATCCACGCCGGCGAGATCGTCGGTGTCGTCGGGGAGACCGGCTCCGGCAAGACCACCCTGGCCCGGGCGACCGTCGGGCTGGTGCGGCCGGCGGCCGGCGCGATCTCCTTCGAGGGCAAGGAGCTCGGCGTCTTGCGTGGCCGGGACCTGCGTGACTTCCGGCGCAGCGGCCAGGTGCAGCTCGCCTTCCAGGACCCGCTGCGCGCCCTCGACGGCGACCTCACGGTCGCGCAGGTCGTGGCCGAGCCCCTCGACATCGTGGGCGGTCTCGACAAGGCCGAGCGTCGGCGCCGCGTCGACGAGGCGCTCGGGCTGGTCGGTCTCGAGACGTCGTTCCGCGACCGCCACCCCCGACAGCTCTCGGGTGGTCAGCGCCAGCGCGTCTCGCTGGCTCGGGCCATCGTCACCCGGCCGCGACTGCTGTTCTGCGACGAGCCGGTGAGTGCTCTCGACGTCTCCAACCGCAACCTCGTGCTCCGGCTGCTCGACACCCTGCGCACCGAGCTCGGGCTGGCGGTCGTGATCATTGCCCACGACCTCAGCTCCCTGGCCGGGGTCGCCGACCGGGTCGCGGTCTTCTACCGAGGCCGGCTGGTCGAGCAGGGCCCGATCGGCGAGGTGCTCGCGCGACCCGCCCACCCGTACACCGCGCTGCTCACCGCGTCGGCTCCCAGCGTGCAGCTGGAGGACCGGCTGCACCCCGACCAGCTGCGCCACCCGCTCGGCGACACCGGGCGCACCTGGTCCGACGGCGCCTGCGTCTTCGCGTCGCGCTGCGCCTTTGCCCACGACGCCTGCGACGAGCAGCCCGCATTGCTCACCGTGGCCGGCAGCGGCCCCGACCCGACCCGACGTACGGCGGCGTGCCACGTTGCCGACGCCTGGCGCACCCAGCTCGACCCCCCACTCGACCGGCTCGACCCACAGAAGGAAGCAGTCTCATGACCATCGAGTTCATCGGCTTCGCCTCGACCCAGGAGTACAGCGAGTCGACGGGCCTGGCCGACGCTCCACCGGTGGACCCGGACTATCTCGGGACCGTCGCCACGGCCCACGAGGAGTCCGGCTTCGACCGGGTGTTGGTCGCGCACTCCTCGGCCAGCCCCGACGGGTTCCTGATCGCCGACCAGGTGCTGTCCCGTACGACGAAGCTCCAGGTGCTGCTCGCCCACCGGCCCGGTTTCCTCGCGCCCACCCTCGCCGCCCGCGCCTACGCGACGCTCGACGCGTTCCACCCCGGCCGGGTGGCGATGCACGTGATCACCGGCGGCGACGACGCCGACCAGCAGCGCGACGGCGACTTCCTCGACAAGGCGACCCGCTACGCCCGCACCGACGACTTCCTCACGATCGTCCGGCAGGAGTGGGAGTCGGAGACCCCGTTCGACCACGACGGCGAGTTCTACCAGGTCAAGCAGGCCTGGTCGTCGGTCCGGCCCGCGACGCCGATCCCGGTCTACTTCGGGGGAGCGTCCGGCGACGCCGTGCGGGTCGGCGGCAAGCACGCCGACGTCTACGCGTTCTGGGGTGAGCCGCTGGCCGGGATCGCCGAGCGGATCCGCGAGGTCCGCGCGGCGGCGGCGCCGTGCAGCCGGCAGCCGAGATTCAGCGTCAGCACCCGGCCGATCGTCGCCGACACCGAGGAGGCCGCCTGGGCCCGGGCCGAGGAGATCCTCGAGCACACCTTGGCACGAGCCGGCGGCCAGGCTCCGGCGTTCAAGAACCTCGACCACAGCACGCAGGAGGGCTCGAAGCGGCTCCTCGCCGCTGCCGCGAAGGGCGACGTGCACGACAAGCGGCTGTGGACCGCGGTCGCCAAGGTCACCGGCGCCGCCGGCAACTCGACTGCCCTGGTCGGCAGCTACGAGCAGGTCGCCGACGCCCTCCTCGGCTACGTCGACCTCGGCGTCTCGACCCTGCTGATCCGCGGCTTCGACCCGCTCGCCGACGCGCGGGCCTACGGCCGGCTGATCGAGCTGGTCCGCGACGGCGCCGAGCAGCGCTCGCGCGTGAGCGTGCCGGCATGAGCGCGCTCGAGCTCATCGGCATCGCCGCCACCCAGGAGGTCAGCGAGACCACCGGCGCCAACCGGGTCGACGGCATCACCGCCCAGACCGAGTCCGGCACGCCCGTCGGCGCGGTCGTCAACCCGACGTACGTCGAGGAGCTGGCGCGGGCACACGAGGACTCCGGCTTCGACCGGGTGCTGATCGCCCACACCTCCGCGATGCCCGACGGCTTCGTGGTGGCCGACCAGATCCTCCGTCGTACGACGAAGCTCCAGGTGCTGCTCGCCCACCGGCCGGGCTTCCTCGCGCCGACCATCGCGGCGCGCGCCTACGCCACGCTCGACGCGTTCCACCCCGGCCGGGTCGCGATGCACGTGATCACCGGCGGCGACGACGCCGACCAGCAGCGCGACGGCGACTTCCTCGACAAGGCGACCCGCGACGCGCGGTCCGACGACTTCCTGACGGTGGTCCGCCAGGAGTGGGAGTCGGCGACCCCGTTCGACCACGAGGGCGAGTTCTACCGGGTCAAGCAGGGCTGGTCGTCCGTGCGCCCCGCGACGCCGATCCCGGTCTACTTCGGCGGCGCCTCCGACGACGCGATCCGGGTCGGCGGCAAGCACGCCGACGTCTACGCGTTCTGGGGCGAGCCGCTGGCCGGGATCGCCGAGCGGATCCGCCAGGTGCGCGCCGCGGCCGCGCCGTACCGCCGGAATCCGCGGTTCAGCGTCAGCCTCCGGCCGATCGTCGCCGACACCGAGCGGGAGGCCTGGGCCCGCGCCGAGGAGATCCTGCGCAAGACCCAGGAGCGCTGGGACACCACCCGGCGCACCTTCGGGCTGGACGGACAGAACGCCGTCGGCTCCCAGCGGCTGCTGGAGGCCGCGGCGCAGGGCGACGTCCTCGACAAGCGGCTGTGGACCGCGGTCGCCAAGGTCACCGGCGCGACCGGCAACTCCACCGCGCTGGTCGGCAGCTACGAGCAGGTCGCCGACGCCCTGCTCGACTACGTCGACCTCGGGGTCAGCACGCTGCTGATCCGAGGCTTCGACCCGCTGGCCGACGCGCGAGCGTACGGCCGGCTCATCGAGCTGGTCAGAGCGGGGGCCGCGCAGCGTCAGAGTGCGCGCGTCCCTGCCTGACCACCGATCGTCGGTGCGCCCCCCGCCCCCGGGGGCGCACCGACTCCCCACCATGCTGTCGAAAGGCAACCGATGACCACCATCACTCCCGACGCCCCGGCAACCGACTCCGCGCAGCGCGAGGTCGAGATCCTAGGCATGATCGGCACCCGCGACGCCTCCGAGACCCGCGGCGGCGACGGTCCCGCCGTCGACGCCGACTACACGCGCCGCTTCGCCAAGGCCCACGAGGACGGCGGCTTCGACCGCATCCTCATCGGCTACGGCTCGAGCTGGCCCGAGGGCACCCAGGTCGCCGCCCACGTCGCCGCCCACACCGAGCGGCTCGGCCTGCTCGTCGCCCACCGCCCCGGCTTCGTGGCGCCGACGCTGGCCGCGCGCACGTTCGCGACCATGGACCAGTTCTCGCAGGGCCGGGTCGCCGTCCACATCATCACCGGCGGCAGCGACGTCGAGCAGCGCCGCGACGGTGACTACGTCGACCACGACGGGCGCTACGACCGCACCGACGAGTACCTCACCGTGCTGCGCCGCGCCTGGTCCTCCACCGAGCCGTTCTCGTACGGCGGCACCTACTACCGGTTCGAGGAGTACGCCTCCGGCGTGCTGCCGTACGCCGACCGTCACCTGCCGTTGTTCTTCGGAGGCTCGTCCACGGCGGCCTACCGCGTCGGGGGCAGGCATTGCGACACGTTCATGCTGTGGGGCGAGCCGCTGGCCGAGACCGCCGAGCAGATCGCCTCGGTCCGGGCCGCGGCCGCCGACGCCGGCCGCCCCGCGCCCCGGATCAGCGTGTCGTTCCGGCCGATCACCGCCGACACCGACGACCTCGCGTGGGAGCGGGCGCACGGCATCCTCGACCAGATCAACGCCGGCGCCGGCCGCTACATCGCCGAGATGGTGAAGAAGATGAACGGCGGGTCGGGTCCGCAGAACGAGGGCTCGCGCCGGCTGCTCGCCGCGGCCGCCAAGGGCGACCTCCACGACCGGGCGCTGTGGACGCCGACCGCCACGGCCGTCGGCGCCGGCGGCAACACGACGGCGCTCGTCGGCAGCCACGAGACCGTCGCCCAGGCGATCCTCGACTACATCGAGATCGGCGTCGACACGGTCCTGATCCGCGGCTACGACCCGCTCGACGACGCGACGTCGTACGGCAAGCACGTGCTCCCGCTGGTCCGCCAGGAGGTCGCCCACCGACGCGGCGGAGCGACCCGATGACGACGAGGCAGATCCACCTCGGTGCCGTGCCCTACGGCACCGGCGGTCCGGGCAGCCACACGCTGTGGCTGGACCCCGACATCCCGGGCGACGCGAGCGTCAACGTGCAGTGGTTCATCGAGATGGCGCAGCTGGCCGAGCGCGGGAAGTTCGACCTGGTGTTCATCGTCGACAGCCAGTTCATCACGCCCTACTCCCCGCCTCACTACCTCAACCGCCTCGAGCCGCTCACGCTGCTGAGCGCGCTGGCCACCCAGACCCGGCACATCGGGCTCGTCGGCACCGCGACGACCAGCTTCAACAGCCCGTTCAACCTGAGCCGGCGGTTCGGCTCGCTCGACCTGATCAGCGGCGGTCGCGCCGGGTGGAACGTCGTCACCACCGGCGACGCGGGCACGGCCGGCAACTACGGGCTCGACGAGCACTACGACTACGACACCCGCTACGGGCGCGCCCAGGAGTACGTCGAGCTCGCCCGCGCCCTCTGGGACTCCTACGAGGACGACGCGTTCGTCCGCGACCGGGAGACCGGCCAGTTCCTCGACCGGAGCAAGCAGCACGTGCTCGACCACGAGGGGACGTACTTCAAGGTCCGCGGCCCGCTCAACCTGGTGCGCTCGCCCCAGGGCCACCCGGTGATCTTCCAGGCCGGCGACTCCGACCAGGGGCGCGACCTGGGGGCCAGCGTCGGCGAGGGCATCTTCACCCACGCGCCCGACATCCCCAGCGGCCAAGCGTTCTACAACGACATCAAGGGCCGCGCCCGCGACAAGTTCGGCCGCGACCCCGACCACCTCGTGATCATGCCGGGCATCAAGGTCGTCGTCGGCGACACCGACGATGAGGCCCGCGAGATCGAGGCCGCCAACAACGACCGCGACCACACGTTCGACGCCGCGCTCCGCGAGTTCGGCCGGTCGTTCGGCTGGCACGACTTCACGCAGTACGACCTGGACGCGCCGTTCCCGGCCGAGACGCTCGGGCACGGCGAGCGGTCGTTCTACACGCAGGCCAAGTCGATCACCGAGCGCGCCGTCGAGAACGGCTGGACGCTGCGCCAGGCAGTCGAGGCCACCCGCTCCTTCCGCAAGAGCGAGTTCGTGGGCTCGGCGGAGACCGTTGCCGACAAGCTGATCGAGTGGTGGGACTCACGTGCGTGCGACGGCTTCAACATCGGCGTCGACCACCCGTCCAACTTCCGAAGCGTCGTGGACGAGGTCGTCCCGATCCTCCAGGAGCGCGGCGTCTTCCGGGCCGACTACGACTCCACGCTGTTGCGGGGGCATCTCGGGCTGCCCGTACCGGTCAACCGGTACGCCGCCAGGGAGTCTCCTCGTGTGATGTAGCTACTGCTCCGGTCTATCCGGCGGCTGCAGGCGAGCCGTACCGGACGAGCTCCCAGCCGTCCTCGCGCAACTACTCGAGGCGTTCGATCTCTGCCTGCACGGCAGCGAGGAGGCCGTTGGTGGTCTGGGCCGCGGGCGGCCCGCCGGCGCACCCAACTCGTGGCGCATGCGGGTGTGGATGTCCCGGGGGCGACCTCGAAGTCGTACGTCCGGAGACGGAACTCGAACTGCACGCCGTCGAGCACGTCGAGCTGGCCCCGGCGGGTGCCCTCTCGCCGGTACGTCGCCGCGACCAGGAATGCCGGTCTCACCTGCGGCGCCGGCGTCGAGGCGGTCATCGACGAGCTCGTCGAGCCGGTCGTGGACGCCGGGCGACGGCCCGGCCGAACGGACACTGTGCCGGATCTGGCTACGCGACCACGTCTCGACCCAGGTGCGGCTACACGTCTTTGCCCATGTCACGTTGTCGAGTTGAGGTAGTCCACTTGGATTACGCCGCGTAGTCAGTTCGGGCCACTTGTCTGGACCTCGCCGTGTGAGTAGTCCGACATTCGGGCGCGCCGGCTTGACCAATGGGCCTTCGTACTCTCTTATTTCAACTAATTCAGTCGACATACTGGTGACTGAGTGGTTCTCGGGGTGCTCTGCCCGTTGCGCGGCTTCGGCCGCCCGTCACCTTCCGAAGTGAGGTACTCATGCGCACATCCCTGCGCATCCTGGGCGCCCTGACAGCGACCACGATCGCTGCCATCGCCCTTCCACTGCTCTCGACGACAGAGGCCCAGGCGGTCCGCTTCACCGGCGGCAACCTGGTGGTCTACCGGGTCGGCACGGGCGCGGGGGCCCTGACCAACGCGACCGCGCCGGTCTTCCTCGACGAGTTCACGCCCACCGGGACGAAGGTGCAGTCGATCGCGCTGCCGACCACGGAGTCGGACGGCAACTCGCCGCTGACGGCAGTCGGCCAGTCACGTTCGGAAGGTCTGATCAGCACCTCGCCCAACGGGCACTACGTCACCCTCACCGGCTACTCCGCGGCGCCCGGCGCCGCCGGCCCGGCCGGTGCCTCGCTCACCGCCTCCGACCCGACCGCGGTCGGCCGAGTCGTCGGGGTCGTCGACGCGAACGGAACCGCGGACACGAGCATCGTGCTCGACAGCGCGGACACCGCGAAGATCGTCCGCTCGGCGGCGACGGTCAACGGCGACCGCGTCTGGGCCACCGGTGGCAACGGCGGCATCGTGACCACCACGATCGGCTCCTCGACCGTCTCCACGGTCGCGGGCTCGGCCACCTCCAACCTGAACGCGGTGAGCGTCCAGGGTGACCAGCTCTTCACCAGCGGCATTCTCGAGCACCGGCTCGCCAAGGTGGGCACGGGGACGCCGACCGGCAGCGCCACGGTCACCGATCTCGCCGGGTTGCCGGACAACCTCCTCACGTTCGGCTGCGCCTTCCTCGACCTGACGGCGGCCGACTACTCCGGGACCGGCTTCGACACGCTCTACGTCGCGAACGCCTCGTCGCGCGGCGGCACGGTCGACAAGTACCGCTTCGCCGGAAGCACCTGGACCCTTGCCGGCACGGCCGCCGTTGAAGGGGCCACCGGACTGGTCGCGGACGTCGACGGCGCGGCCGTCAGCCTGGCCGTCACGACGCCGACCAAGCTGCTCGCCCTGAGCGACCCCGCAGGCAGCGCGGCCACGTTCACCCCCGCCGCAGCAGTCACCCTCGCGACCGCTCCGGCCAACGCCGAGTTCCGCGGAGTCGCGCTCGCGCCGACCGCCGACCCGGGCCCCTCGGTCTTCGTGCGCGCACCGGCAAGCGGTGACACCGTCGATATCAGTGCCAGCAGCGTGCCCGTCACGGCGTACGTCGACGGCCCCTCCGCCGTCACCGGTGTCAAGGTCAAGATCGGCAGCGGCGCGTTCGTCAACGCCACCAAGGGAGCCGGCCACGTCTGGACGGCCTCGGTGCCCACCGCAGGGCTGAGCGCCGGCAACGCCACCCTGACCGTGGCCGCCACCGACGCCAACGGCACGACCAACGGGACGCGATCCATCAAGCTGACCGGCCAGTCTGCCAACACCCTCACTGTCGGCAAGTACAGCTGGACCGACGCCAGGATCACCCGCACCGGCGCCTGGAAGAACTACGCGGCCCCGACCGCCCCCGGCAAGAAGGGCATCACCAGCAAGGCGAAGGGCGACACGGCCACCGCGTCGTTCTCCGGCGGCAAGCTCGTGATCACCTTCGGCACCTCACCCAAGGCGGGCAAGGTCAAGGTCAAGGTCGACGGAAAGAGCACGACTCTCGACCTCTACAAGGCCGCCGTCGGCACGCTCGTCAAGGCCTTCACGGTCAGCGGCTCGGGCACGCACTCGGTCAAGGTCACCGTCCTCGGCACCAAGAACGCCAACAGCAAGGGCGCGGCCGTCTTCCTGGCCGTGCTGCAGGTGAAGTGATGACGCGCCCGACAACCTCCGCCCGCAAAACCACGACAGGAATGGCGATGAACCGACGAATCACCAGTGCCGCAGCCGTGGGCGCCCTCGCTCTCACGCTCGCCCTCGGCGGCGTGGGTGGAGCGCAGGCCGACCCCGTCCCCAACACGCCCGGCACCCCACCACCCGGCAAGACCGCAGCCCAGATCTACTCCACGGTGGGCGCGGACGCGTTCGCGGAGCTCACCAACAACCTGACAGTGAAGTTCAACGCGCAGTCACCGGCACCGGGGCACACGCTCGCATCGTACGACGCGATCAACCCGGTCAACGGGGCGGCCGGGGAGAACATCACGACCAAGCCGGGATGCACGCTGGCGCGGCCGAACGGCGCGAACGCCGGAATCACGGCGATCACGCTCAACCAGCAGAGCACGGTCGACCCGACGGCGTACTGCATCGACTGGGTTCGCTCGAGCAGGGCCAAGGGCACGGCGGCCGCCGAGGCCGCGCTGACGTTCTACGCGCAGAGCCGTGACGCGGTCTCCTATGCGGTGATCGGCAACTCTTACGCGCCGACCACCCCGTTGACCACCGGGCAGCTCAAGGACATCTTCGAGTGCACGACAACCGACTGGAGCGAGGTCGGCGGCCAGGCGGGAGACATCCACGTCTACCTGCCCCCGGCCTCGGCGGCGACGCTCACGTTCTTCCTGCAGGCGATCGGTACGAACCTGAACAACGTCAACGCCGGGTGTGCGGGTCTGCCGACGCTCTTCAACGGCCAGCAGAACGACGGCGAGAGCATGAACGGCGACCCGCAGGGGATCCTGCCGTACGCCGTGACGAAGTGGGCCGCACAGGTCAACCAGCCCCCGGGCATCCAGGACCTGCGCGGCGGCGCCCACATCGGGCTCGTCAACACCACGACGCCTCCGACGACGAACGCCACGTTGACCGGCACGACGTACCGGGTGCTCAACCCGGCCTTCACGACCGGCACCAGCGCGTCCTTCGGCCGGATCTTCTTCAACACCGTGCGCAACGACGCGCCCCAGGAGCTGAAGGACATCTTCAAGGAGGGCGGCTACCTCTGCGCCCATGCGGACGAGCTGCTGGTCCCGTTCGGCAACACCCCATTGGGCAACGACACGACCGCCTCCCGCTACTGCGGCCAGGCGAGCTGACGGCTTGAACCGCGGTGGCGGGCCGCGATCTGGCCCGCCACCGCACCCCTAGCTCCTGGAGAAGAAGACATGCGGATTGGGTGCATCCGATCATCTCGACGTCACACGCGTCGCATGGCGCGGGCCTTGGTGGCCCTGTTGGCGCTGACGTTCCTGGCTGCCACGGCTCCGCCCTGGACCTCGTCCACGGCGGCGGTGGCGGCCCCGGGGCCCAGCGGCGCGGTCACCGTGCCGGCGCCGGGAGCCGGCGCGGGCGCGACCGTCACGGTCGGCAGGACCACGAACCTCGTCAACCAGACGGTCCTGGTGTCGTGGGCGGGGTTCCAGCCCAGCTCCTCGAGCCGGCTGGAGAACTCCGGTGACTCGCTGGACGTCAACACCGAGAACCCGGTGCGCGTCTACCAGTGCCGGGGAGCCCTTCCCACCAGCTCCAGCGACTGCTACGGGTCGCCGGGCTTCCGCGGCATCGACGCCACCGAGAGCCAGCCCGCCGTCCCGGCCGTGTCGCCGTTCACCTACCCGGGCCAGCAGGACGCGTTCGACGCCACCCCCGACGGACCGGCCAACTGGCTGGACAACGTCACCCGTGGGGACGGCACCGGCGAGGTCGCCATCCAGCTCTTCACCAAGCGCGAGTCCGCTTCGCTGGGCTGCGACGCCACCAGCCCGTGCTCGATCGTCGTGGTCCCCAACTACGGTCGCCCACAGGGTGCGACCGAGGACCTGATGGACGCGCCGTGGGCCTGGGACCGCCGCACCGTGGTCCCGCTCTCGTTCCTGCCAGTCGACGACGCCTGCCCCCTGACCGGCGACTCGCTGCGCGTCGAGGGCAGCCCGATGGCCGCCCACGCGCTCGCCAGCTGGCGAGCCCGTACCTGCACGCTCAGCTCCGGTTCGGTACGCCTCGACTACACCTCGATCGGCGAGCCGCAGACCCGCGGCGACGTCGCTTCCGGTACGACGAACGCCGGGCTCGTCATCGACCCGCTGGACGCGGCGGCGGCCGCCGAGCGGGGCGTGGTCTACGCGCCGTTGTCCGTCACCGGTCTTGTGGTCGCCTTCCAGATCGACGACGCCGACGGCAAGCCGGTGAGCGACCTCAGGCTGAACCCGCGCCTGGTCGCGAAGCTGATCACCGGCTCGTACCGCTCCGGGGGCAACGCGGCCGTCATCGACAACCCGGTGAACCTGTTCCGCGACCCCGAGTTCCTGGACCTCAACCCCGGCGTCCACTGGCCGGGCGGCGCACCGGGCAACCACCCGCTCCTGCTCGGCGACCTCTCCGACACGACCCTGGCGCTGACCCGTTGGATCGAGGGGGACAAGGACGCACGCAGCTTCATCGCCGGCCAGCCCGACCCGTGGGGCATGACCGTCAACGCCAACTACAAGCAGGTCCCGCTGCCGTTCGCGTCGTTCCCGCTGCTCGACCCACTGCTGTCGCAGACCTTCGAGCCGATCCAGGACCTGGACACGCTCTCCCGCCAGCTCTCGCTCGCCCGGTTTCCCGGTGCCCTGGTCACCGTGGAGAACGGAGTCAACATCGTCACGAAGCCGCCGCGGCAGAACCCCGGGCGCCGCGAGGTCATCGGCATCATCGACGCCGCCTCCGCCGCGCGCTTCCAGCTGTCGACCGCGGCGCTGGAGAACACGTCCGGTGCCTACGTGAAACCGACGAACGCCGCGCTGCTGGCCGGCATCGCGCACTCGAAGGTCAACGCCGACGGGGTCACCCGGTCGGTCGACCTCACGTCGAAAAACCCGGCGGTCTACCCGCTCTCCCTGTTGATCTCGGCGGCGCTCTCCACCAGGGCGTCGAAGTTCGAGCGCCAGCAGATGGCCGACTTCCTGTCCTACGTCGGCAGCGCCGGGCAGAAGCCCGGCGAGCGGGTCGGCCAGCTCCCCGACGGACACGCACCCCTGCCCGCTGCTCTCGTCACGCAGCTGGACGCCGCGAGGACGGCCGTCCTGGCCGGCTTCGACGGGGGTGACCAGGGTGACGGTGGTCCCACCGGCGGCCCGACCGACGACCCCACAAGCCCGCCGGATGCACCCTCCGGCGGAGGGGCGGGCCCGCCGCCGACATCGACCGGGTCCGCCCCAGGTAGCACCGACCCCTCGACGGGCCCGCTGGACCCGCAGGGCTCGGACCCGGCCGTGGCCGGACCCACCATGGTCACAGTCGGGTCGCAGCCGGCCGGCGGTCGCCTCCTGGCACTGCCGCTGCTCGCGCTGCTGGCTGCCGCGGCGATCCTGATGGGACCGGGCTTCCTCTGGATGAGCAGGACCGGGAGAGGGCCGGCATGGCTACGACGCTGAGCGAGCCCGTCGTGGGCGAAGCGACCGCGACCGAACCCCCCGTCAAGCCGCGCCGCAAGGCCGTGCGGCGCCGCCGCGAGACGGCCCCGCCACGGCCGCCGCACCCGAAGAGCGGATCCCGCGACTGGGACACCGCGACCCTCGTCGCAGGAGGTCTCACGGTCCTGGCCATGCTCGTCGTGGCGTTCGGGGGCTTCCTCTTCGGTGCCACGAAGCTCCAGGCGAACCGCACCCAGGACGTGCTCTTCGACGAGATCAAGGTGAGCCTGGCCCAGGCGACTGTGCCGGTCGGCGGCGTGATCGCCTCGGGCACGCCCTTGGGAATCGTGGAGATCCCGGACCTCGGCGTCGAGCAGGTCTTCGTCGCGGGCAGCGCCTCCGAGCAGACGATCGGCGGACCGGGCCTGCGCCACGACTCCGTGCTGCCCGGCCAGGCCGGCGTCTCCGTGCTGGTCGGGCGGCGGTCGTCGTACGGCGCGCCCTTCGCGCACCTCGGTGACCTCCGGACCGGTGACACCATTCTGGTGACCACGGGCCAGGGGCGGTTCACCTATGTCGTCGACCTGGTCCGCACCAGCGACGCCCCGCCGGCCAGCATCGTGCAGGCGGCGTCGCGGCTGACGCTCGTCACGTCCGACCCGGCGATCGCGCCCAGCCGCACCCTCCAGGTCTCGGCCCAGCTCCAGGGGGACGCCCTGCCGGCGTCGAGTGGCACCGCCACCGTGGCCGACGACGTCCCCGGCGTAGGCAGCTCGGGCCGTCGCGTCGCTCTCCTGCTCTGGGCACAGCTGCTGCTCATCGTGACTGGCGGCGTCACCTGGGCCTCGATGCGGCTGCCCGGTCGGGCCGTGTGGATCGGTGCCGTCCCGGTGCTGCTCGCGATCCTGTGGAACGTCTTCGAGAACCTCGCCGTCCTGCTGCCCAACACCCTCTGAAGTCCGGAAAGGGCTGACATGACCACCGACATCGCCTCGGACGAGACCCGCGTCGACCTAGACATCGACGCCACCACCATCCCGCGGCTCACCGCCGGTGCGCCGGCCATGCTCGTCGCCCGCGCCGTCAGCGCGTGGTTCGGCAACCACCAGGTCCTCGACAACGTCGACCTCACGATGGCCGCCGGCCAGGTGACTGCGCTGATCGGGCCGTCCGGCTGCGGGAAGTCGACGTTCCTGCGGATCCTCAACCGGATGCACGAGCTGGTCCCGGGCGCGAGCCTGGCCGGCGAGATCCTGCTGGACGGCCAGGACATCTACGACCTGGACCGCCGCCCCATCGAGAGCCGACGCCGGATCGGGATGGTCTTCCAGAAGGCCAACCCCTTCCCGACGATGTCGGTGCACGACAACGTCCTGGCCGGCCTCCGGCTGACCGGGCGCAAGACCCCCGGGAAGAACGGCGCCGCGGAGCTGGTCGAGCGCAGCCTGCGCAGCGCCGGCCTGTGGGAGGAGGTCAAGGCCCGCCTCGGTACGCCGGGCTCGTCGCTGTCCGGTGGGCAGCAACAGCGGCTCTGCATCGCGCGTGCCCTCGCCGTACGCCCCGACGTGCTGCTCATGGACGAGCCCTGCTCGGCGCTCGACCCGACCTCGACCCGGCGCGTGGAGGAGACGATCCGGTCGATCGCCGGTGAGGTCACGGTCGTGATCGTCACCCACAACATGCAGCAGGCCCAGCGCGTCTCGGACAACTGCGCGTTCTTCCTCGCCGCCGAGGGCCAGCCCGGCTACATCGTCGAGCAGGGACCGACCGGGGAGCTCTTCGAGAACCCTCGCGATGAGCGGACCTCCGACTACGTGAACGGCCGTTTCGGATGAGCACCCTCACTGACGGACCGCCGGCCCCCGTGCCGGTCCGGGACCGTCGAGT
>JAOPXC010000065.1 GCA_025965335.1 Nocardioides sp. | reverse complement strand
CGGTTGCCGCGGTCCTCGATCGTGAGGCCCTTGCGCTCGTTGTAGTTGCGCCAGTTCTCGATCATCGACCACCACGAGACCATCCGGTCCCACGGGTTGCGCACGAACCCGAAGATCCAGTACTGGGTGAGCTCCGGCTCCCTGGCCAGGATCAGCTCGAGGGGCGAGTGACGCTTGGCCACATGGCGGACCTCGGCGTCGCCCAACTGCTCCTTCAGCAGCCTGGTCATCGTGACTCCACCCGTTTTCTGGACGTGCACGAACACGAGCTTTGTTGAGTCACTGATGATCACCGGCGGAGTTTAACGTGGTTCCGGCCCCCCGATCACACCCTTCGGTAGGCGCGTCCGCGTGCCGACCGGGTCCACAGCACCCCGTCGCCGGCCGTCGGGCCCTGTGCGGCCAACTCCCGCTTGAGCACCTTGTTGGTGGCCGTGCTCGGCAGGTCGGCGGCGATCCGCACGTAACGCGGCCAGGCCTTGGGCGAGAGGTCCGGCTGCGCGGCGAGGAACGCCTCCAGGTCCGCGGGCGTCAGCGACTCCCCGTCCTGGAGCACGATCGCCGCCATCACCTGGTCGCCGACGTTCTCGTCGGGCACGGCGTACACCGCCACCCGGTTGAGGGCGGGCAGCCGCAGGAAGATCCGCTCGATCGGCGCGGCGGCGAGGTTCTCGCCGTCGACCCGCATCCAGTCTGCCGTGCGCCCGGCCAGGTAGATCCAGCCCTCGGCGTCGCGGTACGCGAGGTCGCCCGACCAGTACATCCCGTGCCGGGTCCGCTCGTTGTTCGCCGGCTCGTCGTTGTAGTAGCCGGTGAAGTAGCCGAGTCCCGCCGTGTTGACGAGCTCGCCCACCGCCTGGTCCGGGTTGGCGAGTGCCCCGGTCGCGTCGAACACCGCGACCGCACACTCCTCGACGGTCTCGCTGTTGTAGATCGCCACGCCCTCGAGGCCCTTGCCGATCGAGCCCCTGGGGGTGCCGGGCTCGCGGATGACGCTGACGGCGTTCTCGGTGGAGCCGAAGCCGTCCGACACCTCGCAGCCGAAACGGCGCGAGAACTGCTCGATGTCGCGGTCGCTGGCCTCGTTGCCGAACGCGACCCGGAGGGGGTTGTCGGCGTCGTCGTCCTGCTCGGGCGTGGCCAGCACGTAGGCCAGCGGCTTGCCGACGTAGTTCATGTACGTCGCCTGGTAACCCCGGACGTCCTTCAGGAACCCCGACGCGGTGAACCTGGCCGGTGCCATCGCCGCCCCCGACGCCACCGCGACGGCCCAGCCCGCGACGACGGCGTTCGAGTGGAAGAGCGGCATCGACAGGTAGCAGGTGTCCTCGGCGGTGAGGGCGAACCTGTCCACCAGGTTCAGCCCGGCCATCAGGACCATGAACTGCGAGACCTGCACGGCCTTCGGGTCACCGCTGGTCCCGGACGTGAAGATCATCATGTAGGTGTCCAGCGCGCCGACCTCGCGGTGCGGGAACAGCTCACCGGCCGCGGCCAGCAGGTCCGCCCACTCCTGGGTCGAGGTGTCGAGCACCCGGACGCCGACGAGGTCCAGCCCGTCGAGCAGCGGCCGGTGCTCGGCGTCGGTCACCAGGATCTGGCAGTCCGCCCGTCGGACGTCGGCGACGACGCCCTCCCCGCGCCGCGTCGTGTTGATTCCGCACAGGATGTAGCCCCCGAGGCCCGCGGCGGCCATCGCCCGCAGCATGTCCGGAGTGTTGCCGAGCAGCACGCCCACGTGCAGGGGCCGGCCGGGGTCCGCGATCCCGATCATCGCCGCCGCCTGCGTGGCCGCCTCGGCGAGGTGCTCGCGCCAGGTCCACTCGCGGTCGCCGTACTTCAGCCCGACGGTGTCGTCAGTCGTGCGCTCACGCAGCAGCTGCTGGACGTTCTCGGCCACGGTGCTCCTCAGCTCTCGTCGTACGTCGTGCCGCGCGGCGCGCGCGTCCACAGGGTTCCCGCGCCGGCGACGGGTCCGTCGGCGGCGAGCTCGCGCTTGAGCACCTTGTTGGTGGCCGTCCGGGGCAGCTCGTCGAGGACCCGGACGAAGCGCGGCCAGGCCTTGGGGGACAGGTCCGGCTGCTGGCCCAGGAAGGCCTCGAGGTCGGCGGGGGAGAGCGCCGACCGGGTCACCAGCGCGGCCAGGACCTGGTCGCCCACGGCCTCGTCGGGAACGGCGCACACCGCGGCCTGCTCGATCGCGGGATGCCGGAGCAGGATCCGCTCGATGGGCGCGGCGGCGAGGTTCTCCCCGTCCACGCGCAGCCAGTCGGCGGTGCGCCCGGCGAAGTAGAGGAAGCCTGCCGCGTCGCGGTAGGCCAGGTCGCCCGACCAGTACATCCCGCCGCGCATCCGCTCGTTCTCGGCCCCGGGGTCGTTGTAGTAGCCGGCGAACGCGCCGGCGCCCTGGGTGTTCACGAGCTCGCCGATCGCGGCCTCGGCGTTGAGCAGCTCGCCATTCGGCCCGAACTCCGCGTCGGGAGTCTCGGTCAGGGTCTCCGGGTCGTAGACCGCCACGCCCTCGACCGGGCGGCCCAGGCTGCCCGGCGGCATGTCCGGCACCCGCTGGACGATCACGGCGTTCTCGGTCGAGGAGTAGGAGTCGACGACCACGCAGCCGAACCGGCGACCGAAGGCCTCGATGTCGCGCTCGTTGGCCTCGTTGCCGAACACGATCCGCAGCGGGTTCTCGGCGTCGTCGGGCCGCTCGGGCGTGGACATGATGTAGGTGAGGGGCTTGCCGACGTAGTTGGCGTACGTCGCCCCGTGGCGGCGCACGTCGGGCAGGAAGCCGCTCGCCGAGAAGCGTCGCGCCAGCGCGATCGTCGCGCCGGCCGCCAGGGCGGGTCCCCAACCGGCCATCACCGCGTTGGAGTGGAACATCGGCATCGACAGGTAGGCCACGTCGGCGCCACCGAGCCCGAAGCGCTCCGCGAGGAACTGTCCGGGCCACGCGACCTTGGCCTGTGTGACGTTGACGGCCTTCGGCGTACCGGACGTGCCCGAGGTGAAGATCAGCATCATCAGCGTGTCCGGCCCGACCTCGGTCCCGGGCACCGCCGCGTCCGCGTGCCGCGCCAGCAGGGCCGCCCACTCCGGCGAGTCGAGGCGGACCACCGGCACGCCCACGTCGAGGCCGGCGAGAAGGCCGGCATGGGTCTCGTCGGTGAGGACGACCCGGGTGTCGGACCTGGCGATGTCGGCGACCAGGGCCGCTCCGCGCCGGGTGGTGTTCAGCCCGACGAGGACGTGGCCGCCGAGTGCTGCCGCCCCGAGCAGGAACGAGAACTCCGGTACGTTCTCGAGCAGCACCCCGACATGCGGTGGACCGTCACCGGTCAGCAGCTCCGAGAGCGCCGCGGCGCGCACAACCGACTCGTGGACGGCCTCGGCCCAGGTCCATGACTCGTCCTCGAAGAGCAGCCCGGGTGCCCCATCACCCGCGCGCGCCAGCAGCTGGGCACGCACGGTCACGGTCATGCTGGTTCGGCCGCCAGGGTCCGTCCGATGGCCAGCGCCTGCTCGGTGCTGCCGCCGTGGAGGAACTCGAAGCGCTTGGCCGTGGTGAAGTAGCGGTGGACCTCGCCGTCGAGGTCGATGCCGACGCCACCGTGCACGTGGACCGCCGTGTGCGCCAGGCGGTGACCCGCGTCGGCGGCCCAGAGCTTCGCGATCGCGACCTCGGTGTCCGCGGGGAGCCCCTCGGCGAGGCGCCAGGCGGCGTGCCACAGGGTGAGCCGCTGCCCGAGGACGTCGATGTAGCCGTCGGCGAGGCGCTGGGACACGGCCTGGAAGGTGCCGATCGGGCGGGCGAACTGCTCGCGGGTCTTGGCGTACGTCGCGGTCAGCTTGAGTGCCCCCTCGGTGATGCCGAGCTGCTCCGCGGCGGCGGCCAGCACCAGGAGGTTGCGCAGCCGGTGGTCCACGGTGCCGTCGGCCCGGCCGAGCTGCCGGTCGGCTCCGACGTGCGCACCGCCGAGGTCGAGCCGGGCGACCGTGTCGCCGTCGGAGAACCTCTGCGGGGTCACCGTGACGCCGGGATCGCCCGGCCGCACCAGGAAGACGGCCACCCCGGTGGGTGTCTCGGCCGGCACCAGGAACACGTCGGCGTAGGCGCCCGCCGGGACGATGGCCTTGCTGCCGGTGAGCCGGAAGCCCGCGCCGTCCGCCGCCGCAACGGTGGTCGGGCGGGTGGGCGCGAAGGCGCGCTCCTCGGCGACGGCGGCCGTGATCACGTTGTCGCCGGTCGCCGCTCCGGGCAGCCACTGCTGCTTCTGCTGGTCGGTGCCGTGCTCCGCGATCACGAGCGACGCGGGCCCGTGCGCGGCCAACGGCACCGGGGCGACCGTGCGGCCGACCTCGACGAGGACGCGGGAGAGCTCGAGGAGGCCGAGACCGGCACCGTCGTGCTCCTCGGGGAGCGCGAGGCCGAGCAGGCCGGCGGCGCCGAGCTCGGCCCACAGCTCGCGGTCGAACCGGTCACCGGCCCTCTCGACGGCCTTCATGCGTTCGTTGGTGGCGCGGTCCTTGAGGATCTTGGCGGCCAGCTCGGCGGCGTCGTCCTGCTCGGTGGTGAAGGAAAAGTCCATGTCTCTACTGCTTTCGGTGATGGGGGAGCGAGCGGCTCTTTCGGTGATCGAGGCGTCTCGAAATCATCGCTTCGCGGCCGGGAGGCCGAGTCCGACGTAGCCGATGATGTCCCGCTGGATCTCGTTGGTGCCGCCACCGAACGTCATCACCAGTGCGGAGCGGTAGAAGCGCTCGAGGCGCCCGGCCAGGACGGCCCCCTCGGAGGCGCCGGTGACGCCGGCGTTCGGGCCGACGATCTCCATCAGCGAGCGGTAGACCTCGGTCGCGAGCTCGGAGCCGTAGATCTTGGTCGCCGACGCCTCAGCGGGCGAGAGGGCCACGCCGTTGTCGGCGTCGGAGGCCAGCTTCCAGTTGAGCTGGGTCAGCATCTCCACCCGCGCATGGGCCCGGCCGAGCGCGATCTGCACCCATTCGGCGTCGATCACGCGCTGGCCGTCGGGGTTCTTGGTCTCCTGGGCCCAGCCGCGCACCAGCTTGAGCGACTGGGTGAGCGGGGCCGACGAGGTGAGGGCGACCCGCTCGTGGTTGAGCTGGTTGGTCATCAGCGACCAGCCGCCGTTGAGCTCGCCGACCAGGTTGGACGCCGGGACCCGGACGTCCTCGTAGTACGTCGCACTCGTGTGCACGCCGGCCACCGTGTGCACCGGGGTGTAGGAGAAGCCGGCGGCGTCGGCCGGCACCAGGATCATCGAGAGGCCCTTGTGGCGGGGGAGGTCCGGGTCGGTCCGGCAGGCCAGCCAGATCCAGTCGGCGTACTGGATCAGCGAGGTCCACATCTTCTGGCCGTTGATGACCCACTCGTCGCCCTCACGGACGGCCTTGGTCTTCAGCGAGGCGAGGTCCGTGCCGGAGCCCGGCTCGGAGTAGCCGATCGAGAAGTGCATGTCGCCGGCGAGGATCTTGGGGAGGAAGTACTCCTTCTGCTCCTCGGTCCCGAACCGCATGATGGTCGGCCCGACCGTGTTGAGCGTCAGGTAGGGGATGGGTACGCCGTGGTCGGCGGCGATGTCGGTGAAGATGAGCTGCTCCACCATCGAGCGGGCCTGGCCGCCGTACTCCTTCGGCCAGCCGATGCCCAGCCATCCGTCGGTGCCGAGCTGGCGGATGACCTCCTTGTAGACCCCTGCCTCGCCGAACTCGCCGGTGGCCGAGGCGAGCCCCGCCCGCCGCTCGGGGGTGACCAGCGCCGTGAAGTACTCCCGCAACTCCTCCCGGAGCGCGAGTTCCTCGGGTGAGAGGGCGAGGTGCATGGTGTCTCCCTGCGGACGTGGGTCGCGTGAGATCGTGACCCGGTAGCTGAACGGAACGGGTTCCGACTGGTGAGGTGCCGGTGGCACCCACCGTCCAAAAACTATAACCTGTTCTTGTTTTGGTCTACAGGCACGATCCGACGCGCCGTCGGATGGGGTCACTGGAAGTGGAGGCACGCGATGAGCGACACCAGGTTCCTTGACAAGGGCACCCCGCCGGAGCGGTTCGCTCGCGGCTGGCACTGCCTCGGGCTCGCCTCGAGCTTCGCCGACGGAAAGCCGCACGGCATCGAGGCCTTCGGCGGCAAGATCGTCGTCTGGCAGGACTCCAGGGGCGAGCTCAACGTGCTCGACGGCTACTGCCGACACATGGGCGGCGACCTGACCCAGGGCACGGTCAAGGGCGACGAGGTCGCCTGCCCGTTCCACGACTGGCGCTGGGGCGGCGACGGCAAGTGCAAGGCCATCCCGTACGCCCGCCGCGTCCCGTTGCGCGCCCGAACCCAGAAGTACCCCACGGTCATCCGCAACGGTCAGCTGATGATCTGGCACGACGTCGAGGGTTCCGAGGCCGACTACGACATCCTCCCGCCCGAGCTGCCCGGCATCGGCACGGACGCCTACACCGACTTCACCTGGGAGGTCGTCCCGATCACCGACTCGCACTGCCGCGAGCTGATCGACAACGTCGTTGACATGGCGCACTTCTACTACGTGCACTTCTCGTTCCCGACGAGCTTCCGCAACGTCTTCGAGGGCCACGTCGCCACGCAGTTCATGGAGTCCAAGGGGCGCCCGGACATGAGCGGGGGCTACGGCGACGTCGACCTGTTCCTCAAGTCCGAGGCCACGTACTACGGGCCGGCGTACATGATCAACTGGCTGGACGTGGACTACAAGGGCTTCCAGACCGAGGTCATCCTCGTCAACTGCCACATCCCCACCGGGCCTGACTCGTTCACGCTGCAGTACGGCATCACCGTGAAGAAGCCCGAGGGCATCGACGAAAAGACCGCCCAGTACATCAGCAAGAAGTACGCCGAGATGTTCGGTGGCGGGTTCCTCCAGGACGTCCACATCTGGAAGAACAAGGTGCCCGTCCAGAACCCGCTCCTGTGCGAGGAGGACGGACCGGTCTACCAGCTGCGCCGGTGGTACGAGCAGTTCTACGTCGACAAGGCCGACATCCACCCCGAGATGATCGACCGCTTCGAGTTCGAGGTCGACACCACCAAGGCCAACGAGTACTGGCAGGTGGAGGTCGCCGAGAACCTCGCCCGCAGGGCCGCCGAGGATGCGGCGGCGGAGGGCAGCGGAGATGGAGCCGACAGGAGCTCGGACTCGGGGGCGACGCCGCCGGTCATGACGGGCACCTGATGGCCTCGTTCGTCCCCACGAGAGCCGACACGATCGAGGACCGGCGCCTGTACACCCAGGCCCGGCTGACCGAGGTCGCGTGCCTGGACTGCCTGGCAACGGTCGGGGTCAAGAAGAACAGCGAGCACCACACCACGATCCAGTGGAGCGAGGAGGCGCTGCGCGCCTGCCCGGAGTTCTCCCGGATGTCGCAGCGCCCCGAGGGGCGCCCCGTGCGCGAGGGCTGCCCGCGCATGCAGGCGAGCATCGACGCCGCGGCCCGCGACGGGCGCATCCCGATCGGCGCCGAGGACGGGTACTGAGCGAGCGATGGACACCGACTCCTTCGAGCTGAAGGTCGTCGACGTCGTCGAGGAGACGGCCGACGCGCACTCGATCACCTTCGAGATCCCCGAGGGCGCCGAGGAACACTTCGCCTACAAGCCGGGACAGTTCCTGACGGTCGCGGTGCCCAGCGACCAGACGGGGGTCGCGGCGCGCTGCTACTCGCTCTCGAGCAGCCCGGTCGGGGCCGGCAACCTGACGATCACGGTCAAGCGCACGGCAGACGGCTACGCGTCCAACTGGATCTGCGACAACGTGCGCGAGGGCGACACGCTGCGCGTGCTGCCACCCAGCGGCATCTTCACCCCGGCCTCGCTGAGTGCCGACCTGCTGCTCCTCGCCGGCGGCAGCGGCATCACGCCGGTCCTGTCCATCACGCGTACGGCGCTGACCCAGGGGACCGGGAAGATCGTGCTGTTCTACGCCAACCGCGACGAGAAGTCGGTGATCTTCGCCCAGGAGATCGCCAGGCTCGCGGCCGAGAACCCCGACCGGCTGCTGGTCGTGCACTGGCTGGAGTCGGTCCAGGGGCTGCCCAGCCAGGACCAGATGAAGGCCTTCGCCGCGAGCTACTCGTCGTACGACGCGTTCGTCTGCGGGCCGGCCCCGTTCATGAAGCTGACCGTGGCCGCCCTGCGTGAGCTGGAGTTCCCCCGGGAGCGCCGCCATCAGGAGAAGTTCGTCTCGCTGGGGGGCAACCCGTTCGGCGACCTGCACGACGTCGAGGCGGCCGAGAGCGAGATCAGCGCGGCGGAGCGCGACGAGCTGGACCTTGTCGAGGACGCCAGGGCCCCGGGCCCGGTCCACCTCGAGGTCGAGCTCGACGGCGAGATGCACGTCTTCGACGACTGGGACCCCCGCACCAGGCTGCTCGACCACCTCGAGGCGAAGGGCGTCAAGGCGCCGTACTCCTGCCGTGAGGGGGAGTGCTCGGCGTGCGCCGTCCGCCTGGTCGAGGGCGAGGTCAAGATGCTGCACAACGACGTCCTCGACGACGAGGACCTCGCCGAGGGCATCCGTCTCGGCTGCCAGAGCCTCCCGGTGACCGACACCGTCAGGGTCACCTACACCTGAGCCGGCGCGAAATCCACAAAGCGGAACAAGACCAAGCCAGGGCACCGGTGTCGCCCCCGACGTCGACTCCCTGCGGGTGTTCGCCGCCATCAACGGGCTCCCGGAGGCGGCCCCCACGGTGGCCGCGCCGGTGGCGCCCGCCGCCAAGCGGCTCACCAAGCTGCCCGAGATCACCGACGCCCCCGGTCCGGGCAGCTACGCCGCCTGACTCGTAGCCTGTCAGCGTGGCCGGCGACATCGAGATCCTGCGCGAGGGCCCGTCGTCGTTCCTGCTGCGGGTCGGCGGCCGCGACCAGTCGCACGTCCACCTGGACGACCCGACCCGCCTCGACTTCGACTACGTACGCCGGATGGCCGACGTGATCGACGCGCACGGTGCCCCGGCCCAGCCACTTAGGTGCGTCCACGTGGGGGGCGGAGGGCTGACCCTGCCGCGCTACGTCGCCGCGACCCGGCCCCGCTCCGGCCAGATCGTGCTCGAGCCGGTGACCGAGGTCACCGAGGCCACCCGGGAGCTGTTGCCGCTGCCGGCCCGCAGCGGCATCAAGGTCCGGGCGCTCGATGGGCGCTCGGGACTGGAGGCGCTGCGCGACGACTCGGCCGACGTCGTACTCCTCGACGCGTTCGACGAGGGCGTGGTGCCGGCGGACCTCGTGACCGTCGAGTGCTTCGGGGTCGTGGCCCGGGTGCTCGCCGCCGACGGCCTCTTCCTGCTCAACCTCGCCGACCGGGCGCCCTTCGCGCACGTACGCCGGGTGGTGGCGGGGCTGCGCACGGTCTTCCCGAGACTCCTGCTGAGCGCCGAGCCCGCGACGCTGCGGGCCCGACGGGCCGGCAACCTGCTCGTCGTGGCGTCGCCGCGGTCCGTGCCGCTGGCGACCCTGCGCGAGCGTGCCGCCAGCTCGGCGCTTCCCTACCGCGTGCTCGACGAGGCGGGGATCAGCAGCTCGTTCGGCGGCGGGGCACCCCTGCACGACTGAGCTCCCGCTACGCCTCGAACGTGAGCGTCCTCGCGAAGTAGCCGAACAGCGTGCGCGACCTGGTCACCCGGGTTCGACGCTGGACCGCTTCCCAGGGCAGGGGCGATGAGCCGCGGTAGCCCCCTTTCTGGTTGGACGACGAGCGCGTCCGGGTCCTACCAACCGCGCGCGCGCCAGTCGCCGAGCTGGGGCCGCTCAGCGCCCAGGGTCGAGTCGTTGCCGTGGCCCGGGTAGAACCAGGTCTCGTCCGGCAACCGCTGGAAGACCTTGATCTCCACGTCGTTGATCAGCTGCTCGAAATCCTCCGGACTTGTGGTCCGTCCAA
>JAOPXC010000198.1 GCA_025965335.1 Nocardioides sp. | reverse complement strand
CCGCCGGTGTCGACGCCACCTGGCAGCGCTTCCACGTCGTCGAGGATCAGATCGCCTCCCTCGAGGAGGACGTGCAGGCGGTGCGCTCGCACCCGCTCATCCCCGAGACGGCCCGGGTCGGCGGTTTCCTCTACGACGTCGAAACCGGGATCGTCGACCAGAGGGTCTGACCGGACCGCAGGTGGATCGGTCGCGGCTGTTCGGGCTGCGCCGGTGCCGGGGGTTTCGAGACGGTTGCTGCGCAACCTCCTCAACCACCGGCCGGGATTGCCTCAGGCGTCGAGCGCCTCGACGTCGACCTCGTAGGCGCCCTGCACGATGAACTCCTTGCGCGGAGCGACGTCGGAGCCCATCAGCAGCTCGAAGACCCGGGAAGCCGCGTCGGCGTCGTCGACGGTGATCCGGCGGAGCGTGCGGTGCCGGGGGTCCATGGTCGTCTCGGCCAGCTGGTCGGCATCCATCTCGCCGAGGCCCTTGTAGCGCTGGACCGGGTCCTTCCACTTGACGTTTCGCTTCTTCAGCTCCGCCAGCTTCCGCTGCAGCTCGTCGTCCGAGTACGTGTAGACGTACCGCTCCTGGCCCTTCCTGGGCTGCGAGATCTCGATCCGGTGCAGCGGCGGAACGGCCGAGAAGACCCGACCCTGGGCGATCAGGTCGGGCATGTACTTGAAGAAGAGAGTGGCGAGCAGGCAGCGGATGTGGGCGCCGTCGGAGTCGGCGTCGGCCATGAAGATGATCCGGCCGTAGCGGGTGGCGTCGATGTCGAACGTACGGCCCGAGCCCGCACCCACGACCTGGATGATCGAGGCGCACTCGGTGTTCTTCAGCATGTCGCCGACCGACGCCTTCTGGACGTTGAGGATCTTGCCGCGGATGGGCAGCAGCGCCTGGAACTCCGAGTTGCGGGCGAGCTTGGCCGTGCCGAGCGCCGAGTCCCCCTCGACGATGAAGAGCTCGGTGCGTTCGTTGTCGGTGGCGCGACAGTCGGCGAGCTTGGAGGGCAACGCCGAGGACTCGAGGGCGTTCTTCCGCCGCTGGGTCTCCTTGTGCTGGCGCGCCGCGATCCGGGTCTTGGCCGCGCCGGCGACCTTCTCCATGACCAGCTTGGCCTGGGCCTTCTCCACCCGTTTGGTGGAGGTGAGGAACTTCTTCAGCTCCGCCGACGCCACCTTGCGTACGACGGCCCGCGCCGCCGGAGTGCCCAGGATCTCCTTCGTCTGGCCCTCGAACTGCGGCTCGGCCAGCCGCACGGTCACCACCCCGGTGAGGCCCTCGAGGACGTCGTCCTTGACCACGTCGTCGTCGTTCACCTTCAGCACCTTGCCGGCCCGCATCACGTCGTTGAACGTGCGGGTGAGCGCCTGCTCGAAGCCGCTGAGGTGGCTGCCGCCCTTGGGCGTGGCGATGACGTTCACGAACGACCGCAGCTCGGTGTCGTAGCCGGTCCCCCATCGGACCGCGATGTCGACGTGCAGCTCGCGCTCGATCTCCTGAGGGGTCATGTGTCCCTTGTCGTCGAGCAGCGGGACCGTCTCCTTGAACGTGTCCATGCCCTGCAGTCGCAACACGTCGGTGACCGGCTCGTCGGGCGCGAGGAACTCGGTGAACTCGGCGATCCCGCCGTCGTGACGGAACTTCTCCTCGACCGGGTTGGGCCCGCGCAGGTCGCGGATGACGAGCTCGAGCCCTGGGACGATGAACGACGTCTGACGCGCCCGCGTGACCAGCTCGTCGTAGACGAACGTCGCGTCCTTGGTGAAGATCTGGCGGTCCGGCCAGAAGCGGATCAGGGTGCCGGAATTGCCCTTGGTGACCCGGGCGCCCTTGCGGGTCAGCCCGGACTTCGGCTCGAACGACGCGCCCTTGCCAGCGCCGGCGAAGATCCCCGGGAACCCGCGCTGGAACGACATCCCCTGGCGGGCCGGGCTGCGGTCGACGTCGACGTCGAGCCGTACCGAGAGGGCGTTCACCACCGAGGCGCCCACGCCGTGGAGGCCTCCGGTGGCGACGTACGAGCCCCCACCGAACTTCCCGCCGGCGTGCAGCTTGGTGAAGATCACCTCGACGCCGGGGAGGCCGGTCTTGGGTTCCTTGTCCACCGGGATGCCGCGACCGTCGTCGTAGACCTCGGCGGAGTCGTCGGGATGAAGGGTGACCTCGATCCGCTTGGCGGCACCCGCCAGCGCCTCGTCCACACCGTTGTCGATGATCTCCCAGAGGCAGTGCATGAGTCCGCGGGTGTCGGTCGAACCGATGTACATCCCGGGGCGCTTGCGGACCGCCTCCAGGCCCTCGAGGACCAGGAGGTGTGCCGCGTTGTACGTGTTGTCGATCGGGGGCTCCTGCGGGCTTGATCTGAAGGCAATCCGGTGGGTGTCTGGCTACGAATCTACCTGCGACACGCCGTACGACGATGAAGGCACGCCTGCCCGAGCTCGCACTACGGTGAAGGCATCGGGTGACGTCACGATGTGGACACGATCGGCGCTCGGATCCGCCGATCTGCAACGTGAGGGCCCGTGCTCGCGTCACACTGTGGAAGGCAAGTCGTCTCATCCGCAACGGAACCTGACAGCCCGGGACAAAGCAGTTCAGGGCCTGGAATCCGCCGAACGGGGAAGACTCAGCGTGATTGGATGACGTGTCAGGTGACACGTGCCGGTGGGAATCTTGTGTCCCCCCGCTACGTTGTGAGGGAGACACCGATGATGAGAATTGAGGCCGAAGTGACTACTGCCGTTGCTACCAGCGCTCCGCTGACCGCTGCGGACCGCTGTGACCGTTGCGGAGCCCAGGCCTACCTTCGCGTGGAGCTCCAGTCCGGAGGCGAGCTCCTGTTCTGTGCGCACCACGCGCGCGAGCACGGGGACAAGCTCAAGGAGATCGCTGTGAAGGTTGTCGACGAGACGCACAAGCTCGGCGACAAGCCCGCTGCCAACGAAGACGCCTGACGACACCACCCAGACTCACGACGGCCCCGGACCAACGTCCGGGGCCGTCGTCATTTCTGAAAGGCTGACCGGGTGATCACCCCAGACGGATGCTCGCGTCGCTGCGCTTTGTCCAGGGACCCCGAATGAGCCCCACCGAAGCCGTCGTCGCGCTCGCGATCGCGGTCGGGCTGGCCGGCATCCTGGTTCCCGTCCTCCCCGGATCGGTCCTGGTGCTCGCTGCGATCCTGCTGTGGGCGGTCGAGACCGGTGGCGGCGTGGCCTGGGCCGTGTTCGCCGTCGCGACGGCCTTTCTCGTCGGCGGGACGGTGGTGAAGTACGCCGTGCCGAACCGCCGGCTCAAGGACGCGAGCATCCCGGCCTCGACCCAGTGGGTCGGAGCCGTGGCCGGCGTCGTCGGCTTCTTCGTGGTCCCCATCGTGGGGGTATTCCTCGGCTTCGTCCTCGGCATCTACCTCGCGGAGCTGCACCGGGTCGGTGTCCGGGCGGCGTGGCCGTCGACGAAGGCCGCGCTGCGCGCGGTCGGCCTGAGCATCCTGATCGAGCTCGCCGCCGCCCTGCTGGCCACCGCCACCTGGGTCGTCGGCGTCGTGGCCACCTAGGGCGACGGCGACATGGCGATCCTGCTCGCGCTGGTGGCAGCCGCGGCGTACGGCTTTTCCGACTTCGTGGGCGGTGTGTTCTCCCAACGGGTGAGTCCCTGGGCGATCGCGTTGATGGCGCAGCTCGGCGGAGCGGTCGTCGTGTTCGCGGTCGCGGTCTTCGTGGACGGCTCCCCCACCCGGACGGATCTCCTGTGGAGCTTGGTCGCCGGACTCGGCAACGGGTTCGGCACGGCGTTCCTCTACCGGGGGCTCTCGTCGGGTCGGATGGGCGTGGTCGCACCCGTCTCCGGCGTGGGAGCAGCGCTGGTGCCCGTCGCGGTGGGGGTGGGCACGGGCGAGCGCCCGGCGCTGCTCGTGTGGGTGGGGATCCTCGTCGCCCTGCCGGCCATCTGGTTGGTGGCGCGCGAGCCGCAGGCGTCAGCCCACGGACGCAGGCGCGGAGCCGGCCTGGGCGACGGGGTCCTCGCCGGTCTCGGGTTCGGGACCCTGTTCGCGGCGCTGGCGCAGATCCCGGAGGAGGCCGGGCTGCTCCCCCTCGCCCTCAACCAGGTCGTCGCGGCGGTCGCGATCGTGCTCGTGGCGAGAGCCCTCCGCGCGCCGTGGGTGCCACGCGAGCCCCTGGCGCTGGTCGGCATGGTCAGCGGGTGCCTCGGCGCGCTCGCCGCCGGCGCGTTCCTGGTAGCCACCCACGGCGGCTACCTGACCGTGACCGCGATCCTCACGTCGCTCTATCCCGCCTTCACCGTCGTGCTGGCGGCCACCCTGCTGCGCGAGCACGTGCACCGGGCCCAGGCGCTGGGCCTGGGCCTGTGCGCCGTGGCCGTCGTGCTGGTGGCCGCCGGCTGACAGAGGGTGCAGACACCCTCAGCTGCTGGCGACCCCGTTCGTGAACGATCGGGGCTCTCCCAGCCAGTCGTGGACCGGGTGCGAGGCGTCGTAGAGATCGGTCATCTTGACGCCGACACGGACCTCGGCGGGGTTGCCGATGCAGGCACGGGCGGCGCGGAACTTCGCGACGTTCGCCGTGAAGTCCAGCCGGACCCGGTGGTCGCAGGTCAGGGGTTGGCCGACGGCCTTCCAGTTCCTGATCTTCATCAGCTGGTAGTCGGTGCCGCGCTGGAGCCCGGTGCCGAGGCGGAACTCCGGACCCCCCTTGGTCGCGTCGGTGTCGAGGAAGATCGCGAGGCCGGACGGCCCGGCTTCGGACCGCGGCTTGAGCTCCGTGAAGGCGACCTTGACGAACAGCTGCTCGGGTCCGTGGTTGACGGTGACCCGGCGGATGTCGGACAGCGACGCGCCGCCGACGTCGGCGGGGTCGGAGACACCGATCCGCTCGGCCATCGCCGGGGCCGCGACGCCGAGCGCCAGCGTCGCGAGGGCTGCGACAGTCGTGGTGCGGGTGGCCCGGTTCCTGAAGTTCATCGTCATCTCCTGTAGGTCGAGGGGTTCACCTCATAGATGCGCAGACCCTCGTCAAGGTTGCAACCTGGCGGCGGTTCGATCGGGCGCTTACGCGGTTGTTGCGTTGTTTTGCAAGTTTCTTGCATCCATTCATCGTGACCATGCGGCTATCCTGACCGCCATGACCCGTCGACTCGCCGAAGTAGCCGCCCGCGCCGGGGTCAGTGAGGCCACCGTCAGTCGCGTGCTGAACAGCAAGCCCGGCGTTTCCGCGGCCACCCGGTCAACGGTGCTGACCGCTCTCGACGTACTGGGCTACGAGCGGCCCACCAAACTGCGCGGCGAGCGGGCCCGCCTGGTGGGCCTGGTGCTGCCGGAGCTGCAGAACCCGATCTTCCCGGCGCTGGCCGAGGTGGTCGGCGCCCAGCTCGCCCAGCACGGCCTGGTCCCGGTGCTCTGCACCCAGACGACCGGCGGCGCACCGGAGGCCGACTACGTGGACATGCTGCTCGAGCAGCAGCAGGTCGCCGGGATCATGTTCGCCGGCGGCTCCTACAGCCAGGTCGAGGCCGACCACACGCACTATGAGCGACTCGCGCGGCGCAAGCTCCCGGTGGTCCTGATCAACGCCGGCATCGACGAACTGCCGTTCCCGCGGGTGGTTTGCGACGACGCCAGCGCCGTGGAGCAGGCACTGGAGCACCTGTCGTCGCTGGGCCACGTCCGGATCGGGCTCGTTCTCGGGCCGCGCGACCACGTCCCGTCGATTCGCAAGCTGGAGGCGGCGCGTTCGGTCCTCGCGGCGACGGGGACGCCGCTCGACCCAGGGCTGGTCGCGCACTGCCAGTTCTCCCTGCAGAGCGGTCAGGCGTCCGCCGCGACCCTGATCCGGCGCGGGGCCACCGCCTTGGTGTGCGCCAGCGACCCGCTCGCCCTGGGTGTCATCCGGGCCACCCGCAGGGCCGGGCTCAGGGTCCCGGAGGACATCTCCGTGATCGGGTTCGACGACTCGGCCTTCATGTCCTCCGTGGAGCCGCCGCTGACGACCGTCCGCCAGCCGATCGAGGCAATGGGCCGGGCCGCGGTGGCCGCCCTGCTCGATCAGATCCGGGGCGACGAGCCCACCGACGGCGAGCTGCTCTTCGAGCCCGAGCTGGTGGTTCGCAAATCGACGCGTCCCGCAAGTGCACGGGCCGACGTTGCAAGGATTGAAAGTTAATTACGTTCTGTTCAGTTCTTGCATAGATCTGCAACCGCTCCTAGCGTTCCGGCCATCACCTGTGACGCCCTTCACATGATGGGACGTCCACCCGGGACCGAAGCGGAGGCCAAATCGCGTGAGCACCACCGAGCTGCGGAGCGACACCCCTGCCCCCGGGGCGGTCGCCGATGTGGACTGGTGGCGAGGCGCAGCCATCTACCAGGTCTACCCGCGCAGCTTCGCCGACCAGAACGGCGACGGAACCGGTGACCTGGCCGGCGTCCGCGCCCGGCTCCCCTACCTCCGCGACCTGGGGATCGACGCGATCTGGTTCACCCCGTGGTACCCCTCGCCGATGGCGGACGGTGGCTACGACGTCGCCGACTACCGGTCGATCGACCCGCTGTTCGGCGACCTGGCGGAGGCCGAACGGCTGATCAGCGAGGCGCTCGAGTTCGGCATCCGGACGATCATCGACGTCGTCCCCAACCACGTGTCCGACCAGCACGCCTGGTTCCGGGCGGCGCTGGTCGCCGGGCCGGACTCCCCCGAGCGGGAGCGGTTCTGGTTCCGCGACGGCCGCGGCGAGCACGGCGAGCTCCCGCCCAACGGCTGGGAGTCGGAGTTCGGTGGTCAGGCCTGGTCCCGCGTGATCGGGGCGGACGGCGTACCGGAGCAGTGGTACCTGCACCTGTTCGCGCCCGGCCAGCCGGACCTCAACTGGGGCCACCCCGACGTGCTTCGCGAGCACGAGGAGATCCTGCGCTTCTGGTTCGACCGCGGGGTCTGCGGGATCCGCATCGACTCCGCCGCCCTGGTCGCCAAGGACGCCGACCTCCCCGAGGTCGCCGACGAGCACCACCCCGGCAACCATCCGTACGTCGACCGTGACGAGCTCCAGGGCATCTACCGGAGCTGGCGGGTGATCGCGGAGTCCTACGGACCCGAGCGCGTGCTCATCGGCGAGATCTGGCTGCCGGACGCCGAGCGCTTCGCCCGCTACCTGCGCCCGGACGTGCTGCACTCGGCGTTCAACTTCGACTTCATGGCCTCGCCGTGGGACGCGACAGCGCTGCGCGCGTCGATAGAGCAGACGCTGGACGTGCACGCCAAGGTCGGGGCACCGGCCACCTGGGTGCTCTCGAACCACGACGTCACCCGCCCGGTGACCAGGTACGGCCGGGTGGACACGTCGTTCTCCTTCGACGCCAAGCGGTTCGGGACCCCGACCGACCTCGCACTCGGCACCCGGCGCGCGCGGGCCGCGGCGCTGCTCGCGATGGCGCTCCCGGGCGCCTACTACCTCTACCAGGGCGAGGAGCTCGGCCTGCCCGAGGTCGAGGACCTGCCCCTGCACCTGATCGACGACCCCATGCACGCCCGCTCGGGCGGCGTGGACCCCGGCCGCGACGGCTGCCGGATCCCGCTCCCCTGGTCTGGCAACCGGCCGCCGTACGGATTCAGCCCCAACGGCCACCGGGGCGAGACGTGGCTCCCGCAGCCCGCGGACTGGGCGGCGTTCACCGCGCAGGCTCAGGCCATGGACGCAGCGTCGATGTTGTCCCTCTACCGCGACGCCCTCCGGCTCCGCAGGGACCTGCCCGCCCTCGGGTCCGGCTCGCTGTCCTGGCGCGACCTCGGCCCCGACGTGCTGGCGTTCGCCCGGGACGACGGCTTCGTCTCGGTCACCAACTTCTCGGGCGGGCCGGTCGATCTTCCGGCATTCGACCGGATCTGGCTCACCAGCGCTCCCCTGGAAGGAGGCCGCCTACCCGCCGATGCCAGCGCCTGGCTCGAGTCCACCTGAGCCGGTCCGCAGTTCACACCCAGCACAATCGCAGCAACCCACAATCAGGGAGAAACCATGAGGATTCACCGAGTACGCGGCGTCGCCGCCCTTGCGACCGTCGCATCACTGGTGTCGCTGTCCACCCTGGCCGCCTGCTCGAAGTCGGACGAGACGAGCAGCGGCGGCAAGGTGACCATCACCGTCGAGGGCTGGCGGCCCGGAGACGAGCAGGCCACGATCGACACGGTCAAGAAGCAGGCCCAGCTGTTCATGGACACGCACCCCGACATCATCGTCAAGCCCGTGGAGTGGCAGTGGACCGCCGAGACCTTCGCCACCCAACTGGCCGGCAACACGCTCCCGACCTCGTTCCGGGTGCCGTTCACCGACACCAAGGGTCTCGCCGAGCGTAAGCAGATCGCCGACGTGACCCAGTATGTCGAGGCGCTGCCGTACGCCACCGACTTCAACCCGGACGTCCTGGCCGCCGCCAAGGGCACCGACGGCAAGATCTACGGGCTGCCCAGCGACGTCTACGGCGTGGGCCTGCACTACAACCGTGCCCTGTTCGAGCAGGCCGGTCTGGATCCCGACAGCCCGCCGACCACGTGGGACGAGGTCCGGGCCGACGCCAAGCAGATCGCGGACACGACCGGCCAGGCCGGTTATGTCCAGATGACGGTGAACAACACCGGCGGCTGGATGCTGACCACGCTGACCTACGCCCTGGGCGGCCGGATGGAGTCGGAGGACGGCACCGAGGCGACCATCGACAACCCCGGCACCGCGGAGGGGCTGCAGATGCTGCACGACATGCGCTGGACCGACGACTCGATGGGCAAGAACACGGGCTACGAGTGGACTCCGATCAACGAGGCGTTCGCGGCCGGCAAGATCGGGATGTACATGTCGGGCTCGGACGTCTTCAACGCGCTGACGACCACGAACCAGATCGATCCTGACACGTACGGGCTCGCCGCCCTCCCGCTGGCCGACAGCCCCGAGGCCGGCATTCTCGGCGGCGGCTCGGTCAACGCGGTGAGCGCGAAGGCCACCCCGGACCAGCAGGAGGCCGCCATCGCGTGGGCCGACTTCTACCGGGTGCAGAAGCTGTACAACGAGGACGCCGCCATCCTCGACGCGAAGACCCTCATCGCCGCCGACCAGCCGGTGGGCACGCCCACGCTGCCGGAGTTCGACGAGGCGACGTACAAGAAGACCCAGCAGTGGATCGCGCCGTACGTCAACGTGCCGCTGGCCCAGATGTCGTCGTTCGTGGACAGGATCTTCTCCCAGCACCTCATCTCGGAGCCCCCGTCGAAGACGCAGGAGGTCTACGGGCTGCTCGACTCGGTGGTCCAGAAGGTGCTGACCGACGAAAACGCCGACATCCCGTCGCTCCTGAGCGATGCTGACAGCCAGGCGCAGAAGCTGCTCGACGCGTCCTGACCCTGCTCGAGCCGGCCGGTGCGGGACTCCTCGCCCGCACCGGTCGGCTCGTACGATGCCCCGACACCCGTCCGGCCCCTCGCGGGAAGGAATTCGGGAAGGAAGAGATGAAGACCCCAGCAACAGCCCGGCTGCCGCTGCCAACCCGGATTCGGGGCTCGGCCGGCTCGGTCGTGTTCCTCCTGCCGATGCTCCTCGTGTTCGGCCTGTTCTCCTGGTGGCCGATCGTCCGGTCGATGATCATGAGCGTCCAGATGACCAACCTGGTCACGCCGGCGGAGTTCGTGGGGCTGGACAACTTCCGGGCGGTGCTGGACGACCCCCTGCTCGGGACCGCGATCCAGAACACCGCGTGGTTCGCCCTGCTGGCACTGGTGTTCGGCTACCCCGTGCCGCTGCTGATGGCGGTCGTGATGAGCGACGTGCGCCGGGCCCGGGGGCTCTACGCCCTGCTCGCCTACCTGCCCGTCGTGGTCCCGCCCGCGGTCGCCGTGCTGCTGTGGCGCTTCTTCTACGACGCCAGTGACACCGGCGTCTTCAACACGATCCTGGGATGGGTGGGGCTGGGCCCGGTGCCGTGGCTGGAGTCGTCCACGATGGCGATGCCGTCGCTCGTCATCGAGGCGACCTGGGCCGCTGCCGGAGGCACGGTCATCATCTACCTCGCGGCGCTGGTGTCCGTTCCCCCCGAGCTGTACGACGCGGCCGAGGTCGACGGCGCCGGGATCCTCCGCAAGGTGTGGCACGTGACCATGCCGCACCTGCGCGGCATCATGCTGATCACCCTGATCCTGCAGATCATCGGCACCGCGCAGGTCTTCCTCGAGCCCTATCTCTTCACCGACGGCGGGCCCGACAACGCCACCCTGACGGTGCTCCTGCTCGTCTACAACTACGCCTTCGCGAACACCACCGGCGGCGACTACGGCAAGGCGACGGCGCTCAGCCTGATGCTCGCGCTCACCCTGGCCGTGCTCTCCGCGGTGTACTTCCGGGCGACCCGGAGGTGGTCCGAGTGAGCACGCTGACCCAGCCCAACCCGCAGCTCCAGCCGGAGCCGCTGCCCGACCTGCCGGAGCCCGGGCGACGCCGCCGGCGTACCCGCGCCGCCCTGGCTCCCGACAGCGACAGCCGTGGGATCACGTCTGCGTTCGACCGCCGGCAGCCGGTGGTCGGGCTGATCCGCCGGGCCGTCCACTTCGGGGTGCTCCTCTTCCTGGTCGCGGCCGCGCTCGGT
>JAOPXC010000424.1 GCA_025965335.1 Nocardioides sp. | reverse complement strand
CTCGTCGTCGCAGAACTTCACCGCGCTCGCCGGCGGTGTCCAGATGATCGGGTTGGGCGGCCAGTCCGCACCCGTGGCGTCGTCGTTCCCGGGCCGCATGGACTGGGCCAACAGCGCCCCGTTCCCGGACCGTCTGGACGGGTGGATCGTCCAGTTCGCCGGCGACCAGACCAACCACCCGCAGAAGGTGAAGGTGTGGGCGCTGTGCGTGCCGCGCACCGACATCCCCGTGGTCAACACCTACACGCAGGCAACTGGCTCGTAGTCCCCTGATCCACCGCTTGTGGCACGAGGGGCTCCCGCCGTCCGGCGGGGTCCCCTCGTGCCTTCTCGCTAGATTGTCCCCGTGAGTCGCCACCTGTCCCTCCCGGAGCAGGTGCTGCGGGTGCTCCGGCGAACCCTGCTCACGATCTTCGGCGTCCAGCTCGCGCTGGCGATCGGGATGTCGCTGGTCGACTCCTACCGCCGCCGCGGCAAGAAGCCGAAGCCGTTCCCGGTCACTCCGCCGCGCACCGTCCCGATCGGCGACGGCACCGTCACGACGTACACGTTCGGCAGGGACCTGTACGACGACATGCTCGCGGCCATCGAGGGCGCCAAGCGGCAGATCCTGTTCGAGACCTACATCTGGAAGGGCGACGAGATCGGCGAGCGGTTCAAGGCCGCGCTGACCGCCGCCGCCGATCGTGGCGTGGAGGTCTACTGCATCTACGACGGGTTCGCCAACCTGGTCGTGTCACCGCGCTTCAAGCAGTTCCCGCCGCAACTGAAGGTGCTGCGCTACCCCGTGTACGCCGCCGGGTGGAGGTTCTTCGACCTGCGTCGTTACGGCCGCGACCACCGCAAGATCCTCGTCATCGACGACGACGAGGGATTCGTGGGCGGGTACAACATCGGCAGCGCCTACGAGACCGAGTGGCGCGACACCCACGTCCGGGTCACGGGCCCGGGGGTCTGGGACCTGAAGCGCGCGTTTGCGGACTTCTGGAACCTCAACCGGCGCCGTCACCTCGGCTCGAGCGAGCGCCCGCTCCTGCTCGAGACGGCGTCCACCTGGGAGCCGAGGATCCGCTTCCACCGCAACGTGCCGCGGCTGTGGATGTTCCCGATCCGCTCGATGTACATCGAGGCGATCAACCGGGCCAGCCACAACCTGTGGATGACCAGCGCCTACTTCATCCCCGACCAGGACTTCGTCGACGCGATCCGCGACGCCGCGGGCCGCGGCGTCGACGTACGCCTCCTGGTGCCGCTGAAGTCCAACCACATCGTGGCCGACTGGATCTCGCGGGGTTACTTCTCGCAGCTGCTCGACGCCGGTGTGCGGATCTTCCGCTTCCGCGACGCGATGGTGCACGCGAAGACCGCCACGATCGACGGCACCTGGTCGACCGTTGGCACCGCGAACATCGATCGGCTCAGCCTGACCGGCAACTACGAGATCAACGTCGAGGTGATCGACGAGGCGCTCGCGAAGACACTCGAGGAGACCTTCACCGTCGACGAGACCAACTGCCTCGAGCTGACCAGCAGCGAGTGGGAGGCACGCGACCTGCACCGCAAGTTCACCGAGTTCGTGCTCGCTCCGTTGCGCCCGCTCCTGTAGTGCTCAGCGTCGGGTGACCCTCGCGGGCAGATGCATCCGCGGAGCCAGCCGGGCACCGTGGCGGGGTCGGAACAGCCCGGCCGCGGCGACCAGCGCCGGCACCCGACCGCGCTGCGGCCGCCAGGGCTCGAGGAAGGCCTCGAGCTCGCGATCGTCGAACGGGGTGCCGGTCAGCGCCCAGCCCACGTCCTTGGCGACGTGGTAGTCACCGAACGACACCGCGTCGGGGTCGCCCAGCGCCCGCTGCCGCACTTCGGCGCTGGTCCAGACGCCGATGCCGGGAATCGTGCGCAGCCTCCGGTCGACCTCCTCGGGAGTCAGGGTCACGGCCCGTTCGAGGGACTCGGCCACCCGCGCCACCGTCACGATCGCCCGGGACCGCGCCGGGTCGATGTGCATCCGCAGCCACTCCCACGACGGGATCGTCCGCAACCGCTCGGGCGCCGGTTGTATCCACAGCTTCCGCTCGACCCCCGGGCCGGGCGCGCGTTCACCGAACCGGTGCACGAGCATCCGGAAGCCGGCGAACGCCTCCTGGCCGGTCACCTTCTGCTCGATGATCGCCGGCACCAGCGCCTCCATCAGCAGGCCGGTGCGGCCGAGGCGGGTGTGCGGGTGGCGGCGCAATGCCTCGGCGAGGACCGGGTGCCGAGGCTCGAACCCGCTCCAGTCGTCGTCGGCTCCGAGGAGAGCCGGTACCGACTCCAGCGCCCACTCGGCGCCGAGCCCCCAGGCCTCCGCCCGGATCTGGGCATCGCGCGGCCGGGTCTCGAGGAGCAGCGTCGCCGGCCCGAGGGGCGTCCTGATGCCCCGCCAGTGGCGGTCCCGGTCGTCGATGCGGAACGTCGGGTCGCCGCCGCCACGTCGGTGCTGATGCAGGATCGCGGCCGCGGGGCAGGGCCACTCGGGACGCCA
>JAOPXC010000195.1 GCA_025965335.1 Nocardioides sp. | reverse complement strand
GCGACGATGACGAGCACGTTCTCCACTGTGCCCGGGTCGGGTGCCCTCGCTCGCGTACGGCGCTGACGAAAGTGGGCGGCGGTTCTTTGTAGGAACCCTACAATTCCCGGCCGGACTGTCGCCCGAGCACCAGCGCGATCTCCAGGGTGAACCGGTCGCGGGCCATCGAGGGGGTGTAACCGGTGAGCTCGGCGGCCTGACGGAGGCGGTAGCGCACGGTGTTGGGGTGCACGAAGAGCGCTCGCGCGGTGCCCTCGATCGAGGCGCCGGTCTGGAAGTAGGCCGCAAGCGTCTCGATCAGGGTGCCGCGGGCCTGCAGGAGCGGCAGGTAGACCTCCTCGACCAGGTGTCGGCGGGCGTGGCCGTCGCCGGCGAGGGCCCGCTCCGGCAGCAGGTCGCTGCTGCACACCGGCCGGGGCGCCTCGGGCCATCCGGAGGCGGAGCGGTGTGCCGAGACCGCGGCTCGGGCGGAGACGTGCGCCTGGCTGAGGTCCTCGGCCACCGGGCCCACGATCACCGGTCCGTCCCCGAAGAGGTCCACCACCGCCCCGGCGGCCGCCCTGGCGTCGCTGACACCACCGAGCAGCACCACCAGCCGGTCGCCCTGGACCGCGCACAGCGCATCCATGCCCGCCGCCCGCGCCACCCGGCGTACGGCGTCGAAGAGGTCGGTCTCCGTGCGTCGGGCGGGCACGTCACCCAGCACGACCGCCACCTCGCCTCGCGCGGCCCAGCCGAGCGCACTCGCTCTCGAGAGCACCGCCTCGTCCGTCTCGGAGCGCAGCACGGAGTCGACGACCAGGGCTTCGAGCCGGGCGTCCCAGGCGCCGCGCAGCTCGGCCGCCCGTGCGTAGACCTCCGCGGTCGCGAAGGCGACCTCGCGGGCGTAGCGCAGCACGGCTGCGTGGACGTCCGGCGCATCGGCGGGGTCCAGGAGGCTGTCCACGTTGCTCTCCACGACCTCGATCGAGAGCCGCACGAGGTCGACGGTCTGCTGCAGCGTGATGACGCCCGCCAGGGCGCGGGGAGCGGCACCGAAGACGGACGCGGCCAGCTCCTTGCCCACGCCGTCCGGTGCCGGGCTCTCGTCGCGGTACCACTCGACGAAGCTCCGGATACCGGCCTGGACGATGACCCCGACCCAGGAACGGTCCTCGGCGCTGAGGTCGCGGAACCACGGCATGTCGGTCTCCATGCGGGCCATCGCGGCCGTGCTCAGCGCGCCCGTGGACCGCATGAGAGTGTCTGCGGTGCGGGTCCGGGGGGTCGCGCGGGTGCGGGGTGGCACGGATCGAGGCTAGACCGTGGCGGTCGGGCGCGGGTAAGCGTGGTCCCCACATCTCGACCGAAAGGTTGACGGGAACCGCCCGGAGGGGCCAGAAGCCCATGAAATAAGGGCATTTGGCGCCACCAATCGTCACTATTCCTCCCCAATCTAGGGTCGATCTGGTTGAATCTGAACTCACATAATTTCAGGAGGGTCGGTGTCCGAAATGCCCCATGAGGTCCAGTTCCTCACGATCCACGGCCACCGCCGCGCGTTCGTGAAGGTGGGCCAGGGCCCGGCCGTGCTCCTCCTGCACGGTCTCGGCTGCGACCACACGACGTGGGAGCCGATCATCGACACCCTCGCGCGCCGCTACACCGTGATCGCTCCTGACCTCCTCGGTCACGGCCGGTCGTCCAAGCCCCGCGCGGACTACAGCGTCGGCGGCTACGCCAACGGCATGCGCGACCTGCTCACGGTGCTGGGCATCGACAAGGTCACGGTGATCGGTCACAGCTTCGGTGGCGGCGTGGCGATGCAGTTCGCCTACCAGTTCCCGGAGCGCACCGAGCGGATGATGCTGGTCTCGTCGGGAGGGCTGGGCCCGGAGGTGAACCCGGCGATCCGCGCCGTGACGACCCCCGGCTTCCACCAGGTCATGGGCGTGCTGACGCTCCCCGTCGTCCGGCACGCCGCGATGGCGGGCATGCGGGCCCTGTCCAGGACGCCCTGGAAGGCCACCCGCGACCTCGACGAGGTCGCCGAGATCTACGACTCCTTCAAGGACCCCTACGCTCGCGCGGCGATCCGGCACGTCGTACGCGCCGTCGTCGACTGGCGGGGCCAGATCGTCACGATGGCCGACCGGGCCTACCTCACCGAGGAGATGCCGATGGCCGTCGTCTGGGGTCGCGACGACGTCGTGCTCCCCGTGCGGCACGCCAACAACGCGGCCGCCATGGCGCCGAAGGCGCGGGTCGAGGTGATCCCGAACGCGGGTCACTTCCCGCACAAGGACCACCCCCAGCGGTTCGCCAAGATCGTGCACGAGTTCATCCGCTCGACCCAGCCGGCGTCGTACAGCCGGGCCCGCTTCCGGGCCCTGCTCCGCAACGGTCAGGGCGCCCCGCGCCCGATCGCGTCGGTCACCGACATCTCCAGCGCCTGAGGGGCCCGCAGGTGGTTGCCGCCCTGCGTCGGCTCACCGGGTCTCGACACGCGCGGTCACGACCTCGTTCCTCGGTCGTGCGCGCTGCTCGACCACCGTCAAGCCGCTTGCTCGACCACCGTCAAGGGGTTGCCGCCCTGCGGCGGCTCACCGGGTCTCGACACGCGCGGTCACGACCTCGTTCCTCGGTCGTGCGCGCTGCTCGACCACCATCAAAGGGGTTGACGCCTTCGTTCCTCAGGCGTCTCCTTCTCACCGGGTCTCGACACGCGGGTCGCGACTTCGCAGGCTCAGTCGCGCCGCTTGCTCGACCACCATCGATCCGAGCCGCTTACGCGTCTCGGATCAGGCGTCTCCCCCTTCCTGCTTGACCCCGGCGACGGCGGTGGGGTCGTCGATGCGGTACTCCGCGAACGCCTTCTCGACCTTGTCGCGGCCGATCTCGCCGGCGTCGGCCAGGGCCTGGAGCGCCTGGACGACCACCGACTGCGCGTCGATCTGGAAGTAGCGGCGCGCGGCGGGCCTGGTGTCGGCGAAGCCGAACCCGTCGGCACCGAGAACGCGGTAGTCGCCGGGCACCCAGCGCGCGATCTGCAGGGGAACCGCCCGCATGTAGTCCGAGACCGCCAGGACCGGGCCCGGAGCCCCCGACAGCTTGTCGTGGACGTACGACGACCGCGGGGCCTCACCCGGGTGGTTGAGGTTCCACTGCTCGGCCGAGACCGCGTCCCGGGCCAGCTCGTTCCACGAGGTGACCGACCAGGTGTCGGCCTGGACGCCCCAGTCCTCGGCGAGCAGCCGGGCGGCCTCCTTGACCCACGGGAAGCCGACGCCGGACGCGAGCAGCTGCACGCGCGGACCCTCGCCCCGGGTAGCCCCTCCTTCGGTTGTCGAGCCTGTCGAGACACGGTGCATCCCCTTCAGGATCCCCTCGACGTCGACGTCCGCGGGCTCCGCGGGCTGGGCGACGGGCTCGTTGTAGACGGTGAGGTAGAAGATGACGTCCTCGCCATGTGGATGTGACTCGGTCTCGCCGTACATGCGCTCGAGCCCGTTCTGCATGATGTGGCTGACCTCGTAGGCGAACGCCGGGTCGTAGTGCACCACCGCAGGGTTCGTCGCAGCCAGCAGTGGTGAATGACCGTCGGCGTGCTGGAGGCCCTCACCGGTGAGCGTGGTGCGACCGGCGGTGGCGCCGATCAGGAAGCCCCGCGCGAGCTGGTCCGCCATCGCCCAGATCGAGTCGCCGGTGCGCTGGAAGCCGAACATCGAGTAGAAGATGTAGAACGGGATCATGTGCTCGCCGAGCGTGGAGTACGCCGACCCTGCGGCCGTGGCGGACGCCACGGCGCCGGCCTCGGAGATGCCTTCGTGCAGCATCTGGCCCTGCTTCGACTCCTTGTAGGCGAGCAGCAGCTTGCGGTCCACGGCCTCGTACGTCTGCCCGGCCGGGTTGTAGACCTTCGCGCTCGGGAACATTGAGTCCATGCCGAACGTGCGGTACTCGTCGGGGGCGATCGGCACGATCCGCCTGCCGATCTCGGGGTCCTTCATCCAGTCCTTGAGGAGCCGGACGACCGCCATCGTGGTCGCGATCGGGTGCCTCTCGGAACCCTGCTTGAGCTCGGCGTACATGCTGTCCCCGGGCAGGGTCAGCTGCTTGGCCCGCAGCACCCGCTTCGGGAGCGAACCACCGAGGGCCCGGCGGCGCTCCATCATGTACTGGATGTCCGGCGAGTCCTCGCCGGGGTGGAAGAACGGCGCGGCACCCGTCTCCTCGTAGGACCGGTCGAGGTCGCGGTCGGAGATCGGCAGGTAGAGGCGGTCGCGGAACTTCTTGAGGTCGGCCGGGGTCAGCTTCTTCATCTGGTGGGTGGCGTTCTTGCCCTCCAGAGCGTCGATGGTCCACCCCTTGATCGTCTTGGCCAGGATCACCGTCGGCTGCCCGACGTGCTTGGTGGCCGCGTCGAACGCGGCGTACACCTTGCGGTAGTCGTGGCCACCGCGCGGCAGTTTCACGATCTGCTGGTCGCTCATGTGCTCGACCATCGCGCGCAGCCGCGGGTCCACCCCGAAGAAGTGCTCGCGGACGTAGGCGCCGCTCTCGGTCGAGTAGGTCTGGAACTGGCCGTCCGGGGTGTTGTTCATCCGGTTGACCAGCACGCCGTCGACGTCACGGGCCAGGAGCGGGTCCCACTCGCGACCCCACACGACCTTGATGACGTTCCAGCCCGCACCGCGGAAGAACGCCTCCAGCTCCTGGATGATCTTGCCGTTGCCGCGGACGGGTCCGTCGAGCTGCTGCAGGTTGCAGTTCACGACGAACGTCAGGTTGTCGAGCTCCTCGCGGGCCGCCAGGCCGATCGCGCCGAGCGACTCGGGCTCACCCATCTCGCCGTCGCCGAGGAAGGCCCAGACGTGCTGGTCCTTGGTGTCCTTGATGCCCCGGTTGTCCATGTAGCGGTTGAACCGGGCCTGGTAGATCGAGTTGAGGGCGGTGAGGCCCATCGACACGGTCGGGAACTCCCAGAACTCCGGCATCAGCCGCGGGTGGGGGTACGACGGCAGCCCGGCGTGCGGGCCGTGCTGCACCTCCTGGCGGAAGTTGTAGAGCTGCTGCTCGCTGAGTCGGCCCTCGAGGAAGGCGCGGGCATAGACGCCGGGGGAGCCGTGGCCCTGGATGTAGATCTGGTCGCCGCCGCCGGGAGCCTCCTTGCCGCGGAAGAAGTGGTTGAAGCCGACCTCGTAGAGGCTCGCGGAGGACTGGTACGTCGCGATGTGGCCGCCCACCTCGAGGCCCTTGCGGTTGGCGCTGGAGACCATCACCGCGGCGTTCCAGCGGATGAAGGCGCGGATGCGGCGCTCCGCCTCCTCATCACCGGGGAACCACGGCTCGCGCTCGGGCGGGATCGTGTTGATGTAGTCGGTGCTGCGCAGGGCCGGGACGCCGACGTTCATCTCCCGGGCGCGCTCGAGCAGCCGGAGCATGACGTAGCGGGCGCGCTCGCGGCCGCGTTCGTCGACCAGGGAGTCGAACGAGTCGATCCAGTCGTTGGTCTCGTCGGGATCGATGTCGGGCAGCTGAGTGGGGAGTCCCTCGTGGATCACCGAGCGGACCGTGCCAACGCGAGTGCCGGAAGGGGAGGATGTTTCTTCGGTCACCCGCTCATCGTCGCACGCACGAGAAGACGATGAAATTTACTCATCGGTAGGTCTCACACAGCCGGCTGCCAGACCGTCCGGAGGGTCCGCGCCGGGGTCCTGCGCTGGACACGGGTTGCGCCCCTGCCCCAAACCCGCTGGACTACTCCCCACCTTGACCGGACCGCACACGGGCCGGCGTATGTGACTGGAGGACTCAGTGAGCTCGACCGCGGGTGGGGGGCCCACCCAGTCAGGACCCACGACCGGACCGGCCGAACGACTCGGGTTCCAGCCGGGCATGGTCATCCAGGAGCTCGGCTGGGACACCGACGCAGACGACGACCTGCGCGTTGCCATCGAGGACGCCATCGACGCGGACATGGTCGACGGCGACCACGGCAACGTGGTGGACGCGGTGTTGCTCTGGTGGCGCCAGGAGGATGGCGACCTCGTCGACGGCCTGGTCGACTCGCTGACCGACCTGGTCGGTGGCGGCGTCATCTGGTTGCTGACCCCGAAGGTCGGGCGGCCCAACGCCGTCGATCCTGCCGACATCGCCGAGGCGGCGCCGATCGCGGGGCTGTCGCAGACGACGACGGCCGCGGTCAGCAAGGACTGGGCGGCCACCCGCCTGGTGGCACCCAAGACTCCCGCGTAGAAAAGAATCAAGGGACCCCATTGCTTCAGAAGCTTCTCGGCCGGGCCTCGGCTGCCGGCACCAGTCTCAAGGTGCTGACCCAGGCCGGAATCGTGCGTCCCTACTCGCCCAGGGTGCTGGCCGGGCTGGCCAGGGCCCTCAAGGAGTGGGGCACCGGGCCCGCCGGCGGCTTCACGTCGTTGGCGGTGCGGGCGCCCCACCAGGTCGGCCTGATCGACGAGCTGGGCTCGTTGACGTTCGGGGACATGCACCGCCGGTCGAACGCCCTGGCCCGGGCGCTGGCCACCCTCGGTGTCGAGGAGGGCGACGGCGTCGCCCTGATGTGCCGCAACCACCGCGGGTTCGTCGACGCCAGCATCGCCGTCGCCAAGCTGGGCGCGGACGTGCTCTACCTGAACACCGCCTTCGCCGGGCCGCAGCTGGTCGACGTGCTCGAGCGGGAGAAGCCCAAGGTCGTGATCCACGACGAGGAGTTCACCCACCTGCTCGAGAAGGCCGATGAGGGCGTCCGTGTCGTGGCCTGGACCGACAGCGACGACCTGGGCGACCGGCACTCCGTCGAGGCCCTGATCTCCTCGGAGAGCGACGCGGACGTCGAGCCCCCGGAGCGGCACGGGCGAATCATCATCCTGACGTCGGGGACGACCGGCGCGCCCAAGGGTGCACCCCGCAACGAGGCCGGCGTCGAGGCGGCCGTCGCCCTGTTGTCCCGGATGCCCCTGCGCTACGGCTGGAAGACCCACATCGCGGCGCCGCTGTTCCACACCTGGGGCTTCGCCCACCTCGCGCTGGCGATGCTGCTCGGCTCGACGGTCGTGCTGCGCCGCAAGTTCGACCCCGAACAGTGCCTGAAGGCGACCGACGAGGAGAAGTGCGACTCGCTCGTGGTCATCCCGGTGATGCTCCAGCGGATCATGGCGCTACCCGAGGCGACCCTCTCGTCGTACGACCTCGGCACCGTGAAGGTGGTCGCCGCGTCCGGCTCGGCGCTGCCCGGAGACCTCGCCCTCGAGTGGATGAACCACTTCGGCGACAACCTCTACAACATCTACGGCTCGACCGAGGTGGCCTACGCCTCGATCGCCAACCCCCAGGACCTGCGCGAGGCGCCGTCCTCGGCCGGCAAGCCGCCGTGGGCCACCGTCGTGAAGATCCTCGACAACGACGGCAAGGAACTGCCGCGGGGCGAGTGCGGGCGCATCTTCGTCGGCAACAGCCTGCTGTTCGAGGGCTACACCGGTGGCGGCCACAAGGACATGATCGACGGGCTGATGTCGTCCGGTGACGTCGGCCGCTTCGACGACGAGGGACGCCTGTACGTCGAGGGACGTGACGACGAGATGATCGTCTCCGGCGGCGAGAACGTCTTTCCCAGGGAGGTCGAGGACTGCCTGGCCCGGCACGAAGCGGTCGTCGAGGTCGCCGCGATCGGCGTCGACGACCCCGACTTCGGCAAGCGGCTCAAGGCGTTCGTCGTGCTCAAGGACGGCGCGGGCCCCTCGGAGGAGGACCTGAAGGGCTGGATCAGGGAGAACCTCGCGCGCTACAAGGTGCCGCGCGAGTTCGTGTTCCTCGACGAACTGCCCCGCAACGCCACCGGCAAGGTGCTCAAGCGCGACCTGGCCAAGGACGAAGGGTCCCAGTGACGGGTCTCACCCTGGGCGGCCCAGCCCCGGACTTCACGCTTCGTGACCAGTTCGGCCAGGACGTCACCCTGTCGTCGTTCCGAGGCTCGAAGGCCGTCGCGATCCTCTTCTACCCCTACGCCTTCTCGGGCGTGTGCACGGGGGAGATGGCCCAGGTCCGCGACCGGCTCGCGGAGTTCCTGACCTTCGACACCGAGGTGCTCGCGATTTCGTGTGACCCGGTGTACTCCCAGCGGGCCTTCGCGGACCAGGACGGGCTCAACTTCCCGCTCCTGTCCGACTTCTGGCCGCACGGTGCGGTCACCCGCGCCTACGAGGTCTTCGACGAGCGCAAGGGCTGCCCGCTCCGGTCGTCGTACGTGATCGACCGGGAGGGACTGGTGCGCTGGGCCGTGCACAACCCCGGGCCCCAGGGCCGCGACCTCGACGAGCACCTCCGGCAGCTCACCGCGCTGGCCTAGATGAGCAAGCCCCGTGGACTTACTCATCTAGACCGCTTGTCTCGAAATGCGTTGAAGATCTGACGACGTTGGTCGGTGTGTCTACCCTTGAGGTCGTTGAACCGCTGGTGACCCGAGACGCCAGCGGTTCAACTTCCATTTACGGCCCTTTGGGGGGCCGATCCCGATTCCGCCTGCGGGTCCGGACTCGTCTAGTCTGTGGCCGCTCCGAGAGCATCCGGGCGCATAGCTCAGCGGTAGAGCACCTCGCTTACAACGAGGTGGTCGGGGGTTCGATCCCCTCTGCGCCCACCGAAGCCGTCGAGCCGTGGCATCGCATCGGCGCAACTGGCGGCGGATGGTCGCGTACGAAGAACCGCAGGCATGATGCACGGTGCTGCCCGGCCCTCGTTGAAGCCGGGCGGGGGCGGAGTGCAGGCTCGGTTGACCGGGTCACCGCGGTAGACCGCGGGGCGAACGCAGGCGGTCTGACTGCGCGGCGGCCGCACCCGCCGACCGTCGAGCCGCGGCCCAACCCTCGAGCAACTGTCCGCTGTTCCGGCTGCCGCGGGAACCGTGCACCCGGCGTGCGGGGCCGCGACGCTCTCCACCTGCGCCGGCGCGACGGTGCCGGAGGCAGCCGGTCCGGCGAGGACGAGCAAGAGCGGACTGACCCACATGAGGCGGAGGGGCACCCGGCCAGTATGCGCTCCTGTCCGACGCCCCGCCGTCCCCCGTACGACGCGTTGTGGTGGCTCCGGGCCATCGCCTGTGAGACGCTGGCTCGGGGTCATTTCGTAGACGCGTGGGAGTAGCGAGATGCTGCACAACCGTCGACGCGGGCCGGAGGAAACTCCTGTCGCGTTCTACCTGTTGGTGGCCGTAGGCGCGGTTTTCGTGGTGCTGTTCATGGTGCTGCCGATCTTCGGCGTTTTCCTCTGAGGTGTCCCGGCCCGACCTCGACGTCGTGGCCGCGATCCGTCGTGCCCCGGAGGCTCCGACCCCTAGCGGCGTCGTACCAGGTCCGCCGAACAGCCGAGTGAGAGTGCTCTCACCCAGGGCTCATCCGTGACTCACCCGCCGGGAGGAGCGTCTGTCTCGTCAACCAACCTGGGGCCACGGCCCCGAACGAGAGGACGTGACCATGAAGAAGCTGGCGACGATCGGGGCCCTGGGCCTCGCAGGAGTGACAAGCGCGGCGGTGTTCGCCTTCCCGATGGGGACCGCGGTCGCTCACGTCGGAAACGACGCGGGCAGCTCGGCGCGGCACGGCCACCACGAGCCCGGAGACGACCACGGGCATCACCACGGCCACGGCCACCACCACCAGCCGGGGGACGACCACGGGCACCACGGTGGCGGGCACCACCGCTGAGCCCCTGCGTCGGTCCACCCGGCTGTGCCGGGTGGACCGGCGTCGTACGGCGTGAAGCAGCCGGGTCAGCTGACTACGCAGCCCATCCGAACCAGCCGCGGTGACGAATGACCTGTGGTGCGCCTCACCGCGGGGCGCATGACCCCCGTTGGAGGCATTCGGATGAGTGAGACCAGCAGAAGGAACTTCATCGCTGCGACCGGAGCCGGCGCAGCAGCCGGCGCCGTTGCGCTGACCACCGGCGCGGCGGCGTCGGTTGCGCGGCCGCGCCCCGACGCCGCGAAGGACCGCGTCGTCGCCGTCGTCGAGAACCACCGCTCCAGCGAGCTCCGGCTCCTGGTCGGCGAGCGGGAGATCGTGGTCCACGACCGCGACCTCGTCAACCGGATCCTCAACGCCGCGGGAGGTCAGTGACATGTCGTCCCACCGCGAAGCGCCCGAAATCTCCAAGGACCCGGTCGCCGACGGCACCGACACCTACGCGTTCGTCAGCCCCGTGTCACCCGACAAGGCGGTACTGATCGCCAATTTCATCCCGCTCCAGAAGCCGGATGGCGGCCCCAACTTCTACGAGTTCGGCGACGATGTGCTCTACGAGATCCACATCGCCAACAGGGGCACCGGCAAGGCCGACATCAGCTACCAGTTCAAGTTCTCCACCAGGGTCCGCAACCCCAAGACGTTCCTCTACAACACGGGGCCCATCGCGAACATCGGTGACGAGTCCTGGAACCGGCCGCAGTTCTACACGGTCACCAAGGTCAAGCACGGCCGCAACAAGACCACCGAGACGGTCCTCGCCAAGAACCTGCCGTGCCCGCCAGTCAACGTGGGACGGCGCAGCACGCCCGACTTCGCCACCCTGTCCGCGCAGGCGACCCACATCCTCCCCGGCGCCCGCAAGGTCTACGCCGGTCAGCGCGCGGATGCGTTCCACGTCGACCTCGGCAGCATCTTCGACCTCGGTGCCCTGCGGCCGTTCAACGAGGCGCACCTGATCTCCATGCCCAACATGGGCGGGGTCAACGCCGTGCAGTCCTACAACGTGCACACGATCGCGCTGCAGGTGCCGATCAAGGAGCTGGTGCGCGACGGGACGACCCCGACCGATCCCGTCAAGCCCAAGTCAGTCATCGGTGTCTGGGCGACCGCGAGCCGGCGCAAGGGTCGGATCTACGACGGCGCCAAGGGCAAGTACGTCGACAACGGGCCCTGGGTGCAGGTCAGCCGGCTCGGCAACCCGCTGTTCAACGAGGTCATCGTGCCGATGGCCAGGAAGGACGCCTGGAACGCGTCCCAGCCGGCGTACGACAGCAGGTACGCCGGGTACGTCAACCACCCGGAGCTGGCCGGCCTGCTGCCCGTCCTCTACCCGGGCGTGTTCCCGAACCTGGCGGCGTACAGCAAGCCGCGCGCGGACCTCAACGCGATCCTGCTCACGGGGATCCCGCCGGGCGTGGTGCCCGGCTTCCAGAACTACACGGGTCCTGTCGAGTCGGACATGCTCCGCCTCAACGTCGCGATCCCGCCGACCCCCTTTGCCGAGCAGAACCCGCTCGGCCTCGTGGGTGGGGACGCGGCCGGCTTTCCGAACGGTCGGCGCGTGGGTGACGACGTCGTCACCATCGAGATCCGGGCGATCGCGGGCCTCACCATCCCGCTCGTGGACCCCTCGTTCACGCCCGACGGCGCGGCGGCTGCGGTAACGGACGGCACGACCGACACCAATGCTCCGGAGCTCACCACGTTCCCCTTCCTCGGTCTGCCCGGTGGGGGCTACCAGACCGAGCCGGGCACCACCCAAGCGTCATGACCGGGCAGCCGGAGGCGCACAACTCCTTCGCCGGCCAGGGATCGGTGCTGCTCGACATCGGAGGTGACGTCGGCGCGCTCGTGGTGACCATGCCGCCGTCGCTGGAGGGCGTGGAGGTCGAGATCCGTCCCGCGGGCGCACACCGCCACGCCGGGCCCGACCACCACGTCCACCACGCCCACGTGGCCGTCGTCCCCCGTCCGGTCCACGATGGCGTCGTGCCGTCCCTGGTGTTCCCGGAGCTCGTGCAGGGTCGCTGGGAGTTGTACGAGAAGGGCACCGACGACGTGCGCCTGGTTGCCGAGATCCGCGGTGGCCAGGTCTCCACGGAGGCCTGGCCGGAGTAGGGGCGGTCGGGGCGCGGTCGTGACAGGTGGTTCCAGGGTGGTCGCCGCGACCGTGTCCAGCCCGACCTCGACGTCGTGCGGCGTGAAGTAGCGCCGGGGTCAGCTGACGAAGCGGTAGCCCATGCCCCGGACCGTGGCGATCGCGTGGGCGCCGAACTTCCTGCGCAGGTAGCCGACGTAGACGTCCACCACGTTCGAGCCAGGGTCGAAGTCGAAGCCCCACACCTGGTCGAGCAGCTGCTCGCGGGACAGGACCTGACCCGGGTTGAGCATGAAGATCTCGGCCAGCGCGAACTCGCGCGCCGACAGGTCGAGCTCGCGCTCCCCGATGGTGGCCCGGCGGGTCCGCAGGTCCAGGTGCACCCCGCCGGCCCTCAGGACGTCCTCGCGGGCCGGGCCGGTCTCACCACCCTGGCGGAGCCTCAGCCGCACCCGGGCGAGCAGCTCGGCGAAACGGAACGGCTTCGGCATGTAGTCGTCGGCGCCGTTCTCCAGCGCGGACACCGTGTCGGTCACCGAGTCGCGGGCGGTGAGCACGATCACCGGTACCGACGAGCCCTGCGAGCGCAGCTGGTCGAGGACCTCGAACCCGTCCATGCCGGGCAGGCCGATGTCGAGGACCACGAGGTCGAAGTCGCCGCTCAGGGCGTGGTCGAGGCCCGCACGTCCGTCGCCCACCACGGTTGCCAGGTGCCCGTCGGCCCGGAGCCCCTTGGCCACGAACGAGGCGATGCGCGCCTCGTCCTCGACGATCAGGATGCGGGCCACGTTGTCTCCTCTGCGCTGGGGGCGGTCCGGTGGCCGGGGAGGGTCAGCACGAACACCGCACCCGGCGGCCGTGCTTCCTCGATCGAGACGGACCCACCGTGGGCGACGGCGATGGCCCGGACGATGGAGAGTCCCAGGCCGAAGCCCTCGTCGCCGTCGGACACCTCGCTACGACCGAACCGCTGGAAGATCAGCTCGCGGTCGGACGCGGGCACACCCACGCCGGTGTCCCGGACCCAGATCCGCGCGACGGTTCCGTCGTACGACGAGCCGATCGCGACGACGCCTTTGGGCCAGGTGTGCTTCACGGCGTTGTCCGCGAGCTGGAGCACCGCCTGGGTGATCCGCTGCACGTCCATGGGGATCACGCCGGTGCCGGCCTCGTCGAGGATCCACTCGCGGTCACCGAGCCCGCGGGCCTTCGCCAGCAGGTCCTCGGTGAGTCCGGCGATCTCGACGGGCTGTGGGGTCACGAAGTCGGGACGATCGCTCTTGGCCAGCAGGATCAGGTCGCCCACGAGGCGGGCCATCCGGTCCACCTCGTCGAGCAGGAGCTCCCTCGTCTCGGCAACCTCCTCTGGGCTGCCGCTGTCGAGCAGCTCCAGATGGCCGCGCAGGACCGTCAGCGGAGTCTTGAGCTCGTGGCCCGCGTCATCGAGGAACTGTCGCTGGCCGACGAAGGCGTGCTCGAGCCGATCGAGCATTCCGTTGACGGTCTTGGTGAGGGCGGTGATGTCGTCGTTGCCGGTCACCGGAAGGCGACGCGACAGGTCGGTCCCGGAGATCTCGTCGGCGGTCTCTCGCAGCAGGCGCAACGGCGCCAGTAGCCGCCCCGAGAGCCAGGCCGCCATCGCGGTCACGATCAGCAGCGCCAGCAGCGAGACGATCGCGTAGGTGCGCATCGTGTCGCGCAGTCCGGCGCGGCCCTTCTCGAGGTAGGTGACGATCACGAGCGCGCCCTGGGACTTGGGGCTGCGCACGCTCTGCACGGTGATCATCGCCTCGCCGTAGTGGGGGATGTGGAGCCGGACGGTCTGGTTCGTGCCGATGAGGGGTCGCACCGTCTGGTCCAACAGGTCGCTGCCGGCGAAGTCGTTCTTGGGGAAGGTCTTCCGCGGGCCGCCGTCGTACCAGCTGATCAGGATCTCGTTGTCACCCGGGACGTTGCGGAGCAGGAACGTGTCGAGCATGTCGCCGACGTTGGTGAACGGAGCGCCGGTGTCCGGGTTGAGCCCACCCTTCTGCACCCGCCCGAACTCCCCAAGCTCCTGGTCGATCTCCGAGACGACCTGGTCCTGGATGCGTTGCCACTCGATGGCGTAGACGATCGCGCCGGCGCTCGTGAGCGCGATGCCGACGAGCAGCGCCACCGCAGCGGTGATCCGCAGGCGTACCGAAGCGCCCGACCGAGGAGATCGGGCGCTTCGTCCGGGTGGTGCGGCGGATGTGGGCGGACGCGGCTCAGCGGTGGCCGCTTCCGTGACCCGAGTGGTCGTCGCGTCCGCTGCCGGATCGGTTGTTGTCATCACCACCCCCGCCGCCGCGGCCGGAGCTGTCGCCACCGTGGTCGTCACCGATGTCGTCGGGCGAGGGACTCACGACCTCGACGCCGTGGTCGTCCCCGGGCTCGCCGCCGCCGGAGGTGGGTGTGCTGCTCGGGCTGGGGGAGCCGGTGGCGCCGGGACCCGCCGGCCCGGTTGTGGACCCCGAGTCGTCGATCACGATGGTCTCGCGAGGCGCCGGTTCGTCGGCCGAGGACGAGGCGAGCGAGCCGGCGACGAACACTCCGAGCGGGAGCACGAGGCCGAGCACGAGGAGGATCTTCCACAGCTTGTTCATTCCTCCACGATCATCCCTCATCGTGGGCCTGGTGTGAGAGGTCGATGAGAGGACTCTCATCCCGGGGACCAACCGAGTGCCCACGGTCGCGTCACTACAGTGTCGGGCGTCACGTCAAGGGAGGCCCGATGATCGTTCCGTTCAGCGTTTCCGACTTCATCGACCGCGCCGTGCAGGTGTACGGCGACCGCATCGGTGTCGTGGACGAGCCGGACCAGCCGGCGCCCTCCCTCGGCGACCTGACGTACGCCCAGGTCGGGGCGCTCGCCCGGCGCCAGGCCGCGAGGCTCGACGAGCTCGGCATCGGGGTCGGCGACCGGGTCGCCATCGTCAGCCACAACAGTGCGCGGCTGCTCACGTCGTTCTTCGGCGTGTCCGGGTTCGGGCGGGTCCTGGTGCCGGTCAACTTCCGGCTCCGGCCCGACGAGGTGCGCTACATCGTCGAGCACTCCGGAGCGCGGGTGCTCCTGATCGACCCCGAGCTCGACGACAGCCTTGCGGACGTGACCGCTGAGCACCGGTTCGTGATCGGGAACGACGAGGACCTGTACGCCGCCGCGCCGGAGGACGGGGGCGCCGAGCCGCAGCCGTGGGCGCCCGACGAGAACGCCACCTCCTGCATCAACTACACGTCGGGCACGACCGCGCGCCCCAAGGGTGTGCAGATCACCCACCGCAACATCTGGGTCAACGCGGTGACGTTCGGCCTGCACGCGGCAGTCACCGACCGCGACGTCTACCTCCACACGCTGCCGATGTTCCACGCCAACGGCTGGGGGATGCCCTTCGCGATGACCGGACTGGGCGTGAAGCAGGTCGTGATCCGCAAGATCGACGGCGCCGAGATCCTGCGCCGGGTGGAGCAGCACGGCGTGACCGTGATGTGTGCCGCGCCGGCCGTCGCTGCGGCGGTGCTCGAGGCGGCCCAGACGTGGGAGGGCGAGATCCCCGGGCGCGACCGCGTGCGGATCATCATGGCGGGCGCGCCACCCCCCACGAAGACCGTGGCGCGGGTGGAGGAGGAGCTCGGCTGGGAGTTCATCCAGATCTACGGGCTCACCGAGACCTCGCCGCTGCTGACGGTCAACCGCAGCCGCGCCGAGTGGGACGGGCTGTCCGCGGAGGAACGCGCGGCCAAGCTGGTGCGGGCGGGTGCGCCGGCGCTCGGCGTGCGCCTGTCCCTCGGCCAGGGTGACAACGAGGGCGAGGTGCTCGCGCGCTCCAATGTCGTCCTCGAGGGCTACTGGGAGCAGCCGGAGGAGAGCGCCCGTGCGCTCGCGGACGGCTGGTTCCACACCGGCGACGGCGGCGTGATCGGCGACGACGGCTACCTCACCATCAGCGACCGCAAGAAGGACGTGATCATCACCGGCGGCGAGAACGTCTCGTCCATCGAGGTCGAGGACGTGCTGTTCTCGCACCCGGCGGTCGCCGAGGTCGCGGTGATCGGCGTGCCGAGCGAGAAGTGGGGCGAGACGATCAAGGCGCTCGTCGTGCTCGCCGAGGGCGAGCAGGTGACCGAGGCCGAGCTGATCGCGTGGTGCAAGGACAAGGCGGCCGGTTACAAGGCGCCGACGTCGATCGAGTTCCGGCCCGATCTGGCCCGTACGGCCACCGGCAAGCTGCAGAAGTTCAAGCTGCGGGCGCCGTACTGGGAGGGCTACGACCGCCAGGTCAACTGACTGCCGCCCCGGACGCCCCCGGGCGATACGCCCTACTCTCCTCCTGTGCTGCTGAAGGACGTCGTCGACCTGATCCACGGGTGGTACCCGCCCGGCACCGCGGACGGCTGGGACCGGGTCGGGCTCGTGTACGGCGACGACGCGTCGCCGGTGGGGAAGGTGATGTTCGCCGTCGACCCGACTCGCGAGGTCGCGCTCCAGGCCGCCGAATGGGGCGCCGACCTGCTCGTTGTGCACCATCCGCTGTTCCTCAAGCCGGTCCACGCCTTCACCACGTCCACGCCCAAGGGCCGCACGCTCTCCGTCCTTTCGGCGGCGGGCTGCGCCCTGCTGACGGCCCACACCAATGCCGACCAGGCGGTGGGTGGCGTCTCGGAGGCGCTGGCCACCGCACTCGGCGTCACCGGCCTGGCGCCCGTGGCGCCCCGCTCCAACGACCTGCTCGACAAGCTGACGGTCTTCGTCCCGGCCACCCACGCAGACGCCGTGCGCGCCGCGCTGGCCGAGGCGGGTGCCGGCCGGATCGGCGACTACGACTCGGCGTCGTTCTCCACGCCGGGGGAGGGCCGGTTCCGACCGCTCGAGGGCGCGAACCCCGCGATCGGCTCGGTCGGGCGCATCGAGGTGGTCGACGAGGTCCGGGTCGAGGCGGTAGTGGCCCGTGGGCTCCGCGCCCGGGTCGTCGCGGCGGTCCTGGCCACGCACCCGTACGAGGAGCCGGCCTACGACGTGGTCGAACTGGCCGACCCCGGGACCGCGGGCACCGGCGCCGGCCGGATCGGGGACGTCGAGGAGACGACGCTGCTCGCGTTCGCGGCGCACGTCGGGGCGGTGCTGCCGTCGACGGTCCAGGGGGTGCTGGTGGGCGGCGACCCCGACCGCGTCGTACGACGGGTGGCGGTGGCCGGGGGAGCGGGCGACTTCCTGCTCGAGGACGTGCTGCGCACCGACGCCGACGTCTACGTGACGAGCGACCTGCGGCACCACCCGGCGGGGGAGTTCCTCGAGAAGGGCGGCCCCGCCCTGGTCGGCGTCTCGCACTGGGCAGCCGAGTGGACCTGGCTGCCCGTGGTGGAGGCGCGGCTCCGTGACGCGGTGGGCGATACGGTGGAGACCCGGGTGAGCACCCTGAACACCGACCCGTGGCACTTCCGCCCCTGATCGGCCACCCGGCACCGCCCCGCACACCCAGGAGTACCCACTGAAAGCCGACCCCTTCGCCCAGCTGAAGCTGCTCGACGTTCAGGAGCTCGACGCCCGGTCAGACCAGCTGCGCCACCAACGCACCAACCTCCCCGAGATCGCCGAGATCGCCGCGCTTCGAGACACCCGCACCGACCTCGACAACCAGGCGCGTGACGCCCGGATCGTCGTGGACGATCTGACGGTCGAGCAGACCAAGATCGACGGCGACGTCGAGCAGGTCAAGACCCGCCGCACCCGCGACCGGGACCGGATGGACCAGGGCCTGATCACCAACCCGAAGGACCTCGAGCGCATGCAGCACGAGCTCGAGTCGCTCGAGCGCCGCATCTCCACGCTCGAGGACGAGGAGCTCGAGGTCATGGCGACACTCGAGGATGCCCAGCGGACCCTCGACACCCTGGCGGCCCAGGTGCGCGAGGCGGACGAGCGACTCGAGGCTCTCGAGGCCGCTCGGGACAAGAAGACCGGTGACCTCGATGCCCAGCTGCTCGACCTCGAGGCACAGCGGGGGCCGTCGGCGGAGGGGCTCCCGGCCGAGCTGCTGGCGCTCTACGACCGGCTGCGGACCCAGAAGGACGGTGTGGGCGCGGCCGAGCTGCGGGCCCGCCAGTGTGGCGGCTGCCGGCTGACCCTCGACAACGCCGAGCTCGCCGTGATCCGGGCGAAGCCCAGCGACGAGGTGATCCGCTGCGAGGAGTGCCAGCGGATTCTGGTGCGCACCGCCGAGTCGGGGCTGTGACACCCCGCTCCGGGGCGCGGTCGGTCATCATCGAGGCCGACGGGGGATCCCGCGGCAACCCCGGCCCGTCGGCGTACGGCGCGGTCCTCAAGGACGCCGGGACCGGCGAGGTGATCGCCGAGGACGCCACGACCATCGGCATCGCCTCGAACAACGTGGCGGAGTACTCCGGGCTGATCGCGGGACTCCGGCTGGCCGAGGAGTTCGCCCCGGAGGCCGACATCGAGGTGCGGATGGACTCGAAGCTCGTCGTCGAACAGATGTCGGGCCGCTGGAAGATCAAGCACGCCTCGATGATTCCGCTGGCCCAGGAGGCGAACCGCCTGGCGCCGTTCGGCACGACGTACACCTGGATTCCGCGAGAGCGGAACAAGCACGCGGACCGGCTTGCCAACGAAGCACTCGACGGCAAGCGGAGCGGCGTCACGGTGGCCGGGGAGTTGCCCGAAGCAGAGTCGCTGATCGAGGAGGTCGAGAGCCCGGCCGGCGCCCCGCCCTCGATCCAGGCGGAGGCCCGGGGCTGGTCGGCGTCGGCCGGCGAGCCGACCACGCTGATCCTGGTCCGGCACGGAGTCACCCCGCACACCACCGAGAAGCGGTTCTCCGGCGGTCTCGCCAGCGCCAATCCCGGGCTGAGCGAGGACGGGCGCGCACAGGTCCGGGCGACGGCCGAGTGGCTGTCGCCGTTGACGGAGCGCATCGACGCCGTGATCGCCTCGCCGGTACGCCGCACGCTGGAGTCCGCCGAGATCCTTGCGGAGGTGCTGGGCAAGAGCATCGAGGAGGAGCCCGGATTCGCCGAGATGGAGTTCGGGGCCTGGGACGGGCTGACGTTCACCGAGGTGGCCGAGAAGCACAAGGACGACCTCGACGGGTGGCTGGGGTCCCTGGACGTGCCGGCCGGCGGCGGTGAGTCGTTCCGGGTGGTCGAGGCCCGGGTCCTGGGCGGTCTCCAGCGGGTCCTCGACAAGCACCCCGGTGGCACGGTCGTGGTCGTCAGCCACGTCACACCGATCAAGACCCTGGTCACGCATGCCGTCCAAGCACCGCTCGATTCGGTGTTCCGGATGGAGCTCACCCCGGCCTCGGTGACCGTCGTGTCGTTCTTCCAGGGGGGCCGGGACGGCACCGAACCCCGGGCCTCGATGCGGATGTACAACGCCCTGCCGCCGGGCAACGACGCCTTCTCGAACGCCACCCGCTGGTAGCACGCAACAGCCCGTTCGGCCCATGACCCGACCGGGCCATGGCGGCATGTCCGACCCGGGGGTATCGGGAACCGCGCCAAGTCCGTCACGATCATCGGGTGACGGGTGTTGGGCAGGTGCCGCGGAGGCTCGTGTCCCTCGTCGTGCTGCTGTGCGTCCTGGTCGCCGCGGCCTCGGGCGGGGCGGACGGTCGCATCGCTGCCGGTCGGCTGTCCACGGCCACCACCGGCGGCGGTGTCGCGTTCGGTGCGTTCGTGGAGGGCATGCAGCAGGACCCGGCGGCGCTCGCGGACTTCGAGCAGCTCGTGGGTGCCGAGATGTCCATCGCCTCCTACTACTACGGGTTCGGTGACGTCTTCCCGGGCTCCCACGAGCTTGCCTTCGCTGACGGTGGGCGGCGCGACGTGCTCCTGTCCTGGGACATGGGGGCTACCCGGTTCCGGGGGTGGGCGAAGGGCCGCTACGACGGCTACCTCGACCGAATCGCCGCGGCCGCCCGCTCGTACCCCTATCCCGTGTACGTACGCCCGTGGCCGGAGATGAACGGCGACTGGCAGCCGTTCCAGCCGACCCGCTCCGGTGACCGCCCCAGCGGGGGCACCTATGCCGAGTTCATCTCCGCCTGGCGTCACGTCGTCAGGTACACCCGACAGGCGGGCGCGACCAACCTCCGCTGGGTCTTCGACCCGGCCGCGGACACGTACGCCGGCACCACCCCCGTCAAGGCGATCTGGCCAGGGGCGGCGTACGTCGACGTGCTGGGCATCGACGGCTTCAACTGGGGCGTGGACGCGGGTTGGGGCCGGTGGCAGTCGTTCGACACGATCTTCACCCCGATGTACCAGACCCTGACCCGGCTCGACCCCACCGCGCCGGTCTGGATCTGCGAGTTCGCGTCGAAGGAGCCGCGGGTCGACGACGGGGCACCCGTGGACCCGGCGCACAGCAAGGCCACCTGGCTCGGCCAGGCTCTCGACCGCGCCGGGATGCCGCGCGTGCGCGCGCTCGTGTACTTCCAGGCGCGCAAGGAGCGGGACTGGCGCGTGAACTCCTCGGACGAGGTCCTCGAGGTGCTGCGCGGGGCACTCGTCGAGCAGTGAGTCCGGATTCGCTCAGCCGGCCACCAGGTGGGCGCGGACGTACATGCGCTTCGAGGATCCGTACTTCGGCCAGCACGTGGTCAGCGTGAGCTTCCGCCCGGGTGTCGGGTCGAGCACCCACGACGCGGATACCGGGATGATCCGAGGTGGGCCGTCGATCTGGTAGACCCAGGTGTTGGCGCCCTGCTGCAACACGACGCGGTCGCCGGCTCGCAGCTGGTCGAAGTTGATGAAGGGATCGCCGTGACCGGCGCGGTGCCCCGCAAAGGCGGTGTTGCCGCGCTCGCCCGGCAACGCCGTGCCCGAGTAGTGGCCGGGGCCCCCGGCCAGGACGGTGGCCGACGTGCCCTCCGAGACGACCCACTTCCAGTCGGCGCCGAAGCGCGGGATCCTCATGGTGAGCAGGGCCCGGCCGGTCGGCACCGGTGTGGCGACGGGCCGCGGCTCGGCCCGGGTGATCGGCGCACCGGGGGGCAGCTCGGTCGCGAGCTGAGCCTGGGCCGCGGCGGTCTCTTGGGAGTCGACGATGCGCCCGCCGGCGAGAACCGCGATCAGCGCCAGCCCCGCCCCGATGAGGACGAGCGCGACAGCCCGTCTCACCGCTCGCGCCGCGGCACCGTCCGCAGCACCGCGAGGCCCAGCGCAAGCAACGCGAACGCTGCGAGGAACAGCCAGACCGGGTTGCCGGTCAGGCCGGTCATTGCCAGTCCGCCGCTCGTTGCGACGGCTGCTGGGGTGTTGTACATGTCACCACTTCCTTTCGCTGCGCAGTACGGCCTGGGTGAAGGCCTGCGCTTGGACGGCCTGCAGAAACAGGTCGTAGGACATTTCGATCACCAGGGGTGCCGCGAGCACCATCTGGCGCCAACCGCGTCGCCGGACCGTGACGATCCGTTCGACGCAGAAGCCAAGGGAGGCTGCGATCCAGAGCGGGTGCAGGTGCATGCCTGCGAACACGCCCCAGACCAGGCTGCCGAGGTACAGGGCCGTGGCGAGCAGGCCGACGGCGCTCAGGACCTGCCGGCCCCAGTAGGACGCGGTGACGGGGGTGAGCCCGTAGTCCACGATGTTCTCCAGGGCGCCGCGCTTCCAGCGGGAGCGCTGCCGGGCAAGGTCGCCCCAGGTGGTCATCACCTCGGTGACCAAGGTGCAGCCGCGGGGCGCCAGGATGGCGTAGCCGAGATGCATCAGCGCGAGCGACAGCTCGTTGTCCTCGGTCAGGACGTGCACGTCGTACACGTTGCCCGCGCCGGACTGGTCGGGCAGCTCGCCGGTGCGGCGGGCAGCGGCGACCTCGCGCAGGACGTGTACCGGAAAGACCGACGCCGTGCCCGTCAGGACGAGCGCCCGGCCCTTCAACCGGCGCACGTCACGCGCGTAGCGGGCGTACTCGTTGCGTTGGAAGGTGCCGAGCAGACCTCCGCCCGGCCCACCGAGGAAGGTCCCACCGACGCCTCCGAGCGGCTTTCCCCGGACGTGGCCGACCGACGGGCCGAGGGTCCGTCGTGCCTCCTCGAGGAAGCCGGGGTCGAGAAGCGAGTCCGCGTCCATGACCAGGACGAGGTCGTCGTCGAGCATGCCGGGCAGGAGCGCGTCGAGGGCCTGGTTGAGGCCGCCGGCCTTCTTGTAGGCGTTGTCGCGGGTGCGCAGGACCTCCACGCCGAGCCGGACGGCGATCGCCTCCGTGTCGTCGGTGCAGTTGTCCGCGATGACGACGATCCGGCCCGGCGGCTCGGTCTGGCCGGTGAGAGAGGCGATCGCGGCGCCGAGGTTCGCCTCCTCGTTGTGTGCCGGCAGAAGTGCCGTGACGGCGCCCAGGCGGCGCGGGGCAGTCGCGGTTGCTGGTTTCGGGCGCTCTCGAGCGCCGGTGATGCCCCCCAAGATGTCAATCCCCCCATGGACATATGCCGGTACGTCGGTCTCGACCGACGCCACGGCGCAACGCACCTCTGGCGCAGCACGCTGTCTCCCGACTGGCCGCCCGTCGACGACGGGAGCGGACAGGTAGGCCCCTCCCTGCGCCGTGGTCCCGAGCCCCTGCGCGTTCTAAGTGGATGTCCTACGTCAGCAAACGATCCAACGGACGACGGGTGCGAACCATTGCCAGGTCCGCGGTTGACCCGCATCACATAGGGCGTTCACAGCTCGCTGACAACGACGTCGAGCTGGGTGCCCTTCGCCGTCGCCGGGCCGACCTCGACGGCCCAGCCCAGCTCGGCGAGGATCGCGGCGAGCTTCCGCGGGGTCCGCGGATCGCGACCGTCCTCCAGCAGGGCCCGCACCATCCGGCCCTTGGTGGCCTTGTTGAAGTGGCTGACCACCTGACGCCGGCCGTTCATCTCGTGCAGCACCCGGACGGTCGCGACCCGCTTCGCGAGCTCGGACGGGGGACGCCAGAACGCGGCGTACGTGCTGCTGCGGAGGTCGACCAACAGGCCGGTGCCGACCGCCTCGGTCACCGCGGCTCCGAGGCTGCCTCTCCAGACCCCCGCCACCGGCCCGAGGCCGGGGAGGCTGGTGCCGCCGGACAGCCGGTAGGCCGGGATCCGGTCGGCCGGGCGGACCAGGCCGAAGAGGCTGGAGGTGACCGCGAGCCGTCCGGTCGCGCGGCGCCGGGCTCCGGGCGACAAGGTCTCGAAGTCGAGCGCGTCGTACAGGACGCCGGCGTACACGTGGTCGGCGCGTGCGGTGGGTGCCGTCCGCAACCGCGCGTTCAGGGCGACGAGATCCAGCTGGGTGGTGCCGACGTCGAGCACCTTGGCCGCCGCGGCGGGATCGCCCTCGCAGAGCTCGACGAGCGCGTCCCGCACGCGCTGCCGGGCCCCGGCCAGGCTCGGGAAGCTGAGCTCAGCAGTGTCGAGCGGCTTCCCGCGACGGGGCTCTGTCTTGCCCTCGCTCGGGGGCAACAGGATCAGCACGCGGCAAGGTTAAGGGGGGTGGTCGGGGCGGTTCGTGGCTAGGGTCGAGGACATGCCGTTCAACCGCGTGGTCAGCCTCCGCACGCCGAGTGACCGGGTGACCCCCCGGAGCCTGCGCGAGGGTATTGCGAGGATCCAGTCGGAGCTGGACGTGACGCCGGAGTTCCCGGCCGAGGTGGAAGAGGCGGCCGCGGCCGCCGCGGCGGCCCCGCGGTTGCCGGACCTCGACCGCACCGACATCGAGTTCGTCACGATCGACCCGGCGGGGTCGCAGGATCTCGACCAGGCGGTGCACATCGAGCGTGCCGGCGCCGGCTACGTCGTGCGCTACGCCATCGCCGACCCGGCGGCCTTCATCACGTCCGGCGACCCGGTCGACGTCGAGGCGCATCGCCGCGGCCAGACGTTGTACGGGGCCGACTCCAAGGTGCCGCTGCACCCGACCGTGCTCTCCGAGCGCGCCGGTTCCCTGCTGGCCGACCAGGTCCGGCCGGCGCTGCTCTGGACGATCGACGTCGACGAGACCGGCGAGGGCACGGCGGTCCGGGTCGAGCGGGCCCTGATCCGGTCGAGAGCGCAGCTGGACTTCGCCGGGGCGCAGTCGGCCATCGACGACGGCAGCGCCTCGGAGTCGCTGATGCTCCTCAAGGAGGTCGGCGAGCTGCGGCTGACGCGCGAGGCCGCGCAGGGCGGGGTGTCGCTCCCGCTGCCCGAGCAGGAGGTCGACGTGTCGGGCGAACCATGGCGCCTGGAGTTCCGGGAGGTCCTGCCCGTCGAGCTGTGGAACGCCCAGATCTCGCTGCTCACCGGGTTCGCTGCGGCGTCCCTCATGGTCTACGCCCGCGTCGGACTGCTGCGGACGCTGCCGCCGCCCGACGCGCGCGACGTCAAGCGGTTGCACCGCACGGCCCGCGCGCTCGGGATCGAGTGGCCCGCAGAGCTGCTCTACCCCGACTTCATCCGCACGCTGGACCCTTCGCGTCCCGACCACGCGGCGATGGTCGTAGCCTGCACCCGGCTGCTGCGCGGTAGCGGCTACGTCGGTTTCGACGGAGAGGCCCCGGCCGATCCGCAGCACGCGGCGCTCGCGTCGGAGTACGCGCACGTCACGGCCCCCCTGCGCCGGCTCGGCGACCGGTTCGCGGGTGAGATCTGTGTGGCGCTGTGTGCCGGCACCGAGGTGCCTGCGTGGGTGCTGTCGGAGCTGCACGACCTGCCGAAGATCCTGCAGGAGTCGGGCCACCGCGCTCATCGGTACGAGCGCGCGATCCTCGACCTGGTCGAGGCGGGCGAGCTGCAGGGGCGGGTCGGCGAGGTGTTCCCCGGCGTGGTCATCGACGTCGACGACCACGACGCTCGGCGGGGGGTCGTGACGATCCGAGACCCTGCCGTGGAAGCCACGGTCAGCTCCGCCACGGACCTGCCGCTCGGGACCGACGTACGGGTGCGGCTCACGGTGGCCGACCTGGAGTCGCGGAAGGTCGAGTTCGAGCTCGTCTGACGGTTCGCCCCCGGTGGGCGGGACCGGCCCACGCGGTGTCAAGGACTTCCGGGGGCTATTGCGGAGACCCGTCAACGGGTGGAAAGTCGAAACCGCGCCCTGTCCAGCCCTTGGGTGGTGGGTTGCCTCACCGGTTGCCCGACCCACCACCGCAGGCGTTGGCCGGGCGGTTGGGAGGCGAAGCAATGATCCTCCTGGTGGGAGGGACGGGGGAGCTGGGCGGACGCGTCGTCCGGCTCCTGCGCGGCCGCGGTGAGACGGTCCGGTGCCTGGTCCGTCCACGGACGGACGCCAGTAGCCTGACGGCTCTGGGAGCGCAGGTCGTTCGAGGCGACCTCACCGATGCCGCCAGCCTGCGCTCCGCGTGCTCGGGTCCGGACACGGTCGTCTGTACGGCGACCGCGATCTTGAGACAGCTGAGCGGAGAAGGCGGGTCGTCGATCCAGGAGGTCGACGAGGACGGTGTAGGTGCCCTGGTCGACCTGGCCGAGGAGCTCGATGTCGCGCACTTCGTCTATGTCTCGTACGCCGGTGCCGACGCGGGTCTGGGTTCGCCGCTGGAGCGGGCGAAGGTCGCGACCGAGAGTCGGCTACGAGCGTCGTCGATGCGCTTGAGCATCCTCCGACCCGACGCATTCCAGGAGGTCCATCTCGCCCCCCTGGGCCGATTCGACATGGAGGCGGGCAAGGTTTCGGTGTTCGGCAAGGGTGACACCCGGCGGCGCTGGGTCAGCACGGACGACGTCGCCGCTCTCGTCGCCTACGTCGCCGTCGAGCCGAGTGGGCCCTCGCTCATCGAGTTCGGGGGGCCCGAATGCATCAGCCGCAATGAGGCGATAGCGGTCGCCGAACAACTCACCGGCCGCAGGATGAAGCGTCAAGCCATGCCTCGCGCGATGGCGCGGCTCGGCATGCGGGTGTTGAACCGGCCCAACCCGGCACTCGCCTCGGTCTTCGGGGCGGGACTGCTGCAGGACCTGGTCGCCGCGGACTGGGACGACGGTCCCCTGCGCGAGGCCGGCATCGAGCCGCGGCCGGCCACGGAGTTCCTTCGTCAGCAGGCACGATCCCTGGGCTCGGGATAGCCCGGCCTGGACTGGGAACACGGGGCAGTGACCTGAGATCGGGCGTGGGGCGAGCCCGGTCCTCATGCCTGACCGGATCCCCGCAACCAATGATCGCCCAGTGGAGCCCGAACAGGTCCACTACAGCCGCGACGACCTGAACAAGCTGATCCGCCGCATCACAGACCATGAGACGACGCATTCAGCCCGACCCCCGACGAACCAATCAAGATGACCACGAGTTCGTGTCTCAGGCCCGGAGTGCCCCCCGGGCGCCCACGAGCGCTGCCACGACGGCCAGCCCAGCACACGTGATCACGACGCCCGTGAGCGGGAGCCAGGGCACGGTCATCGTCACGTCGGGCACGTCGGCAGTTGTCGCCCGACGCACGAGCCAGCCCACGAGGCCGGTGACCAGCCCGCCCACCAGGAGCGCGGCGGCGCCGACCAGGCCGGCTTCCCAGACCGCCATCCGGCGCACCTGCTCGCGGGTGGCGCCGAGCAGCCGGATGACGCGCAGCTGACGCCGGCGCTGGGAGGCGCCGATCAGGATCGCGTTGACGATCGCGATCCCGGCGTAGAGACCGGCGGGCCCCAGGAGCACCCAGAGACCGACGTTGTTCGCGGCGCGGGTCTCCTGGTCGACCTGGTCGATCCACTCGTCGCTGGTCAGCAGCCGGCTGTGGGTGCCGGAGAGGCTCCGCTCGATCGAGGTGCGGGCCGTGGCCACGGGGACGCCGTCGCGGGGAACGACGAAGACGAGCTCGGGCTCGAGGTCGCGGAGCTGTTCGGACACGAGGTCCTCGGGCACCAGCAGGTCGCCGTACAGGTCGGGTGCGTCCGACACGACGGCCACGATCCGCAGCGGCACCATTTTCCCGTCGACGCGGGCGCGGACGCTGTCGCCGAGGTCCTTGCCGGCGTCGAACACCCAGGTCTCCGAGACCGCGAGGGTGTCGCCGTGGAGGTCCTCGAGATCTCCTCGTACGGCGTGCAGCCCACGCGCTGCGGTGGCCGCGGCGACGTCGACCGCCTCCACGTCCTCGAGGTCGCCCTCGGCACCGAGCCGCAGCTGCACCGGCCGCTGCGCGTCGGCGACCGCGACCGTCGGGTCGTCGGCGAGCGCGGCGAGGACGGTGGGGTCGCCGGCCTCGACGACCAACGGGGCCGCGAGCTGTGCCCGGTCCAGGGCCGTCGTCCAGTCGGCGGTGAAGCCGAGCGCGACGATCATCGACCCGGCGATCGCCGAGATCGCCACGATCGGCGCCGCCAGCGCAGCCGGCGTGCGCGATCCGGCGCGGACGTGGTCGCGGGCCAGGCGGGCGGAGACGTTGCGACCGACGAACGGCCGCGCCAGGAGCCCGGCGAGGAAGGGAAAGAGCACCCCACCGAAGCACATCAGACCGATGACGATCACCTCGGGCAGCAGGATCGCCGTGACGAGCGCGAACAACGGCTGCATTCGGGTCGCAACCACCAGGGTCGCCACGATGGCGGCGGCGCAACAGGTGCCGATGAGCAGTTGCCACACGCTCGGGCGCCGGCGCTCGACGGCGGCCTCCTGAAGCGCGGCGATCGGCGCCACCCGCGAGGCTCGGCGCGAGGCGCGCCAGCATCCGACGAGGGCGACGCCGGCTCCGCAGGGTGCGGCGATCGCCCAGGCCACCCACGGGGCTGGTGCCTGGAGGTCGAGGTCGGTGATGCCACGGGCCTGGAGCAGCCAGAGCACCACGGGTGTGAGGGCGGTCGCCGTGACGCAGCCGACGACGGTCGCGAGCACGGCCACCACCGCGGACTCGCCGAGCACCAGGCGACGCACCTGGCGGGGTGTGGCGCCGATGAGGCGCAGCAGGCCCAGCTCACGTCGCCGAGTGGCGACGACGAAGCCGAACGTGCTGCCGACCACGAACACCGCCATGAACAGCGAGACCGCTGCCATGAACCCGAACATCGCCGCGAGGTCGTCTAGCTGGGCGCGATCGGCCATCGTCACGCCGGGTTGCCCGGCGCTGGCGTCGACCGAGCCCACCAACGTCACGGTTGTCGCGATGAGCACGATGCCGCAGGCAAGGGCGACGAAGGCGCCGGCGTACGGCTGCCAGGCCCGGCGGACCGTCTGCCGGCTCAGCTGCAGCATCATCGCTCGAGCTCGCTCATCGCGGCCGCGATCTGGGCGGCGTCCCCGTGCTGGAGGCGCCCGACCACCTGGCCGTCGGCGAGGAACAGGACGCCGTGCGCGTAGGACGCGGCCAGCGGGTCGTGGGTGACCATCACGACGGTCTGGTCCTGGTCGTCCGAAAGGGAGCGCAGCAGCTCGAGCACCTGCCGACCGGAGCTGCGGTCCAGGGCGCCGGTGGGCTCGTCGGCGAACAGGACGGCGGGCCGGGTGTGCAGCGCCCGGGCGATCGCGACGCGCTGCTGCTGCCCGCCGGACAGCTCGGGTGGGCGTCGCTTGGCGAGGTCGCGGAGACCCACCTGCTCGAGCGCCCCGAGGACGGCGGCACGGTCCACCCGCTGTCCCGCCAGGCGGGCCGGCAGTGCGACGTTGTCGTACGCCGTGAGGGCGTCCAGCAGGTTGTAGGCCTGGAACACGAAGCCCATCGATGTACGACGCAGCTGGGTCAACCGGGTCTCGTTGAGACCGGTCAGGGGGGTGCCGCCGATCGTCACGTGCCCGCGGGTAGGCCGATCCAGCCCGGCCGCGACCTGGAGCAGCGTCGACTTGCCGGATCCGGACGGGCCCATGACAGCGGTGAAGCTGCCCCGGGGGAACGCGTGAGTGACGCCGCGCAGGGCGTGCACGTCGCCGGATCGCGAGCGGTAGGTGCGGGTGATGCCGTCGAGGGCAATCGCGATGGTGGTGTCCGCGGTGGCTGCCACCGGCTGGAGGGTCTGGGTCATGACTCCAGTCCACCGGCGGCCGAGCTCCCTGGCACGGGCCCGTGCGCGACATCCGGGGTAGCGCGTGCGCTACCCCGCTGAACCGCTGGTGACCCTAGGGTCGGGGGATGAGCTTCCCCGACGCGTGGACAGCCGTGCGCGGGAGATCCTGGCGGTTCCTGGCCTCGGCCTGGCCGTGGCGCTCACTGGCCTACATCGCCTCCACCGTCCCGGTCGGGCTGGTCGTCTTCGCGGTCCTCTTCGTGGTGCTCGGCGTCGGGCTGCTCACCCTCGTGGTGCTGGTCGGGCTGCTGGTGCTCGCCGCGGTGCCGCTCGTGACGACCGTGGTGGCTGACCTGGAGCGCCGCCGGCTGGTGCTGGTGCTTCCGCGCACCGACGTCGCCGCGTCCGGCACCCTCCGCGAGCGGCTGCGGGCCGGTCGCCAGCTCCCGGTGGCCTGGGCCGAGGTCGGCTACGCCGTGCTGCTCGCGACGATCCTGTGGCTGGTCGACGCGGTGGTGCTGACGTTCGTCGCGTCCGTGCCAGTGGTCCTGCTCCTGGCCCCGCTGCTGGTGCGGTGGAACCACCTCGAGGTGATCGGTTGGACCGTCGACGACACCGGTGAGGCAGTGGTGGCCGCCGGCTTCGGCCTGCTCGCGCTGGTCGCGGCGGCGTATCTCATTGCGGTGCTGGCGTGTGCCCAGGCGGCGCTCACCCGGCTCCTGCTCGACCCGCAACAGGTCCGGCTCACCGAGGCGGTCACGGACCTGCGGCGCTCGCGGGTGCGGTTGGTCGACGCGTTCGAGACCGAGCGGCGGCGGATCGAGCGCGACCTGCATGACGGGGTTCAGCAGCGGCTGGTCGCGCTGACCATGACTCTGGGGCGTGCCGAGCTCGACGTGCCTGAGGGCGCCGGCCTCGAGCTCGTGCGCGAGGCGCACCGGCAGGCCGAGGGAGCGCTCGAGGAGCTGAGGTCAACGGTCCGTGGCATTCATCCGCGGGTGCTGGTCGACCACGGCCTCGCCGCGGCGGTGCACGAGATTGCGGACCGCTCGCCGGTGCCGGTGCACACCGACATCACGCTGCCCGGCCGGCCGCCGGAGCCGGTCGAGGCCGCGGCGTACTTCGTGGTGAGCGAGGCGCTCACCAACGTCGTCCGGCACGCCTCCGCGCGCACCGCGCAGGTGCACGTCTGGACCCGGGACGGCAGGCTGGTGCTGACCGTCGTGGACGACGGCGTCGGGGGCGCGGAACCGGCCGCGGGCCGCGGGCTGGCCGGACTGGTCCTCCGACTGGAGGCGCTCGACGGCAGCCTGCAGGTGACCAGCCCCGCTGGAGGGCCGACGGAGGTGAGGATGGAGTGTCCGCTCAGTGCCGTCTGAGGGTCGTCATCGCAGAGGACTCGGCCCTGCTTCGCGAGGGACTGGTGGGCATCCTCGAGCGCGCGGGGCACGACGTGGTAGCCGCCGTCGAGGACGCCGAAGCACTGCTCGCCTTCGTCGCCCACACCAGACCGGACCTGGTCATCACCGACATCCGGATGCCGCCGGACCACTCCGACGAGGGACTACGTGCGGCGGCCGCGATCCGGGCCGCGCATCCCGCCATCGCGATCATGGTGCTCTCCGCGTACGTCGCCGACGCTTATGTCGCCGAGCTGCTCGACTCCACCCCCGGTGGTGGCGTCGGCTACCTGCTCAAGGACCGGGTCGGGCACGTCCGCGAGTTCCTCGCCGACCTCGACCGGGTCGCTGCCGGCGGCACCGTGGTCGACCCCCAGGTGGTGCGCCAGCTGTTGCGTCGCCGCGACGCCGACGGCCCGCTTGCCGCGCTGACCGAACGCGAGCGCGACGTCCTTGCCCTGATGGCCGAGGGCCGCACGAACGGCTCCATCGCCGAGGTGCTGGTCGTCAGCGAGGCCGCCGTGCGCAAGCACGTCGGCAACATCTTCGCGAAGCTCGACCTGGACCCCGGCTCCGACCGCCGCGTGTCCGCGGTCCTCGCCTACCTGCGCGGCTGAACCGACTTCGCCC